>JBJEAW010000100.1:0-50076 GCA_051869435.1 Prevotella sp. | reverse complement strand
GCCCCCGGCAGGCCCTCCACGCACAGACACTGGGATTCGTACACCCCGTGACAGGGAGGCAGATGGACTTCACATCGCCCATGCCCAAGGACCTTGAGGCCGTCATACAGAAATGGAGAGACTTCATTAACGGCAAGGCCACGACAGCTGGGAGATAGCCACAGCGGAAGCATGGCACCACAGCCCCACCACACACAACCCCTGAGAACAAGAGCAGAAGCATAAAAAACGGACATACAACAGGCATGGGCAGGACGCCCGCCAGAACATGACGGCACGGCCGCACACACAGCCTGACTAAACACAACAATAACAATGAAAAGAAAGATAGCAATAGTATGCGGAGGAGACTCGAGCGAGCATGATGTCTCTATGCGCTCGGGACAAGGACTATACTCATTCTTCGACAAGGAGAGATATGACGTGTATATAGTCGAGATGAGGGGTCTCGACTGGCATGTGAACCTCGACAACGGCCTCACAGCCAGCATAGACCGCAACGATTTCTCGTTCAGCATTGACGGTGTGAGACAACATTTCGACTATATCTACATCACGATACACGGCGCGCCAGGAGAGAACGGACAGCTGCAGGGATATTTTGACCTGCTGAAGATACCATACTCGACAAGCGGAGTGCTCGTCGAGGCGCTCACATTCGACAAGTTCGCCCTCAATAACTATCTCCGGGGATTCGGTGTCTCTGTGGCTGACAGCATCCTTGTCAGACACGGCCACGAGCATGAGCTTGACGAGAAAGACATCGTGGAGAAGCTCGGACTGCCACTGTTCGTGAAGCCTGCGGCCGACGGCTCAAGCTTCGGAGTGAGCAAGGTGAAGGATATAGACCATCTGGCGCCGGCCCTGCGCAAGGCGTTCCTTGAGTCGGACACGGTCATGATAGAGGGTTTCCTCGACGGAGTGGAGATAAGCCAGGGATGCTACAAGACAAGGACAAGGAGCGTCGTGCTGCCAGCGACAGAGGTGGTGACAGACAATGAGTTCTTTGATTATGACGCCAAGTATAACGGACAGGTGACAGAGATAACCCCGGCGCGCATAGCAGAGGAGACGGCAGAGAGAGTGGCGAAGATCACAAGCGCCATATACGACATCCTGCACGCCAACGGAATACTGCGCATAGACTACATCATATCGAAGAACGCTGACGGCACTGACCACATAAACATGCTCGAGATAAACACCACGCCCGGCATGACAGCCACATCGTTCATACCACAGCAGGTCAAGGCGGCAGGGCTCGACATAAAGGAAGTGCTGACAGAGATTGTCGAGAACCAGTTCTGAGCGAGACTGCAAGCCACCAGACAGCCAGCCTAAACCAAACACATGATGGCAGCCCCGTAGCGGAAAAGGCTGCCATCATACACAATAACCATGCGAGACACTATGGAAAAAGACAACAGACAGACACTCCACAATATGCAGGCTGGAGCCGAGGAGAGCAGGAAAGACAGCCACAGAGAGTTTGACGAGATACGTCCCTACGGCCCGGGAGAGGTGAAAGGGGCCGTAGAATCGCTGCTGAGAGACAGGCAGTTCATGACAATGATAAGGGGACTTGTGCCTCTGCCGAAGAGCGTCATACGCCTTATCGTGAGGACAATGTTTATCGGTGTGAACACTCCGCTCGACTTCCAGCTGAGGTATATGAAGCATGTCGTAAGGTATGTCATAAGGAAATGTACCGACGGATGCACATTCTCCGGCCATCCACTGCCCTCAAAGACAGCCCACCACACATACGTCAGCAACCACCGTGACATCGTTCTCGACTCGGCAATACTGTCGCTGAAGCTCATCGAGGCACACTATGACACCACCGTCGAGATAGCCATAGGCGACAACCTGCTCATATACCCGTGGATAAGGACGCTCGTGAAGATAAACAAAGCCTTCACCGTGCGCCGCGGACTATCGCCGCGCCAGCTCATGGAAAGCTCACAGCTGATGTCGAGATATATCCACCATGCCGTCGTGGACAAGGGTGAGAACATCTGGATAGCACAGCGTGAGGGAAGAGCAAAGGACTCTGACGACCGCACACAGGAGTCGGTGCTGAAGATGTTGGCATACGGCGGGCCGATAAGCGAGCTGAACATCGTGCCCCTGGCCATATCGTATGAGTATGACCCTTGTGACTGGCTGAAGGCCAAGGAATTCCAGCTGAAACGGGACAACCCTGCCTATAAGAAGACGAAGCAGGACGACCTCGAGAATATGAAGACAGGCATCATGGGCTATAAGGGGCGTGTACACTACGAGTGTGCGCCATGTATAAACGAGTGGATCGATGAGTACGAGGGACTGTCAAAGAACGACTTCTACACCGCTGTGGCACAGCGCATCGACAAGGAGATACACAAAGGCTACAGCCTTTTCCCCGGAAACTACATCGCCTTAGACATGATAAACGGCAACAGCGACAATAATGACAAATACACTGATGCCGACGTGAAGAGATTCGAGGACTATATAAAAGGCCAGCTCGACAAGATCGACATCCCGGGAAAGGACGAGCCGTTCCTCCGCGAGAAGCTCCTCGCCATGTATGCCAACCCCGCACGCAACAAAGCAGCAGCCGAGCAGGAAGCATAACAGCCCACACTAACACAGGCATCAAGCCCCACACAGCAGCCACCCAAGCCCCTCATAGCCAACAGGCGGGCCCCATACATCCAACAGGCGAGCCGTTTTTGGCTCGCCCTACCCTACCATCACCGCCCCACCATCCCGCCCCATACCAAACCCAACATGAGAAAGACAAAGCTCACAATCATCATCATGCTGATGGCGATGATAGCATCATGCTCAGACAACGACAGCAGCGGCGTATCACGACTGGCCGCCGAGATGTGCGACATGCACACGTCGGGCCGCGCCACGGCCGACTATGGCGTCACTGACGACGACAGGCGGCTGGCATTCACACGCCAGCTGAATGTCTCATGGGCCACAACACCCGACTCCACATACCGCGCCATGCTGTATTATGAGAATACCGACAACGCGGAGGATGTGACACCACTGTATGCCGAGAGCGTGCTGTGTCTGACGCCAAGGACACCGGAGGAGGCGAAGGATTGGAGCGGCAACAACGACCCTCTGGAGATTGCGACAGCATGGTACGGGCAGAACCGCAAGTATCTGAATATCAGGATGGACATCATGAGCGGCACGCCTGACAGCGAGACACAGCGCCATGCACTGGGACTGGTGTGCGACACTGTGTTCACATCCCCTGGCGGAAAGAGGTTCTCCTACCGCATCTGCCACTCCCAGAATGGCATACCGGAGTATTATACCATCAGCGCATACGCCAGCATTCCCACAACATCAATGGCCGAGGGAGACACGATATCACTCGTCTATATGAGCCACAGCGGCATCATGCGCCGCGACATGGCCTACTGACCACCCCTATTCTGACCGTCATCCTGAGCCTGACACGAGGCAAAAGGACAC
Source organism: Prevotella sp. (assembly GCA_051869435.1). Classification (GTDB taxonomy): domain Bacteria; phylum Bacteroidota; class Bacteroidia; order Bacteroidales; family Bacteroidaceae; genus Prevotella. The sequence continues at coordinate 46,590 of JBJEAW010000100.1, read as the reverse complement.
TGTCCACCCACATGGAAGCCATTTGGTGTCAGCCCGCTGCCCATCATCCACACACACATCCCTACAGTCTGGCAAGGCCACAAACCGCCACCGGCAAGCCATAACGACAGCTGAAACCCCTCAAAAACACACAGCACATTGCGACGCCTATTGTATATATCAGTCATAGCGCTCATCATGACGCTCTGCCAGAAGCCTGCATTGTCAGGCCGTGTGGCAGGAACGGATGATGTGGACGATGTCTCCATGCCCGACACATACCGCGCCGCAATAGACAGCATACGCCATTATTACTACTCAAACAGGTCGGCCGAGGCCTTCAGTTTAGTACGCCGGCTCTACACGACAGCTTTGGAGCGCCAAAGCGATTATGCGCTTTGCAAGGCCCATGGTGCCTTCGCCATGATTTATGACGAGCGGCAAGACAGCTCACGCGTGGTGTTCCATCTGACAAAGGCATTGGAGTATGCCAGCAGATGCACGCCAAAGCCACGCACGACAGACTACTATCTCGGCATTTACAAATACACGTTCGACAACAAAGGGCTGACATCTCCTGATGCCATAAGCACTCTGCAAAAAGCCCTGGAGGTGGCTCAATGTGAGGAAGACACATTCCGCACCACTGTTCTACTGGCCTGCCACTACGGCCGCATAGGCGACAAAGGCAATTTTGAGAGATGTCTCAAGAAGATAAAGGAGACAGAGACACCTGAGTATATAGACAGGATAAGCAGCATATACTATAGGGCTATATCATATCCATATATATTCTCAAGCCATATGGACTCGGCTGTCGCCGTGAGAAGAAATATACCTGACGCCCGCGAGAGATTCACATCGATATACTACATGGCACGTTTCCTCCATCCGCGACGCCTGCAACTCGCCCTGGAATACTGTGACAGCATCGACTCTCTCAATTGGGTGGCACAGCAGATGTTTGACAACACATCGCTGAAAGAGATGGTCGGGATGGTAAGGAAAAGCCGTCTGGCAAGTCAGGAGGCAGAACAGAAGGCACTGCTTCTGGCCGAGAAGATGGAGGAGGGAAAGGAGCTGATAGCGAGAAACAGGCTCGACAAGGAACACCAGCAGAACATCCTGAACAACAAGAAGCTACAACAGAAAAAGCAAGAGGCAGACAACGAGCTGTCGCTTATGATGGATAAGCTACAGCAGAAAAACCTTATCCTGAACAACCAGAAGCACCAATACAGGAACCAGCAGCTGAGGAAAGCACAGTTTGAGAACCAGTCGAAGAAGACCTACCTGTTCCTCTTTGCTCTCGTGGCGGCATTCATGCTTGCGGCAACACTGCTCTGGGGCACACATAACCAGCGCATGGCAAAACGCATCGCCGTGCTCCGGAAGGAAGAGAAAAGACTTATGAACATTGCCGTCAGGGCCTCAAAGCGCAAGGATGAGTTCATAAGGAGCATGTCATATGATGTCAGGACCCCGCTAAACAATGTCGCGGGATTCGCACAGCTGCTCGCCCAGCCAAGGGAGACGCTTACCGACGAGGAGCGCCAACGCTTCGGGGTGCTGATTCAGGAAGATGCGATGAAGCTGACAGAATATATCGACAGCATACTCAGTTCGCACAGCAAGAAAGACGATGAGACGCAACCGGCAAGCATGGAGGAGAGGGAGAACACCATCAGACAGCACCTTAGAGCGCTCCATCTGCTGAAAATGATGCTGCCACTGGCCATGCTGACAGCGGCTCCACTGTTCATGTCGAGCCCTATGGCAAGGAATATAGCGGCGGACACAGCGCCAAAGAAGACTGACAGCCTTGAGAGAGAAGCATACAGAAGCATACGCGAGGGACGCACGCTCGATGCCATAAGACAGCTGAAACGGCTAAAAGACAAAGCCACAGCAAATAACGACATCGACCTCTCGTATAGGGTACATCTCGGTTATGCTGACGCATTCATAAAGCGACACAGCTTTTTCAGGGTCGTCCCACACCTGAAACAGGCACTCCAGTATAATGAGAGACGGCCGTCACCAGATAACCCCACACAGATATACTGCGGCCTATTCGACAATGCGGCAATGTGCATGAAGCTGCGTGACGATAACTATCTCGCGACACTGCTGAAGACATTGGACTATGCAGACACGCCACAGAGACTGCGCAAGACCTATGTCAGGATTGCCGCATGTTACGCCTACCGTAATGACAGGGACAACTTCGACCGATATTACAGGCTGTGTGACTCGCTGCGGAACATCTCCCCAGCGGCAGATGACAGCTGTCATGTGTTCGCCAACTACCATTCCGGGACAAAGATCCTGTCGCTCCTGGACGCTTACCACCAATACTTCACACACGGAAGGAAAGCGGCAGAGAAGATGCTTGAGGACTATATAGAGCCTGATGAGAGGCTTGAGCTGATGGGACTCCTCGCACGTATATCGGGCGAATATGGCGAGGCACTCGCACACCGTGACACCCTGACAGCCATACGCATGGCGCAGATACGCCAAAGGGATATGGCCGACTCGCTCTATATCGACTCGATAACAGGCAACGACTCTATCGAGCAGGCCATGATAAGGAACACCATCGACCTTAACAATACCATCATAAGGCGCCAGCAGATGGCCATAGAAAGGTATGAGCTGGCGGCTGACAACCACCGGCAGGAGATAAAACGCATGGGCATAGAGATGGCCGTGAGGGAGAAGAAACAGCGTATGCTGATGAGAAACAACGAGATGAAGCGCAGCAGACTGGCCTTGAGGAAACAGTATCTCGTGCTCAGGAACGAGCAGCTGACCATGGAGCGCAATGAGGCACGCTTCACCATAAACGTCATGATAATACTCCTGACACTGCTTCTGCTGCTCGCCATAACAGCATTCCTCATACAAATGGTGAGGCGCAGGCATATCTCAAAGATGATGGAGATGACAAACAACATGCACAAGGCGAGGACAGAGGCGATACAGGCGACAGAGATGAAGGACAAGTTCATACAGAACATGTCGCACGAGATACGCACGCCGCTGAACGCCATAAGTGGCTTCGCACAGCTCCTGGCACTGCCAGCCGACTCGTTCTCGGACGAGGAACGCAAGGAGTTTGCCATGCACATAAACCACAACATCACGCTCTTGACAATGCTTATTGACGACATCATCAACATTGGAGAGATAGAGAAGGGTGTCTATCACTTCGAGAAGAAGGCGTGGAAAGCAAACGACCTGGCACAAAGGGCCATGTCTGTGGTAAGATACCGTGTGCCGGGCAATATCACATTAGCGTTTGACACATCGCTCGAAGACAGCCACGAGATTGTCACAGACGGCCACCGTGTGCAGCAGGTGCTTATCAACTACCTGACGAATGCCATAAAGCACACGTCAGAAGGGAGCATAACTGTCACTGTCAGCGAGGACACCTTAGACCGCAAACCGGCCATAAAATACACCGTGAGCGATACGGGTGAGGGCATACCGAAAGCTGATGCGGAGGTGATCTTCGAGCGTTTCGTCAAGCTGAACGATTTCATCCAGGGCACAGGACTGGGTCTAAATATCTGCCGGACAATATCCAAGAACCTCAATGGCAGGGTGTATGTTGACACCTCATACCCTGAATGTGACCCTAAGACAGACCATGGCGCACGCTTCGTGTTTGTCGTTCCGGCCGCATAAAGAGCCAACATGACAGGCGGGAGAATGCGAGGAAGGCGCATATATACGCATAACGGGCAGTCAGCACGATAAAACTGACTGCCCGTTATTGTCTGGTATATGCCGTGAAAGGTTATGCCTTCCGGATTATTTTCTGATGTACTTCTTCCCGTTACGTATCACGATGCCCTTATAAGCGCCATTAACCCTCATGCCATTAAGATTATAATCAACATCGTTATGGCTTGACTGTGTGTCAGCGGAGACATTCTCAATACCTGTCCAGCTGGAGTCTGAGTCAGTCTCAATAGTAGGCTTGCCGGCTGTGACAGTGATGATGCTTGAGTTAGAGACATCCTCCTTGCTGCGGATAGGCTGCCATGCAGGCTGCTCGGCACACTTGGTGGCGAGATATACACGGTACTTTCCGTCAGGAAGAGAAGCCACAGATACATTCTCGAATTTAACGCTGAAGCTGTTTATCTTCAGGTCATAGCCGTACGCCATGCATGATGCAGACTTCTGAGAGAGTATCATCTCCTCTGCCTCAGGGTTGTCCAATGACTTTGCCATCATAGCGACGCTGCCGTTGAAGTCTCTGTAATCAAGATTTATACAATATGAAGCCGATGCGTTCAGCTTGCCTCCGAGGGTCTTTGATACAGCGAGACCAGCCGCATCACCATATCCGAACATTGAGCGTCTTATGCTATTCTCCTTAGGCATGAATACAGGGAGCATGTCCTGGCTGCTGCTGTAACCGTTCAGGGATGATATGTCGAAGAAGCCGTCTGACTTGCCATTCCAGCCCCAGTTGACGCTGACAAGACCTTTCTCGTTATATCCATCGATGACAAACTCATGTCCGCCACTCTTCGACTGGCCACCATAGAGTATCGGTTCGCCGTCAGAAAGATGTGTGAAGATGATGTTCATCCACTCTGTCTCGTTCATGAAGCTGCGCACATACATACACAAGTTGCTGTCATAAAGGAACTTGCTGACAAGCGCGTCAGCAGCCTTGAATGTGAAAGAGCCAGAGCCTGAGATATCATAATCCATCTTAACGCTTACACCACAATTGTACATAAGATTAGCGACAGCATCCTTCTGTGCATCAGTGGCAGAGGCTCCATACGTGTCAAGCATATCGTCCCAGGCAAAGTTTGCCTTGGCAAAGTTCAGCGTTATCAGCTTTGTGGTTACGTCTCCATCAATGTAAAGGTTGCAACGATAGCTTGTCGAGCCTTGCCCCGTAGCAGGATAATTATAATACTTCATTATCTGCGCCATGCCCGTTGCCACACACCCTGTCACGAAATGCTTCTCGACATTATTCTGGATGTATGTTGGAGTCTTGTTGTTATATGGCGCATCCTGTCCCCATTTTGTAGTCAGCAGGGCAGGGACAGCAGGCTTATGGTTGGCCGAAGGTGCCACTTTCTTCGGTCTTGTGCCCGTAGCGAGATATGTCTCCAGCGACTCGTTCATCGCCTCGACCCACCATTTGAGGCCTGGGTTGTCAAGGTCAGCGGTGGTGAACGGTGTCTCTGTGATAGCCAGGACAGCGTCAAAAGCGTCATCGTTGGACACAATGACAGTATTATAAGCAGATGACAGCACAGTCATCTGGCTCGTCTCGAAAGCCACATCAAGATTGGCAGCCTTCGTGATAGCGCCTTTTGATGACAGCGAGTTGTCATTGAGCGCACTCAAAGCGGCAGCCTTCATCTCAGCCATGCTACGCTTTTTGGCGTATAAAGAGCACGGAAGAGCGATAAGGGATATGATTACGAATAAGGAAATCTTTCTCATGATAACAGACTAAAAGTGATTAGGAAGGATATAGAAAACAGTCTTTATAACCGAAAAACAGAGAGAGAGTAAACTCAAGATATAGAGCTACTCTCCCTCTGGAGTATCATTCTTTAATATTATTTCTGTATAAGCTGGATGTTGTACATAGCCTCCCACCATCCTTTTCCTGGCTGGTAGAGATAAATCCAAACATCTGGATCCCACTCTATGACAGCAGGCAGACCTCCGTTCTCGTCAAGCTTCCATGTAGCAACGACAGGGTCTGTGGTGTAGTTCTGGCCATCGTCAGAAACGAATACCCACTGGTAAGCGCTGCCATAAGTGGCGACATAATTCTCATAGAGGCCGAAGCTGAGAGTACCAGTCTTAGTGTCCTTGTCAAATGTGAAGTAGAATGGCCACTCACAGTCAAGTGCGACACCGACGTTGAAGAGAGCAGGAGCAGTAGCCCACAGCTTGTTGTTATAGTCAGGATCAGTCTCGTCATTAGGACCTGTCAGCGTTACATTCTTCTCGAATGCCTTGCCTGAAGAGCCATAAATGCCCTTGAGAGTCCATGTGCCATAGAACTTCTCGAAGAATGCGGCATCATTGTCACGGAGCGTGATGACTACCTTGCTTGTTGTGACTGTAGCGCCCTGAGCAGACTTTATGGTCAGTGTGAGCTCTCTGTCGTCATTAATCTCCTTGTCGTCGAGAGTCTGGAGCTGCACGTTGAGGACAGCGGCGTTGGTTGTGTCGTTCTCTGCAAGGAGTGAGAGAGTCTTGTCTGTGATGAGGAAGTTCTTGCCCTCAACAGCAGGATTAGCACCTGTTCCCTCTGCCACTATCTCTACAGAGACGTCTCCATTACGATAGCCATCGATAGCTATAGGTACGTTGTAGTATCCAACATTCTCCTTTATAGCGATGGTCTCTTGCTCAAAACCTACAGTTGTCTGTAGTGTGTTGAATGTATCGTCATCGCTGCATGATGCGAGAACCACAGCAGCAACGGTGAGCATGAATATTTTGAGGTATTTCATCTTGGTTATGTTTGTTATGCAGTATCCTGTGGGTTGTTATGTCCTTGGGCATATAAGGTCCACAGGATACATGCTTTTAATGAAAATTAATATCCAGGATTCTGAACTATCTGTGGGTTCGCGTCGCGCTCAGCCTGTGGTATAGGCCATACGAACATTGGGTCAGAAGCGTTCTTCTTCATGTTTGTTGTCACAGCAGAGCCTGGGAAGAGGCAGAACGCATCGTTCTGAACCTCGCCACGTACCATATCGTCGCCCCAGCGCTTGAGGTCGAAGATACGGAATCCCTCGCCAAGAAGCTCACGGCGGCGCTCATTCTTCAGCTCCCTAAGGAGTGCATCGGTAGATGCGAAGTGGGTCTCTGTGTAATCGTAGAAACGTGAAGCCTTGAGAAGATTGAGATACTTTGTTGCTGAAGAGAGGTCGCCTATCTGTGCGTAAGCCTCTGCTGCAATGAGATACATCTCGCCGATGCGGAAGACCTTAGGCTCGCTTGTGAAGCGTGCGCTCTCGTCCTTGTTGAGAGCCTCCCAAAGGCCAGACTCGTCAGGGAACTTATTGAACTCGTATGCATAACCTGACGCGCCGCTCGTTGTAGTCAGCTTGTCGATAGTGAAGTAAACGTCAAGACGGCAGTCGCCATCCTCAAAGAGGTTTACCACCTCAGCTGTTGGGATATAGTCAGGTACAGAACCTGCCTGATAAGGGAGGTATCTCACACCGTTCTGTGCAGGCAGCTCATCCTTAGATGTGATAGGCACCTGGAGGATTGTCTCTGTGCCACCATCCATCCACCACATAGCAGCGAGCTCGTCAACGTCAGCACAGAGAGGATATGTCTGTGACTCGATGAGGCTTGCGGCCTTCTGTGCGGCAGTAGCATAGTCCTTCTTTGAGAGAGCCACACGTGCCTCAAGGGCTGTTATGGCGTCGTTAGATACGTATCCATAAGATGGAGAGCCGGCGATATCTATGCGTGCCTTGGCCTCGGCGATGTCAGCGGCAATCTGGTTGTAAGTCTCCTCGAGAGTGTAACGTCCGGGATACTTAGTGTTGTCAGATGTAGGCTGATAAACTGTAGAGTAAGACACACCGGTGTTTGGCTGGCTGGCGGTAGAAGCGTCATAAGCCTTGCAGAAATACTGCGAGAGCTGGTATATGCAGTATGCTCTCATGAAGTAAGCCTCGCCGATGATTTTCTTTACTATCACCTGGTCGGCAGCCTCAAACTTTGTTGTGTCGGCCTGTGCCTGGTTAGTGATGATGAAGTTGGCACGGCCTATGAGGCCCTGAAGTCCTCCATAGACACTCTCGAATGTGCTTGTTGTCGGAGTGTACTGCCAGCGGTGCATATCACCATAAGTGTTAGAATAGCCGACGACAGCGTTGAAGTTATCGGCCTGAAGCTCTGTTGCTGTCAGATATCCGCCGGCAGTGATGCCACGGAGCCCAGAATAGAGGCCGACACGCATGTTCTTGAAGTCGGTAACACTCTGCAGAGCCTCTGTCTCCTCGATGGCGTTGTAAGGCTTGAGGTCCATATCGCACGATACAAGTCCCAGACTCGCAACAGCCATTATTGACAATATTGTTTTTTTCATTGTTGTTCTTTCTTTGTTTGTTTATAGGGTGTATTCGCTAATTCTTTCCGGTCATCAGGAATGACGTGTAAACCATCTTGTCACACCTTGCCAACTCTTAGAATGTCAGCTGGATGCCGAAAGAGTACTGGCGTGTGTTAGGATAGTTGCCGAGAGAGATGTTAGAGTCAACCTCTGGGTCAAAGCCCTGATAGTCAGTGAATGTGAGGAGGTTACGTCCAACGAAGTAAACCTTGCAGTCGCTGATGAAGCCAGTAGAGCGCAGTATGCTCTTTGGCAGTGTATAAGAGAGCTGGAGGGTCTTCAGACGTATGAAGTCGGCCTTCTCGAGGAGGTGGGTATCGAACTGCATGTTAGCGTCAGCAGCAGGGATATCGGTTATCTGTCCAGGTGTTGTCCACATGTTGAGCATGTTGACAGTCTGGTTGCTGTCGGTAGCGAACGCGGCGTTCTCAGTGAACCAGCGCTCGTTGTTTGTCATGTAGCGTCCGAACATGCCTGTGAACTGGAGGTCGAGCTGCAATCCCTTCCATCCTACAGATGTAGAGAGACCGCCGCTCCAAGGAGCATAACGGTTCTTGCCTGTCATGACCTTGTCGTCCTCTGAATATACCTTAGTCTTGTTGCCGTTCTTGTCGAGCCAGATGTTCTGTCCGTCAGCAGGGTCAACACCGTACCAGCGCACCATGTAGAACTCGCCATAAGGCTTTCCTTTCTCAAGGCGCAGACCTGTTGTAGAGAGTGTGTAGTAGTCGAGACCCTGGAAGAGCTTTGTCACCTCGTTATGGTTGTAGTTACCATTGAGGCGGATGTTCCATCTCCAGTCCTTAGTGCGAACGACGTCGGCCGAGATGTCGAAGTCAACACCACGGTTGCACATGCTGGCCACATTGCCCCAACCGCCAGAGAAACCTGTTGTATAAGAATAAGGTATCTCCATGAGCATGTTGGATGTCACCTTGTTATAGAACTCGACATTGAAGTTGATACGGTTGAGCACACGTCCTGAGAGACCGATGTTGAATGTCTTTACAGTCTCCCAAGTGAGGTCAGGGTTAGAAGGGTTGGCTATCGCTGTACCGCTGTTCTTGTCGTACATCGGGCCCTGTCCGACGAGGCCAAGGGCGAGGTATGCAGAGATGCCAGAGTTACCTGTTGAGCCGTAGCTGGCCTTGAGGCTGAGGTCCTGGAGCCAAGAGCGTGTGCTCTTCATGAACTCCTCAGATGAGATCTTCCACATGACAGCACCCGCGCCGAATGTAGCCCAACGGTTGTTCTCGCCGAAGAGAGAGCTGCCGTCGCGACGTATAGAGAGGTCAACGAAGTACTTGTCAAGGAGAGAATAGTTGAGAGTGCCGAACCATGAGTTACGCACCTCCTCAGTGATGCTGTGTGAAGGAACATCAGCTGTAGCGGCTGCGCTCATGAGGAGGAGGCGGATATCTGTCTGTCCGTCAGTTGCGACACCGAAGCTCTCGTCCTTGCTCGTCATTGTCTCCTGTCCGGCAAGGATAGTGATATAGTGCTTGCCGAGGATATCAAACTTGTATTCTGCTGTGTTTGTCACAGTCCAGTTGGCGTAACGCTCGAATGTCTCGTTAGCGCCACCGACGTCGAATGGCTCGACAGGATAGCACTGGTAAGAGTAACGGTAGTCGTACCACTGGAGGCCGACAGCCGAACGGATATTGAGGCCCTTGATAGGGTTGAGGTTAACGTATGCGTTCTCGTTGATCATGACCTGGTCACGGTGGGCAGGCTGTATCTCGCTGAGGTAGTAAGGGTTCCAGTAGCCGAGGAGGTCGAAGAAGTTCTTGCGCTCTCCATAGCCCTCGAATGTAGAGTTGGCATAGTCGTCACGGTTGAGGCCCTTAATCTCATAGTAAGTCTCTATAGGGAGATAGATACGTGAGGCATATACCTTATTATATACAGAGTTGCCTGTTGTACCGAACGCTGCTGTGCCATACTTGCGGTAAGCGAGGTTGGTGTTGGCGCCAATCTTCATCCACGGAGTGATGGTAGCGTTCAGGTTGACACGGAACGACTCACGACGCATGTTAGAGTCGTCCATGATACCGTCGGCGCTATAGTGGCCGAACGAGGCGAGGTAAGAGAGATTCTCTGTGCCGCCCGTCGCGCTCATGTTTATCTCAGCTGTCGGAGCAGAACCGCCGAAGAAGATGTCCGACCAGTCAGTGCTGATGCCGTTCTTCACGTAGTAGTTCTTCATAGCCTGGAAGTCAGCGTTTGTCTTGTTCGAAGGGCTTATCATCTCCTGGAGGGTGAACCACTGCTCAGAGTTCATCATATCGACCTTGTCGCCAGTCATCTGTGAGATGCCATACTGTGCGCTGACAGTGACATTAGCCTTCATGCCACGCTTTCCCTGCTTAGAAGTGAGGATAACGACACCATTGGCAGCACGTGAGCCATAGATGGCAGTGGCCGATGCGTCCTTGAGGACTGTCATTGTCTCGATATCGTTAGGGTTAAGCATAGTGAATGCCGAAGATGTTATCTCTGAACCGTCAAGGATATAGAGAGGAGTTGTGCTGGCATTGATAGATGTCACACCGCGTATGCGCATGCTGACAGAAGCACTTGGCTCGCCTGACGATGTATAAACTTGCATACCTGCCACCTGTCCCTGAAGGGCGTCACCGATATTGGCAACCGGGCGGTGTTCGAATTTGTCAGATGTCACTGTCTCCACTGAGCCAGCGATAGTACCGAGTTTCTTCGCAGAACCGTAGCCTACCACAACGACCTCGTCGAGGACAGACTCGTCAGTTCCGAGCTTGACGATCATGTTCTGACGTGCAGCAGCCTCTACTGTCTGCATGCCGACATAAGATACAACAAGAGTCTTGCCAGGCTGCACGTCGATAGTAAACTTACCGTCGATGTTAGTGACAACACCCTTGGCGGCACCTTTCACCTTCACGGTGGCTCCGATAATCGGCTCATTCTCCGCCGCGGACACTACGGTACCGGTGATGGCTGTCTGCGCCCAGGCCGTGACAGTCACTGCCATGCACAGAAGCATCATTGTGAGTTTTCTTTTCATAACTAATACTATTTGTTAAACATTTTTTATATGTACTTCTTGCTGACGCACACTCCTCCTGGGGCGGGAGGAGGGCATAAACAAACAAAATAGTAACATTCGCTGGTGGCAATCGCCAATATTGGCAAGCCAAAACATCCGTATATATTATATAAGGTATAAGAAAGATGGTATAAAAGACACAGCCAGTATTTGCAACCCCTTAAACCGATAACCATTCTCGCGAATGCGTTTTATTACGAGTAAAGTGATTCCTGATTTCTCGATTGGCACGCGCTGAAAGCGCAGAAGAGCACAGCCCAGGGCAGAATGGAGCGTAGCGGAATGGCACCCTGGGGCTTTTTGCGTCGGTAATTGTCGCCCTGTAGGGGCAAAAGCATATAAAAGTGACAGTGGGCATGTAACGCTTTTGCGCTTACAGCGCGCATTGGTTATGTTCCATTTACCCCAGGGTGTCGCTACGCTCTGCCCTGGGCTATGCTCTTCTGCGCTTTCAGCGCGTGCTGCTTACTGTATTCGCAGAGAATTGTTTCATACCCCGAGCAGCTCGATAAAAATAGTTAATTCGATAGTCCACCCATCTGTCCCACACAATTGTATGCTACATTTGCAAATTATGACGACCAGCTTCGACCGCCGTGGAAACATTTTAACCATATAATATGAATCGTCTTATAAGACGCCCCATATCCGCATAACAAATAACCAAACAAAAACTTCCAACGTATGTTTTCAATCAGCATCTCCTTTTGTGTAACCCCCGCTAACCGAAAGAAATGGGTGAGGACGGACACCTTTATCAGCCATGCATACAGCATGGCACGCTCAAGCAATCTCGGAATGCGCCCTTCAACAGTGAAAAACTACATCACAGCTCTCAATTCCTTGTCGTCATACACGTCAATAAATCATGAGCGCCACCTCTCACCGTCGTTTCTCCTCCAATATGAGTCCTGGCTGAAGGCCAACGGGAAGAACAAGAACACATCGTCATGCTACATGCGCTCCCTGCGCTCACTCTTCAACAAGTGTTTCCCTGATTACAGACATCCATTCGGGAAGACTTTTACCGGACAGGCGAAGACAGAGAAGCGCGCCCTGTCCTTAGACACCATGAGGCGCATGATGAAGTCGGCCTGGCTCGTCCCGGCCGCCTTGCGTGTCTTCTATGATATATTCCTGTTCTCCGTATTGGGGCTTGGCATCCCCTTCGTTGATGTCTCACGTCTCACAAAAGGCAATATTCATGGGAACATGCTGGTATATCACAGACGCAAGACAGGCGAGAGAATCTCTGTTCCCATCCTGCCCACAATGGCCGAGATACTATCCCGATATGATACGGACAGGGAAGACGGCTTGCTCTTCCCTGTGCTACAGTCACCCTCATGCCAGCAGGACGCATACCATAACGCTTTGGGAAGATACAACAGGGCATTGGGGAAAATCAGAAAGTCACTGGGCATAGATGAGAAACTAACATCATATGTCGCGCGCCATACATGGGCGACAGTAGCCAATGAGGCGGGGATAAGCGTAAAGAACATATCAAACGCTCTCGGCCACCACTCGCTACAGACAACAGAGATATATCTGAGACGAGGCTCATGTGAGGCGTTGTGGCATGACAGTGTGGTTGTCGAGAGATATCTGAATGAGGACAACGAGGCTGGCTGAATGTTGTGACAGGTGTCCACTATCCGTATTCTGACAGTTAATGCAGTCATGGAGATAACGGCAGACAGTCTGTTTGATATATCAAGAGATAGTATATTAAATATTGATTACTGTTAAATCATATCATAATTACTCAGTCTTTATATGCTAATTACTCAGTAATTACAATGTAATTACACAGTCTTTACATCATTATTTCTCAGTTATTAAATGATAAGACATATTGTTTTGTCATGTAAGGGGGTATGGGCGCAAACGTATGATGATACATGCGGGCGTGATGTCCGCGACGTTGGGGCTTGCATGATGCCGAGCGAACATCACCAAACTGGAATGACGTGTGCGGCTCGGACTGTCGTGTCGCTTGGCGAGGAATAGTTTCCTACACCTTATTATATTATATATTCAACTTTCGCAAGTAATATGTTATGTTTTTAATGACCAGCCTGGAAGGCTCTACTAAGCGAAGCGGTTGTAACCGAGGACAAGGTCCAGGGACCATAATGACAGGACGACTGTCTGGAAGACAGTACCTTGTTATGTCTTTACTGGGGGCGAGGTACTGCCTTCCAGGCAGTTGTTTAGCATCGACATCCCGAGGACTTCGTCCTCGGTTACGACCGCTTCGCTTAGTACAGCCTTCCAGGCTGGTCGTGACATGTTCTTTATAGCATCCACTTATAATCACTTGATAGTCAACTTTATTGATTACTCGCGAAAGTTGAGTTATATAGTGAAGTGGCATTATTATATTGTAATCTTGCGCTTAATGCCAAATTCAGGAAAGAAAAGCATAAAAACTTGATGCCATAATCGTTTCCTTTGCTGACTTAATGCGTCAGTATAAGTTGTCTTTTGTTAGCAAAATGTCAGCTGGCATGAGTGTACTTTTCCGGCAGAATCATCTTTAATAGTAAATAGTACAATAGAACATTAAAAATGAAAAAATATACAATAAAAACAAACCGTTATGCTCAAAAACGGGGAAAAAAGCCGTAAAAGTGAAATTTTAACACACCTTTTATCGTTTATTTATTAAAAATATATTAATTTTGCACCACAATGTGCATATTATATGCCCTCCTCCCGCCCCAGGAGGAGTGTGCGTCAGCAAGAAGTACATATAAAAAATGTTTAACAAATAGTATTAGTTATGAAAAGAAAACTCACAATGATGCTTCTGTGCATGGCAGTGACTGTCACGGCCTGGGCGCAGACAGCCATCACCGGTACCGTAGTATCCGCGACGGACGACGAGCCGATAATCGGCGCGACCGTGAAGATAAAGGGTGCCGCCAAGGGTGTCATAACCGACATCAACGGTAAGTTCACCATTGATGCCAAGGCCGGTACACCTCTTGTTATCTCATATGTCGGCATGCAGACCGTAGAGGCACATGCCAAGAATAACATGCTTGTCAGGCTCGGCACAGACGAGAAGGTGCTTGACGAGGTGATGGTCATCGCCTACGGAACACAGAAGAAGAGCGCTTTCACAGGCTCGGCCGCTGTGGTTGACTCTAAGGAGATAGGAAAGGTTCAGGTCACCAACGCTGTTGACGCCCTGAAGGGCAAAGCCTCTGGTGTGCAGATAAACACAGCCTCTGGCCAGCCTGGCTCGACACCTTCCATACGCATCCGCGGTATCAACTCCATCAACTCGGGCAGCGCTCCGCTCATCGTCGTTGACGGCTCGCCATACGGTGGCTCGCTGAATGACATCAACCCTGCCGACGTTGAGAGCATGACAGTGTTGAAGGACGCTGCCTCGACAGCCCTTTACGGCGCGCGTGGCGGCAACGGTGTGATACTCATCACGACAAAGGCCGGCAAGCGCGGACAGGACGCCACTATCACATTCGACGCCAAGTGGGGCTCAAACTCTAAGGCTGTGCCAGAGTATGAGACAATCAAAGACCCTGCCGGATATTACGAGACATGGTATAGGGGCATCACAAACTATGGCATGAACAAGCTTGGACTGACACAGGACCAGGCATGGGCATGGGCTAACGAGAACCTCACAAACACCAGCTCATACGGCCTCGGATATAATGTCTATACGATACCTGAGGGACAGATGCTCATCGGAAAGGATGGCAAGCTGAACCCTAACGCCACTCTCGGACGCATCAGCACCACGAAGAACGGCACATTCCTCCTGCTTCCTGACGACTGGGAGGACGAGATGTACAACAACAGCCTCCGCCAGGAATACACCATGACGGCCACAGGCTCGTCAGACCGCGGCACATTCTACGCATCAGCCAACTATCTGAGCAATGACGGTATAACGAAGGGCTCAGACTACAAGCGTTTTACCGGCCGCCTCAAGGCAGACTACCAGGTGAAGTCATGGCTTAAGATGTCGGGCAACATGACATACGGCCATTATAACTACAACTCTCTCGGCGACGACGGCGACGGCAGCTCGTCAGGCAATATCTTCGCATTCGTCAACGCCGCCCCTATCTACCCGCTCTACATACGTGACGCCAATGGCAACATCATCTACGACCAGGACTCACGCCTTAACCGCTATGACTATGGCGAGGGATATGTCACAAACCCACGTCCATTCCTCACGAATGCCAACCCATTGTCAGACAACCAGCTGAATGTCAGCAATGTCGAGGGCAACACATTCAATGGTAGCGGCACGGCGCAGGTCACTCTCCCATACGGCTTCACGTTCACATCCATCAACAATGTCTATCTGAACGAGAGCCGTGCCACGGAGACCACCAACCCATTCTTCGGCTCATATGCCAACAATAAGGGTATGGTGACCAAGGAGCATGAGCGCTCATGGTCATACAACTTCCAGCAGCGTGTCAACTGGCACCAGCAGTATGGCAAGCACGACATAGAGGTGATGCTCGGCCACGAGTACTACCGCTCTTACGGCTATGACCTCTACGCGAGCCGCAGCAACCAGTTCTCTGTTGACAACACTGAGCTTGCGGGTGCCGTTGTCATGAAGTCAGGCAACTCTACGATGTCTGAGTACAACACTGAGTCATGGCTCAGCCGCGCCATGTACAACTTCGACGACCGTTACTTCGCCTCTGTCTCTCTCATGCGCCAGGCGTCATCACGTTTCCACAAGGACAGCTGGTGGGGCACATTCTGGTCGTTCGGAGCGGGATGGCTTATCAACAAGGAGAAGTTCTTCAACGTTGACTGGGTTGACGAGCTGAAGTTCAAGGCCTCATACGGTGAGAACGGTAACGACCAGATAGGCTCATACCAGTACACGAAGTATTATGACATCGTCAACTCAAACGACGAGGTGTCACTCATCCCGAGCTCTCTTGGCAACCCGGGCATCTCATGGGAGAAGAACGGAAAGTTCAACATGGGCTTCGACTTCTCATTCCTCAACCACCGCATCTGGGGTGGCATCGAGTATTATAACAACCGCACCACCGATATGCTCTCATGGGTTCCGCTCCCTCCATCATACGGATGGTCGGGCTATTATGACAATGTCGGCAACATGATCAACAACGGTGTCGAGATAGACCTCCATGTTGACGTCATCTCCACACGCGACTTCACATGGAACGTCTATGCCAACCTCACGACTAACCACAACGAGATAACAAAGCTCTCTGACGAGCGCAAGAAGCAATACCGCGACGGTATCGGTCTCGGTTATTCGTCAGGAAGCTACTTCTATCAGGAGGGTCAGAGCCGCTACACATACTTCTCAAGAAAATACGGCGGTGTGTATAACGAGGACACATACAAGCTGACATACGGCCCTGATGTTGACGAGGGAGACATGGTGTATGACGCCTCAAAGGCCGGTATGGCCCTCTACTACAAGAATGTATATGAGAAATACGTTGACGAGCAGGGCAATTCGCACGACCAGTACTATGACCTCGACGGCAACAAGGTTGATGAGAACTACACTGGCGTGAAGAAACGCAACATCATAGGCCAGATACTGACAGAGAAGCACTCTGAGGCTGACGACTATCTGCTGGGCGACATGATGCCTGATGTATATGGCGGTTTCGGTACAGCCATATCATACAAGGGCTTCGACTTCTCTGCCGATTTCCAGTATCAGATAGGCGGACAGATATATGACAGCTCATACGCCTCGCTCATGAACATGAGCCGCGGACAGGCTATGCACGTTGACATCCTCGACGCGTGGTCAACAGACAATCCTAACAGCTGCATCCCACGCCTCCAGTACAACGACCAGTATATGGCATCATCATCTGACCGTTTCCTCGTCTCCGCTTCTTACCTCACGCTTGCCAACATCACTGTGGGCTACACATTCTCACAGCGCTGGCTGAAGAACCTCGGTCTGCAGAAGATACGTCTGTACGCTGTCGCCGACAATATATGGACATGGTCAAAGCGTCAGGGTCTCGACCCACGCCAGAGCATAGCAGGTGGCAACAGCAATGCCTACTATCGTCCTGTACGCACCGTATCAGGTGGTATCACTGTAACATTCTAATCGACTAAGAGAACATAACATGGAAACAAAGAAGATATTAAAATATACAATGGGCATAACGCTTGTCGCGGCCTCTCTCTCATCTTTGACATCATGTATCGAGGAGACATTCCCTACAAGCGTGGCAACAGAAGACCAGATGCAGCAGTCGTCAGCCTCAGCAGAGGCGGCACTCATGGCTCTGCCATCCAACTTCAACGCTTACGGTGGCAGCTACGGCCACTTCGGTTTCGGCTATGGCGCCATGATGACTATCCGCGATGTCCAGACCGGCGACTACATGCACTCTTACCTTGGATATGACCATTTCAACGCATGGGCAGAGAACAAGTATCAGGGTGACGGCTACCTCATCGGCCAGTACATATACAACTATTACAACGAGTTTGTGCTTGCCTGCAACACCATGGTTGGAGCTGTTGACCCGGAGAACGCCTCTGACAAGCAGCTCGGCTACCTCGGAGCGGGCCTGGCATTCCGCGCCCTTGTCTATCTCGACATGGCACGCTGCTATGAGTATCTGCCTAACGACAAGACATCGAACATAAACGCCGACGGCAATGATGTGCTTCATCTGACAGTGCCTATCGTCACAGCCGAGATGGACCAGGCAGCGGCGAAGAACAACCCACGTGCCACACGCGAGCAGATGAGAGACTTCATCGAGAACGACCTCAACAATGCAGAGAAGTACATCGTGAACCTCAAGAGCTTCAGCGACAACACCCTTCCTGACCTCGCATGTGTTTACGGCCTCAAGGCCCGCCTGTACATGTGGGTGGAGGATTACCCGAAGGCACAGGAGTATGCGCGCAAGGCCATCAACGCCGCACGTGTTGACCCTATGACCGAGGAGGAGTGTAACAACATCACCACGGGCTTCAACGACATCAGCAAGTGGATGTGGGGTTCTAAGCAGACAAGCGAGGACAACACCGTGAAGTCAGGTATCATCAACTGGACATCATGGCGCAGCAACCAGACATCGTACGGATACACCGGCACTGGCACTGGCATGTTCTCACAGATGGACAAGCGCATGTACGAGCGCATCAGCGACACTGACTTCCGCAAGGTGCAGTTCCTCGCTCCTGAAGGCTCACCTCTGCGCGACGCGACACGCTTCCTGCCAGAGATGAAGGAGGCGCTTCTCGAGAGTATGCCTGCTTACACAGCCCTCAAGTTCCGTCCTAATGAAGGCAATCCTGATGTATATGTGACGAGTGCGGCCTCATGCTATCCTGTCATGCGTGTAGAGGAGATGTACTTCATCGAGGCAGAGGCGGCGGCCCACCAGAACGAGGCCAACGGCCTTGAGCTCCTGAAGAAGTTCATGACAGAGAACCGTGACCCTTCTTATACGACAAAGGTGACATCAAAGGACGACGTTATCGAGGAGATCATCTTCCAGAAGCGAGTAGAGTTCTGGGGCGAGGGACAGACATTCTTCGATATCAAGCGCCTCAACTACAGCGTGACACGCGGCTACCCAGGCACAAACTGGGAGGACAACAACGCACGTTTCAACACCAATGGCCGTCCTGCTTGGATGAACTATGTTATAGTACGTACCGAGTCGAACAACAACCAGGGCCTTGTCGGCATGAACAACCCTGACCCTTCTGACTCATATACTCCTTGGACAGAATAAACGGCATCTGAGGCTTTGGGACATTCCCTGACCCGGACATAAGCTGGAGAGAGGGGTGTGTCACGAAGCCAATGCCCTAAAACAAAGCACAAAAATGAAAAATATAGCAAAACTTTTGTCGCTGGTATTGATCAACGTCCTCACATTTGGCATCACATCATGTACTGAGGAGTTTGAATACACAAAGGCCACAGTACCTGCCAACCAGGTTTACTTCGGCAAGGACCAGGCGACGACAATAGATATAGACAAGAACGCCGGAAGCTTCGACATCAACGTGTATCGTGTTGACAGTGTCGGCGAGTTGACAGTGCCTGTCACCTTCACTGCCTCAGAGGGCAACATCTACAATGTGCCTTCAAGCGTGACATTCGCCAACGGCAAGAAGGTGGCTCCGCTCCATATCACATTCGACTCAGAGAAGGTGGAATACGGAGAATACACAGGTGGTACAATCACGCTCTCGGGCGAGGGCTTCGACTCGACATATGGCATAAGCTCTCTTGCATTCACCGCTGGCGCGACAGAGTGGGTGCCTTTCGACGAGAACAACTCTGTCGGACTCTACCGTGAGGATATGGTGACAACATTCTTTGGCGTAGAGAACGTTATGTACAATGTATATATGGAGAAGAGCAAGGTGCGCCCAGGCATGTACCGCATGAAGAATGTCTATGGCGCGGCATATCCATATAATGAGGATGGCGACTATGACACATCAAAAGACTATTACTGGGTAATCAACGCTACAGACCCTGACTATGTATATTTTGAGACTTACGAGTCAGAGATGACATGGTCATACGGCCAGTTCATCTTCGGCAGCTTGGTAAGCTACAACCTTGACGGCGGTGTGCCTCTTGAGACGATTAAGGCAAATAAGCCGGAATGGTTCGGAACATTGAGAAACGGGGTCATCACGATGCCTCAGAAGTCGATGTTCTCTATCATGACCGAGTACAACCCTGACGCCCCATACTATGGCAATGTCAACGGTATGCTCGCTGTCGCCCTGCCAGGAGCCAAGATAGCAGACTACACCATCGGATGCTCATACGCCGGCCGCTACACCGACCCTGACGAGAATGACTTTGCTCTCGTTGACATCACGATGGGCGAGGATGTGGCTTCTGTAAAATACACCATGGTCCCAGAGGGTGTTGACCTTAACGCCACACTCAACGGAATGATTGATGGCAGCGTTGAAGCCCAGTCTGTCACTGAGCCGGGACAGGTGCAGATACCATATACCGAGACAGGAAAGTATGGCGTGCTGCTTGTCGGATTCGACAATGAGGGCGTGGCACAGTCAGCCTACGCAATAATCGTCAAGCTCCGCTCAAGCAAGGACGCTCTGGAGACATGGACCGACGTGGCAGCCGGCCAGATGACACTTGGCGCGAAAGACCTCAGCTACAACTTCTTCGGAGAGTCTATCGGATGCATCACAGGCGACGAGCCTATATCATACGAGGCCATCATGTCGCAGAGCAGCATTGACCCGACACGTTTCCGTCTGGCTCCTTACATCTTTGACGACACGCCTCTTTACTTCAATGTCCTTGCTAACGGACAGATTATCATGGACCAGGAGGAGTCTGGATTCTGGAGCAGCGAAACCGATAAAGTATATGTCAGCGACTGCTACTCATACATCCTGAATGTGGAGAAAGACGAGGATTTCGCAAACATGGTTGTCGAGTATAATCTCCACTCATACTATTCAGCAGAGAGAGACCTGTATGTCTTCCAGGAGTTCTTCTGGAACAAGGAGGGCATCTTCGGTGTTCAGCGCGACCTCTTCGAGGTTTCCGCACGTGCCGCCAAGGCTGTCTCTACCGCAATGGCAAAGGCAAAGCAGGCCGCCAAGGAGAAGAAGCTGGAGAAGCGTGTGGCAAGCAGACCACACTTCCTCATAAAGAACAACGCGAAGCTTTTTAATTAATATATACGTTACAGATTGATTTCAGGCGTGGAACACGGAGTGAGACATCTCCGCTGTTTCACGCCCTATTATTCGTTAACTGTACCTGTATATAATACGAATAAGGACGAAACAACAACAACAGTGATGATAAAGAAAAGCAAGAAAATCCTTACAGCGATTCTCCTCAGCTGTCTCTCGACAGCAATGCTGGCTGTACCCGCGCTGAAAGGGATAAAGAAGACCATTGTCCTTGACGACGGGACAAAGGTAGAGGTGGAGCTTAAGGGCGATGAGTTCTGCAGCTGGTGGCAGGCAGAAGACGGCACATGCTACAGCAAATCAGCCGAAGACAACTCATACCGCATAGTGGATGTGAAGGCACGGCTTGCTGAGGTACGCCATCTGCGCGTAGCCGAGAATGCCGCCAATATGGAACGTATGGCAAAGGCGCGTGCAGCGAAGGCAAGCGGACGGCTGGGCGGCTCATATACCGGAACAAAGCGAGGAATAATAATCCTTGTTAACTTTGCTGACACGAAATTCGGTTTCGGACACAACCAGGCGTTCTACGACCGTGTCGCAAACGAGGAGAACTTCACCCACACATTAGGCTTTGTGGCCAGCGTGCACGACTATTACAAGACCCAGAGCAACGGCAAGTTTGACATAAAGTTTGATGTCGTCGGCCCATACACGCTGCCACAGAAATACGCATACTACGGCGAACACGACAACACGAGAGTAGATAAGCGCCCGGGAACGATGATAGCGACAGCATGCAAGCTGGCCGACCCTGACGTGGATTTCAGCAATTATGACTGGGATGGAGACGGATATGTGGAGCAGGTATTCGTGCTCTATGCCGGAGATGGCGAGAACTCAAATGCAGACGACGACCTGATATGGCCTCACAAGGGGCAGCTGTCAAAATCAGACAACGGCAGCGCATACGTGTCTGGCGACAACGGTGCGTGTGTGAATGTCTATGCTTGTGCCAGCGAGTACACATCAATAGTGACATCATTAGGAGTGAAGCGCAATATTGACGGCATTGGCACTATATGCCATGAATACTCTCACTGTCTCGGGCTCTGCGACATGTATGACACTGCGGGCACCGGCAACTACGGCATGGGGAAATATGATATAATGTCAGCCGGCAACTACAACGGCAACAGCTTCTACCCCGCCAACTTCACCGCATACGAGAAATGGATGTCGGGATGGCTGGAACCGACCGAGCTTTCCACACCCACCACGGTCAAGGGAATGGCATCAACAGGCCAGGACTACGGGCAGGCTTTCGTCATATATAACGAGGCGTTCCCCGACGAGTATTATCTTCTGGAGAACAGGCAGACAGGCACTGACCTTTTTGACTCTAAACTGCCTGGCAGCGGACTGATGATAATGCACTGTGACTACAAGGAGGCGATATGGAACAACAATGAGATAAACTCCACTGTCAACTATAGCAGCATGTATGGCGACATATATAAGGACTGGGACAACGACCATGAGCGTTTCACATTCTTCAACGCCGACCCCACACAGCTGAAAGACTACGCACTCTATCCCGCCAACGGGAACAACGCGCTGACAGACACATCGCTCCCTGCCGCCAAGCTTTATAACAGCAGGGCGTTCATGGGGAAACCTATCACGGACATCGTGCAGAACGCTGACGGTACAATCGACTTCAACTTCATGGGTGGCAGCGACAAGAATATTGTCAATGGCATACAGCATGTGGATAATAAGGACATCCAGACAGCCCATGCAGCATACACTATAGACGGAAGGAAGATAAGCCCCGAGAGCGGGTCACTGCCTCGCGGTCTGTATATAATAAACGGAAAGAAAGCCGTGAGATAGAGGCATGATGCGCAAGAGTATATTTCAAACCGTTATACTTATCCTCGCCATCGTCTGTGTGTCATGTAAAGAGACAAGACGGCCTGACAAGCCCCATCAACGCCATAAGGACATAATGCTGGGTGACGACAGCATAAAGAGACGTACCGCCGAGATTCCTGCATTAATCGCCGGAGACAAGGAGCCGGCACATTTCCCTGGCGGAACAGGGGCGATGAAGAGCTTCATAAAGAAGACGATGCGCTACCCGGATGTTGCCAGCAGGCTCGGCATTGAGGGCAGAGTGATCATAAAGGCCCATGCTGACACTGAGGGCGTACTGTCAGATTTCAGCGTTCTGGAGACCACAAACGCCATCTTCAACGACGAGGCCATGAACATCGTGAAAGCCATGCCACGATTTGTGCCGGCAAAGAAGGACGGCCGGCAGGTTGAGGATGAGTGTCACATCATGATAAGCTTCAGGCTCAACGAGGAGAAGCCGGCCGGACAACATTGAATGGCAGGAGGGCTATTATACAGCATTAGGGGCTGCTACACGTAAAATATGTAGCAGCCCCTAATAGTGTCTGGAGGGATAAGAGATATGTATATATTGGCATACAGCACGTCAGTGCAACCATCGCTCGCTGTGTCAATATTCTATATATGGTCTGAGTCGTTCTATCGCCTCTGGCGTGAATGTCGGGAGGAGACGCAGGTCAGAGAGATCGGAGATATGTCCCTTGAGGCGGCGGTAGTCCGTTATCTGGCGGGCCATGAGGTATGTGATGTATGGATGCGTACGCATCTGCTCGTTCGTAGCCTTGTTGATGTTTATTTTCTTTATGGTTTCGCCGTTCATGTCTATGGCCAGATAGTCGAGTGCTGACTCCGGGAAATCGTCTATCTCAAGTAGCTGGCTCTTGCTGACAAAGCCTCCCAGACGCTCCCTGTAGCGTGTTATGCGGCGTGCGAAGTATGGCCCTATGCCGGGCACACGGCACAGTTGTGTCGTGTCGGCAGTATTCACAGCCACCGTCTCGCCCTTGGATATTTTCTGTTGGTACGCTTTCTGCTGCTGTGTCGCGCCAGCAGCCGCTGCTGCGGTCTGTCTCTCTGTGTCCTTCGGCTTCCTCGCATAGACATCTGCCGCGGGGCGGTATTCCTCGCCGATGCGTATGTACGGCCTCAGCTCACGGTATTTCTTCACTGTCAGGCCGTAGAGGCGCGCGAAATCCTCAGGGCAGGTATATACCCCTCCGTGTGCCCTGTACCGGTATATGCTCCTTACCTGCCATGGCTGTAGCCCCAGGGAGAGGAGGAGTGTCGAGTCGGCAGTGTTAGGGTCGAAAGGCTGGAGACAGACCGGTGTCTGCTCCGCGGCATAGTACATCGGCTCAGGCTTTTTCCGGCCTGTGGCGTCATTCAGTGTGTCCAATGTCTCGTCTGCCATATCCTGCCTGTTATCACGGGCATAGTAGATTGTGCACAATGCGAGAATGACGACGAGCAGGCCGAGCAGTCGTGCACGGTCTGCCTTGACGATGTATATAATCTCTTGTATATTCATTCTGAGGGCTTTATATGCCAGCAATGGCCTTTCGTGAAGCCTGGCACATCATGAATGGATGGAAGGGATGTGCAGCGTCAGATTATGCCGAGCTGGTTAAGGAAGACGAGGAGGATGCCTGTAGGACAGACAAAGCGCACGCAGACGAGGAAAAGGCGGTAAAGGGAGGTGTGGAGGGTGCCCCAGTTGGTGAACTCGTCCCGCACGATACCCTTCGGCACATACCATCCGATGAAAAGGCAGGCGAAGAATCCGACAATGGGGAGGAAGAGCTGTCCGGTGACGAAGTCAAACCAGTCGAAGAGGCTCTTGCCGCCTATCATGAGCCAATCGACACCAGCCAGCGACAGCGAGCAGAAGATGGCGATGACGCTGGTAGAGACAGACACGATGGTGGCGCTACGCTTGCGCGAGATGTGCATTTCCTCCTGGAAGAACGCCGTGCTCACCTCATGGAGCGATATCATGGAGGTCAGGGCCGCGAGCGACATGAGGGCGTAGAAGGCGAAGGAGACTATCGCGCCAACGAACGGGGCGGCGGAGAATGCCTGCTGGAAGACATTGGGGAGCGTGATGTATATGAGCGACGGGCCGCTGTCGGGCTGCACGCCGACAGAGAACGCCGCGGGGAATATCATCAGGCCGGCAAGAATGGCGACAAGACAGTCTATAAGGCTTATCTGTATGGCCGAACGGCTCAGATTGGTGCGGCGTGAGAAATAGCTGGCGTATGTACAGATGCATCCCATGCCTATCGAGAGCGAATAGAACGACTGGCCCATGGCGTTAAGACACACACTGCCGTCAATCTTCGAGAAGTCGGGCTTCAAGAGGAAGGCGATGCCACGCTCCGCGTCTGGCAACATGCATGAGGCGACGACAAT
The DNA here is from genome assembly GCA_051869435.1 of Prevotella sp. Classification (GTDB taxonomy): domain Bacteria; phylum Bacteroidota; class Bacteroidia; order Bacteroidales; family Bacteroidaceae; genus Prevotella. Next base: position 21,370 of record JBJEAW010000100.1, on the reverse strand, counting down.
GACAAGAAGCAGGACGAAGAGGGCGGGCATGAGCACCTTTGACGCACGCTCTATGCCACCGCGGACACCGTGGATGATGACCCAATGTGTTATGCCCATGAACACAGCCACCCAAAGGAGGGGCTTCCAGGGATTGGACGAGAAATCAGAGAAATATCTGATGAAATAGCCGGCATCGCCATTCAGCTCGCCAGCGACAGTGGCGTACATATACTGCAGGCACCAGCCTGAGACGATGACATAATAGCATGTGATGAGGAATCCGGTAGAGACACTCAGCATACCGATGATGCCCCACCAGCGGTTGCCCATCTTGTTGTACGCCCGCGCTGTGTTAGAGGCCGAGTGGCGGCCTATTATAAACTCTGATATCATGCACGGTATGCCGAGCAACAGCACACAGAGGATGTAGATGATGATATAAGAGGCCCCGCCATTCTGCCCTGTCATGTACGGGAAGCGCCATACATTGCCGAGGCCGACAGCAGAGCCTGCGGTGGCGAGGATAACGCCGAGAGTGTTCTTGAAGTTAGCTCTTTCTGACATTCTTTTCCTTTCTTATGGCTTCCGCCTTGGCTGCACGGCAGACATCACAGAGAGAGAGGGGAGCGTGAGGCTGACAGGCAGGCGTGACGGAAGGGTGTGATTGTGTTATTGTTGTGATATTTCCTGTTTCGCTTGCAAATTTACTAAAAATTATCTACTTTTGTATCAGAATCAAACGATTAATAGGCAGAATGATTAAAATTCTTATCTCATATCCATTATCGGCATTATGTGTGGCGGCTATATGGACGGTATGTCTGATTGATATCCCCGAGACTCCTGTGAGCGATGTGAGGCTCATAGACAAGTGGGCTCATGTCTTCATGTATCTCATTCTGGGGCTTCTGACAGGCATGGAGCATCTGCGGCGTCATGGCAGGAAGACAGTGTCATGGCTCCGTCTCACAGGCCTCGTGTGGCTTATGCCTGTCGTCATGAGCGGCATCATAGAGATTCTGCAAGCCTACTGTACGGGAGGGCGGCGCTCAGGCGACTGGCTTGACTTCCTCGCCAACGCCATCGGCTCGACAGCCGCCCTCATCATCATGGCCGTATTGGCAAGGGGGAAGAAGCGTGTAGGGCGGAGCTGACACATCACAGAGCAGCATGACTAATCTGCTTTGAACATGCATGACGGCACATCGTAGCACGTATGAGGATACAAGAATCTCGCGGCATGACCCTTGTGAGGTAATGCCGCGAGATTTTCAGGTGGGGGCTATTGACTCATGGAAAGGGGCAGTAACGACATTATCACATCCCGGAATCCATACCGCATGGCTTATAGGAGAGAGGCTAAAGCTTCTTCGGGGTGTATATAGCGTTCCACCATGATGCGTCTCCCTTAAGCCAGCGGTCGAACCACGCCACCATGGAGTTGATCCATTTCGTGCGCTTGACGGGGTCCATAATGCCGTGATTCTCCCCCTCGACCTCTATGAAGGCTGTCGGAGTGCCAAGGAGGCGCAGCGCGGTGTACATCTGTATCGACTCTCCAGGAGGGACATTGGTGTCCGCTGTGCCATGGGTAAAGAGCAGTGGCTTCTTTATCTTGTCGGCATTGAAGAGGGGAGAGCGGTCAACAAAGAGGTCCTTGCGTGTCCATGGATAGCTGTTGGCGGCAGAGACCTCGCTGTATGAGTAGCCCCAATAGCCCTCGCCCCAATAGCTGGTATGGTCAGAGATACCCGCATGTGATATGCCACAAGCGAAAGGATTGTCCTTCGTGAGCATGTACTGGGTCATGAATCCACCGTAAGAGGCAGAGACACAACCTATCTTGTCAGCATCGGCCTGTGGCACATCCTTTATGAACTGGCGTGTAGCGTCGATGATATCCTGGGCTGGCCCCTCGCCCATGGTGTTGACATGACGTGAGGCCCACTCCTGCCCGAAGCCTGAGGCGCCTGACGGATTGACAATGAACGTGATGTAGCCAAGGGCGTTCCAATAGTGGGCCGGATAGTGGGAGCCATTGCCGAAACGGCGTGATGTCGGCGAGCAGCCTCCATAATAGTGGACAATGACGGGGTATTTCTTCGCCGGGTCAAAGTCTGCCGGGAGGAAATAGAATCCTGTCACCCTGTCACCGCGCTCTGAGTTGAAGCTCCACGGATGTACTGTGCCGAGGTCGATACCGGCATAAAGCTCCTCGTTCGGGGCGAGTATCTTCTGCGAGCGGGGCTTTGACGATGCCTGTGTGATGTTCCATACCTCGTAAGGGACACATGCCGACGAGCCGTGGACCATGATATTGCCGCCTTTCGTGGCGACGCTCATTCCGGAGACGCACTCGAGCGGCTGTGAGAGGCGTGTCGAGCGGAACGTCTTGAGGCTCAGGCGGTAGAGGCTGACAGAATCGCCATTCTCCGCTGTATAATAGACATTGCCGTCGGCAGGAGAATACTCCATGTCGTTGACGCTTGTCTTGTCGTCGGCTGTCACGGGTGTCACCTTGCCTGAGCGTGTGTCCATAACATAGAGATGATGGTCGAACATGTTCGGGATGCGCCCCTCGGGGAGACGCATTCCTATGCGGCCGAAAGCCTCTGTGCTGGCCTTGAAGATGACATAGTCTGTCCCCTGTGCCCATATCGCCCCATTAATGAAGCCGTCCTTATCGACGAGCTGCCTCATGGTCATAGCCTTCAGGTCGAGGTCATAGAACGACTGGCGGGTTGTAGGGCGCTGGGTGAGCGAGTCAGAGCTGACGGAGAGGAGGACGTGCTGGCCGTCGGCGGAGATATCACTGACATAAACGCCACGGTATGTGTATGTCAGCGGCTGGACGAAGCCTGTCTTGAGGTCCATGCGTGAGAGGGAGTAACGTGTGCGCCATCCCGGCTGCCGGTCGTCAGGGTGTATTATCTCGAACACTCCGTCCTCTTTCTTCGGGCTTTCCTCTTTTGTCGTCAGGATGAGGTAGTCTTCTGTCGGCGAGATATAGAAGTTGTCTGTGGGGACATCGGCACATAACGCTGTTGTCGCCCCTGTATATGGGTCGGTGACCATGATGCGGGTCTTGCCGTCCTTCTTGTCCACATAATAGTACTTGTCAGACGCAGGCATCCATGCTGCCTGCTCCTTTATAATATGACGGCGGCCTGTCTTCACGCCACAAAGGACTGTCTCCTGCTGGAGCTTGTTCTGAGTGTCATACCAGCGGTATGTCACCAAAGCCCAGTTGCCCGACGGCGAGAGGGTGCTTGAGGCTGTCACTCTCGTGCCGAGATTGTCGGCCATAGTGAACGGCCGGCGGCCTGACTGAGGGCAGAGAGACTCTGGCATGGCGATGTCTATGCCAGCAGAATCGGCTATGAACTTCACCTGGAAGGTGTGGCTGCCAGGCTGGAGCGAGACAGTCGAGGAGGCTTCTGAGCCGTCGGCATACACCTTGAAATGTTTCGCCCCCTTTACTGTCAGCTTAATGTCCTTGACGTATGTCTTGGCCGTGACATCAAAGGCGAGGAGGTTCAGCGAGCCTTTGGGGAATGTGAGTGACGACAGTCCGACAGGCGAGCTGGCATCGGCTGCCGACAGAGACAATGGGGTGTCGATGAGCTTATCGGCCGAATACTTCTTCTGGGAAGCATCCACACTGTCAATAACGATAGGGCTGACAAGACTGTAAGGTCCTGCATGGCGCACTGTCTTGACATTCTTGTCGGCTGCGGAGACTGACATGCAGCCGAACAGCAGGAGGGAGAGAAGGATGGTTTTTCTCATAATTATAATAATATATGTCGGGGGATGGGGATGCCACCCGCTATTCTGTATGTTTCAAGTATCAGCAATAAGGAAGGGGCTAAAGCAGCTCGGGCAGTTGGAAGAGCTTCTGTGAGTTGGAGCCTTTGATGAGGATGCAGCGGCCGGCAGGGTGTTCTGTGGCTATGGCCTGCTTTACCTCATCAACATCAGCAAACTGGCGGAAAGGATGGTTTGTCCTGGCAAACTCCTCGCCCACGAGCCACACGTCCTTTATCCCAGAGGCCTTGATGATGTCGATGATCTTCAAGTGCTCGTCAAGCGACGCCTCGCCCAGCTCTGCCATGCTGCCAAGAATCATCATCTTGTTATCGACACGCATGGCCGAGAAGTTGTTGAGGGCTGCCGACATGGATGTGGGGTTGGCGTTATACGCATCGACAACAAGCTTGTTGCGGTCTGTGACAGTCAGCTGCGATCGGTTGTTCTGGGGTGTGTATGCCGCCAGGGCATGTGTCACCTGCTGCTCGCTGACCCCGAAGGTGATGCCGATGGTGGCCGCGGCCAGCATATTATATATGTTATAGTCGCCTATCAGATGTGTCTCGACACGGTGTTGCTGCCCGCCGTCCACACTCCATGCGAATGTCAGGCATGGCGCACACTCTATCACCTCACCCTTCACTTTGAGCCCGTCGAGCGGCTCTGTGCTGTACCGGACGAGTTCCAGGCCCTCTGTCATGCCCATGAGATAAGGGTTGGCGGCATCGACGAAGACTCTACGATGACCTTTGCGGAGGAAGTCATACAGCTCGCCCTTGGTCTTTATGACCCCCTCGAAACTGCCGAAACCGCCCAAATGGGCGCGGCCGACATTGGTGATGATGCCACAGTCAGGCTCGACGATATCCACGAGGGTCTTTATCTCGCCAGGGTGGTTGGCTCCCATCTCGATGACAGCGATGTCATGGTCTGGCCTCAGGCGCAGCAGGGTCTTCGGCACCCCAATATGGTTGTTAAAGTTGCCCTGTGTGTATAGCACATTATATTTCTCGCCCAGAACGGCGGCGATGAGTTCCTTCGTTGTTGTCTTGCCGTTCGTTCCGGTCACTCCGATTATCCTTGTGCCGAGGACACGGCGGTGATGTCGCGCGAGCTGCTGTAGCGTCGCCAGCACATCATCGGCCTTTATGAGCCGCCCGTCATGTATGCCGGCAGGCATCTCGTCTATGACAGCATAGCAGCATCCGCTCTCAAGAGCCTTCATGGCAAACATGTTTCCATTGAACGTCTCGCCTCTCAAAGCGAAAAAGATGCTGCCCTCAGGACAGTCGCGGGTATCTGTCGTTATGACAGGATGCTCGCAGAAGATTTTATAAAGGGCTTCGATATCCATTGTAATTAAAATATGTAAATACATTGCAAAATTAAGCATATTTTTTCAAAATATGTCTTTGTTTATCATGAAAAAGTGGTAATTTTGCAGAAAACAATAATTATAAATGTATTTTGACTATAAACTGACGCTACGCGACAACACGCCATGGCATATCCAGAAGCCCCAAGTAATGGGCATACTCAACTGTACGCCAGACTCGTTCTATGCCGGCTCGCGCAAGCAGACTGACCATGATATCGCCTCCCGGACTGAGGAAATAGTTGCCGAGGGAGGCACAGTGATTGATGTCGGGGGCATGTCAACACGCCCCGGAGGTGACTTCGTGACAGAGGAAGAGGAACTGAGACGCCTCAGACACGCTCTTGCCATAGTGCGCCGGGAGCATCCCGACATCATCCTGTCTGTAGATACCTTCAGGCCGGCCGTGGCACGCATGGCTGTCGAAGAGTATGGCGCTGACATCATCAACGATGTCAGCGAGGGCGGCGTGACATCGCTTGAGGGTGTCAGATATGACGAGGGCGGCGACATATTCCACGAGGTGGCGAGACTTAAGGCCGCCTATGTCCTCATGTCTGTGCAGCCGACAGCAAGCCAGACAATCGAGGTGCTGGACAAGAAAGTCAGGACTCTGCGCGATATGGGCGTTGAGAACATCATCATCGACCCGGGCTACGGATTCGGGAAAGACATACGTGAGAATTACAGGCTTATGGGCCGCCAGGGCGAGATATGCCGTATGCTGCCAGAGTGTCCGCTGCTGGCGGGCGTATCGCGCAAGAGGATGATATGGCAGATGCTGGGCATCACGGCCGACGAGGCTCTCAACGGCACCACAGCAGTGAACACCATGGCGCTGATGAACGGTGCGGCGATACTGCGTGTGCATGATGTCAAGGAGGCCATGGAGGCTGTCAGGATATACGAAGAGTACATGTCGGGCATGGCATGAGGCCATCAGCCACTCTCTTACCAAGCGCAAAAAGGAATGGGGAAGAGAGCCGTCAGCAGCCTGAGCGAAGCCTTAAGGAGACAAGACAGCACAGACATACAGACAACATAAAACAATCCATACATACCCATAGAGAAATAGACCGTGTTAATAGAAATATCCCCCAAAGACATCGTTGACATAATACTTGTCGCGCTATTGCTGTATTATGTCTTCCGTCTGATGCGCGAATCGCGCTCGCTCAATGTCTTTATAGGCATCATGGTGTTCATTGTCATCTGGCTGTTCGTAAGCCAGGTGCTTGAGATGCGCCTCCTCGGAAGCATTCTCGACAAGCTTGTGTCGGTCGGTGTGCTTGCCATCATCGTCCTGTTCCAGGAGGAGATAAGGAAATTCCTCTACTCGCTCGGCGCACACCAGCGCATGGCCACCATCATGCGCTTCCTCGGGACAAAACACGACTCTGACCATGCAGACAAGAAAAGCATCATGCCTGTTGTCATGGCATGTATGAACATGGCACGCAACAAGGTCGGAGCGCTGATAGTGATAGAAAGAGGTGCGCCGCTCGACGATATCATCGAGACGGGCGACCGCATAGACGCGCTCATCAACCAACGCCTCATTGAGAACATATTCTTCAAGAACTCGCCGCTCCATGACGGTGCGATGATTATAAAGAAGAAACGCATCTGTGCCGCCGGATGCATACTCCCCGTAGCCCACGATCTCGACATACCGAAAGAACTGGGACTGCGCCACAGGGCTGCATTAGGCATCTCACAGGTCTCTGATGCCATATCGATAATATGCTCTGAGGAGACTGGGCGCATCTCTGTCGCCATGCGGGGAGAGTTCCATCTGCGCCTCTCGGCCGAGAAACTGGAGTCGCTGCTGACAAAAGAGCTTGCCGTAAAATAAGGAAGGCAGCCGGGCAAAGGACAGGACATCACATGCCATGGCCTCAGAAACATCAGCAGACAGTGTACACGGCCGCGCATAGTCCCATCATATCTGCAACAGTGAAAGGCAGGATATAGACACACACATTTATGAAGAAACGACGTTACAGCATACGCTGGGGCCGTGTGGCACTCCTCGTGCTCATCCTCACAGCCATCGGCTATGCCATCTACTATATCATCGTGGGCATAGGTATGCTCATATGCCTCATCTTCGGCCCGACGACCGATAAGACAGAGGCGGACAAAGTGGAAGTGCTGAACATCAGCAAGGAGCAGCTCGACCAGAGTAACCGCATGACACAGCTCATTGACAGCATGATGCGCCAGCCAATGAGACTCGACACAGCGCTGATAGCCATAAACATCTACGACCTCACTACCGAGCAACCCATCTACTCCATGCACGACAAACAGCTGCTCCCACCAGCCTCGTGCATGAAGATAGGCACAGCCATAGCCGCGCTGAAGACACTCGGCATGAAACACGAGTATCGCGTCTCGCTCATGACACGCGGGAAGATGCACGGCGACACGTTAGTGGGCAATGTGCTGTTGAAAGCCGATGACGACCCACTCTTCGACGACATGCCAGCCCTGGCAAAGCAGCTGCACGCGAAAGGCATACGCAATATACGGGGGAATGTCTATATGATGCTGGCACGCGAAGACACCCTGAGGGCACACCCCACAGCAAAGACATGGGACATCCCGTTCCATAAGACCCCGCTGCTGCTTAAAGGCAAGAAGACTGTCAACAGGCATCTGACAGCGTCACTCCGCTCGGCCGGAATATCATACCGCCGCGACAACAGCGTCAGACCCTCCGGAATGTACAAGACCATAGCGACGACAAGCCACCGGCTGACAGATGTCATCACGCCGATGATGATACACAGCTCGAACATCAAGGCAGACGCCGTGCTCTACCATCTCGACTACAAGAAGGGGATGATAGCCGACAAGCGCATACACTGGGACCAGAAGCACGCGACAGAAATGTTCTGGCGGAAGACTATGAATGCCGACAGCACCAATGTCATGCAGGGCTTTGTGTTCAACGACGGCAGCGGTCTGTCGCCCGACAGCCGTCTGACAGCCACTTTCCTCGTCGATATGCTGCGCTACGCCTATAAGGACGAGGAGCTGAGAGACTATCTCATAACAGAGGCCATGGCGACCCCTGGAGTGCCAGAGCGACGTGGCTCGCTGCTCTCACGCATGGCCCACCCCGACTACCGCGACCGTATATATGTCAAGACGGGCACGATGACGACCATCGGAGGGTCATCGTTGGCAGGATACCTGCATGGGCATGACGGCCACTGGTATGCTTTCTCAATAATCAACACAGACTCGCCAGTGGCTGAGTCACGCATATTCCAGGACCGTCTCTGCAAGACGATGATGAAAGGGAAGATACAGCGGAGATGACCTCACGGCATGGACGTGAGACATATCCGCCACAGCATTGCGGCCGTCACCCTGCCCCACAGAATCTCTGGCTGACGTCATGAGACACTCTGTCACGGCAGCATAGCCCGCCCAAAACATCCACTCAGGCATAACGCCAGAGGAGTAATCTGCCACGCGAAATGCCACAACGAAAGTATAAAAAAAGTGAATAGCCTTTGCTGTTCACTTTTTTTTGTGTACTTTTGTGAAAAATTAATTTGTAAACCATAAATCATCAAAAAAACTCACCATCAGAATCATGGGACTAATTGAACAAATCATCGAGCGCGCCAAGTCAAACAAGCAGCGCATTGTGCTCCCCGAGGCAGAAGAGGAACGCACTCTTACAGCAGCCGACAAAGTTCTTGAGCAAGGCATAGCCGACCTCATCCTCATCGGCAATCCAGAGAAAGTAAACGCTCTTGCAGCAGAAAAGGGACTGACACACATCGGTGAGGCGACACTCATCGACCCAGAGAACTGCGAGAAGAGCGAGGAGTATGCACAGCTCCTGGCAGAGCTCCGCAAGAAGAAGGGTATGACAATAGAGCAGGCACGTGAGCTTGTGAAGAACCCTCTCTATCTCGGATGCATGATAATAAAGACAGAGGGAGCCGACGGACAGATATCCGGTGCGCTCTCCACAACAGGCGACACACTACGTCCTGCCCTCCAGATAATAAAGACAGCCCCAGGCATCACATGTGTCAGCGGTGCCATGCTGATGATCACTGACGCGCCAGAGTACGGTGAGAATGGCGTTATGGTCTTCGCCGATGTCGCTGTGACACCTATGCCTGACGCTAACCAGCTGGCACAGATAGCAGTCTGCACAGCCCAGACAGCACGCTCTGTGGCAGGATTTGCCGACCCACGCGTGGCCATGTGCTCATTCTCTACAAAGGGCAGTGCGAAGCATGAGGTTGTCGATAAGGTTGTCGAGGCCACCAAGCTGGCTAAGGAGCTTGACCCTACGCTGAAGGTTGACGGCGAGCTACAGGCTGACGCCGCGCTCGTGCCTTCTGTCGGAGCGAAGAAAGCCCCAGGCTCAGACATAGCCGGGAAGGCCAATGTCCTCGTCTTCCCATGCCTTGAGGTGGGCAACATAAGCTACAAGCTCGTACAGCGTCTCGGCCACGCTACAGCCCTCGGCCCTATCCTCCAGGGTATAGCACGCCCAGTGAACGACCTCTCACGCGGATGCTCCGTAGAGGACATCGTTAACCTCGTGGCCATCACAGCGTGTCAGGCAATGGACGCGAAATAACAGGCCGCGAACGCCATCACACGACATACACAAGAACCTAAGGACATAAACCTAAAGAAAATGAAGATATTAGTATTAAACTGTGGCAGCTCGTCAATCAAGTATGCCCTGTACAATATGGACGACAACTCTGTCATGACATCAGGCGGTGCAGAGCGTGTCGGCCTTGACGGAGCCTTCGTCAAGGTGAAGCTTGCCAACGGTGAGAAGAAGCAGATTATGCACGACATCCCTGAGCATACAGAGGGTGTGAAGTTTATCCTGTCACTGCTGACAGACCCAGAAATAGGTGTCATCAAGTCGCTTGAGGAGATTGACGCCGTAGGCCACCGCATGGTGCATGGCGGCGAGCGCTTTGCAGAGAGCGTGGTCATCACTCCTGAGGTGATAGAGGCATTCACAGAGTGCAGCGACCTCGCTCCGCTCCACAACCCAGCCAACCTGAAGGGTGTCAATGCCGTCTCTGAGCTCATGCCGGGCCTGCCACAGGTGGGAGTGTTCGACACAGCGTTCCACCAGACCATGCCAGCCAAGGCATACCTCTATGCCGTGCCATACGAGCTGTATGAGAAGTATGGTGTGCGCCGTTATGGATTCCACGGCACATCACACAGATATGTCTCCGCACGCGCTCTTGAGTTCCTCGGCATGAAGCCTGAGGGCACAAAGGTTGTCACAGCACATATCGGTAACGGCGGCTCGCTTGCAGCTGTTGTCAATGGCAAGTGTGTTGACACCTCTATGGGCCTCACTCCTCTTGAGGGTGTCATGATGGGCACACGCTCTGGCGACATCGACGGTGGCGCTGTAGCGTTCATCCAGAAGAAGCTCGGTCTTGATGCCGATGGTATCTCTAACCTTCTCAACAAGAAGTCGGGCATTGCCGGACTGACAGGTCTCTCAAGCGATATGCGCGACATTGAGAATGCGGCCAACGCTGGCAACGAGCGCGCACAGGTGGCCCAGGACTCTTATTTCTACCGCATAAAGAAGTATGTTGGCGCATACGCTGCCGCTATGGGCGGTATTGATGTGCTTGTCTTCACAGCCGGTGTCGGTGAGAACCAGACTCCTATGCGTGAGGAAGTATGCCGCGGACTGGAGTTCATGGGCATAAAGATTGACGCTGAGAAGAACGCCAAGATACGTGGCGAGGAGGCTGTCATCTCTGCTCCTGACTCTCGTGTGAAAGTCGTTGTCATCCCTACTGACGAGGAGCTGATGATTGCAAGCGACACTATGGCGCTCATATCGAAGTAACTACACTGAGTGATGTTCTGAACATTAATCCTGTATTCTTGAACATTTCTCACATAAATACCGACAGAGGGACAAGGTCACAAACCTTGTCCCTCTGTTTTTTGTGTCCCATCGCGCCATGGGGGATGGTGGGCATCATACGCTCGTTGGGTTATTCAGCGTCGTTGCCATTGGCATCATCCCCCTGCCTCAACTTGTATTCCACAACGAAGGCCACGAGAAGTGAGAGGCCGACGAATCCTGCGATGACAAATACCATGGTTACCATGTCGCCGTGAATAAAGAAGTGGTTAGCCAGTGTGCCCAGTCCGACACCAAGGAACATGGCTCCAGCACGCAGACCGTTATATTTATTCTCACGCGGCTTTATCTCCTCTATAAGCAGTTTAGCCCGCTCGGCATCGATATTGTTCTCTATTATGAGGCGTTTGATTTCAGCCTCTCTGTTCTTTTTGTTGATTATAGACTGTGTAGCGCCGATGATGACAAGCATCGGTATGGCTAACGACATGATGATTGCAATGATAGGAATGAGTTCGCTCATAAGTCTTAGTTCTTTATTTGATTATACATTTTTTGTTCTTTATTAGTGCTTGTATCACTGTCCTTTCATCAGCTGGAAATTAGCAAGCTGATAAAAGGCAGATGCCAGAAGAGCCACTATTGGGAACACAAGCACATACTTCCATTGTGTATCGCCAAGTGTCTGGCAGCCCACATTGAGCAGCACGACGAAGGCCATGATGACAAGTGGCAGTCCGAAAGCAAAGGCTATTGGTTTACCCCATTTAGCCCACCGGCGCTTCCGCTCGGTTTGTCTGAGCTCGTCCATCACCGCGTCCTGTATCTCCTCTGCTATCATCCGCCGTTGGGCAGAGATATCGAAGAGCATATCCAGCTCACGGTCTTCGATTGTCAGGTGTTCTTTATCGTTATTCATATTGTTCTGTTTTTGTGGTTATTCCGTATGCTATAGGCAGTGGCCCGTCATGTCGGTTTCTCTTCGTTCCACTGTGGGTGCCGGATGGTTATTGTTGTCCGGCGATTGTTTTCTTTATCTTCTCTCTGATGCGGTGCAGCTTGACGAGGATGTTCGTTTGTGTCATTCCCGTCCTGCGGGCTATCTCCTCAGTCTTGACACTCTGATAGTAATGCATCTCTATCAGCATTCTGTCATTCTCGGGGAGCTGTCCGACAGCGTCCTCCAGGCGTTGCAGCTGCCGCTCGCGCTCGTCAGAGTATTCCGTCTCGGCCACCTGTCTCACCCGCTTGTCATCTTCTATTGAAGACTCCCGCCGTCGTTTTCGTTTGCTTATGATGTCGAGAGCGGTATGCATCGCTATTGCCGACAGCCATGGCCCGAGTTGCTTTCCGTTCCAGCAGTCAAGGCGGTCGTACGCTTTTATGAAGCATTGTTGTGTCGCTTCCCGTGCCGTCTCCTCGTCGTGTGTGATGCCCAGCGCCTTATTATATATTAACGGTGTGTATCTGCGCATCACCTCACGGAAGAGCCGCGTGTCGCCTTTGCGTATGCTGTCTATCAGTGTCCTGTCCTCCATCTTCAGTTATTTGTCATTGTTTTATGGGTGGTTCGGCATGTTGTGTAGTGCCATTTTCCTGCCCTTGTCTATGTATAAGACAGTCTTCTGTGGGTATTATTACATATCAGGAGAGATTTTTTCACATTTTTCCTGCTATCCATCAGTAGTCTGCATTCTCTGTTGACTATCCTTGCGGACTGTATGTCCTCCCCATGAAAGCAGAAAAGCCCAAGGCACTGTCCATAATGCCTTGGGCTACAATATTATTCATCAGCAGGAATCAGCCTGCATTCGCTATTGGCAGACAGGAACTGTACGCCCGGATCAGAATCTCTCTCCGGCGCTTTCATGTTGCTCTCAACCCTGTGTCTTACTGTCTCTCGAATGTATATGTCTGTCCGGCTACAGTCTTCACGTCATACTCATAGACCCTGTAAAGCATAGGCTGCTGCGGTTTTATCTTCTCAGAGACGAGCGGAGTATTTATCTGTGGTATGGCGAAGAAGGGGTTGTCGTTATCGCCCTTGGCAGGCACGAGACCCTCTCCCTTGAGCGGTACATACGAGCGGAGGCGCAATGTGCCGCCGAGACGTGATGTTATGGTGACCGCGGAGAGCTGCTGTCCGTCCCATGAGAGGTTGTCGATGACGAATCCGCCACGTGCCACCAGTCCGCCGACGCTGCCTTTCTGCCATGCGTCGGGGATGGCAGGGAGGAGATGTACGGCCCCGTCGTGGCTCTGCATGAGCATCTCCGCTATGCCTGCTGTCACGCCGAAGTTGCCGTCAATCTGGAATGGCGGGTGTGCGTCGAAGAGGTTCGGGAATGTCCGTCCGTCAGGGTATTCCTTCTCTTGTCCCTCATTAGGGAGCAGGTGAAGCATGTTAGAGATAATCTTGTAGGCATGGTTGCCATCGAGCATACGTGCCCAGAAGCATGTCTTCCAGCCGAGGCTCCATCCTGTGGCCATGTCTCCACGTTGCAGCAGGGTGTTGCGTGCCGCCTGGAAGAGCTGCGGATGGCGGTATGGTGAGATCTGGTTGCTCGGGAATAGTCCGTAGAGATGTGAGATATGCCGGTGCTCGTCACGAGGGTCGTCGGCATCCTGAAGCCACTCCTGCAGCTGGTTATATCTGCCTATCTGCATCGGGGGCAACAGCCTGATGGCAGCGTCGAGACTGTCAGCGAGGGCTTTATTCCCAGCGTCAACAACGCCCAACGCTGCGCGTGCCTGTGACAGCGCGTCGAAAATGATCTGGTTGTCCATGGTGCATCCTGCTGTGACGGGCGTGCCGGTGCCGGCCGGGCCATGCTCTGGCGACACTGACGGTACGGCGACGAGCCATCCGTTGCGTGGGTCGCGCTGCATATAGTCGAGATAGAAGCGTGCCGCACCGGCCAGAATCGGGTAGTACGTCTTCAGGAAACCCTTGTCTCCGCTGTAGAGATAATGCTGCCATATATGTGTCGAGAGCCATGCCCCGCCGTTCGGGAACATTCCCCACGGCGCGCCATCGACAGGCCCCGCTATGCGCCATAGGTCTGTATTGTGGTGGGCCATCCATCCTCGGCATCCATACATCTCCCTGGCTGTCACGGCTCCTGTCACAGAGAGGTCGGCCACCATGCTGTAGAGCGGCTCGGCCGTCTCTGCGATATTGCAGACATCGGCGGGCCAGTAGTTCATCTCGGTGTTGATGTTGATGGTGTATTTTGAATCCCACGGGGCGTTCACCTTGTTGTTCCACACGCCCTGAAGGTTGGCGGGCTGTCCGCCGGGCTGTGACGAGGAGATGAGCAGATAACGCCCATACTGGAACATGAGGGCCACGAGAGCCTGGTCGTCTCCTCCCTTTGCGAATCGCTCCACGCGCTTGTCGGTCTCCAGAGCAGAATCCTTTCCCTCTGGCAGGGAGAGGCTGACACGCCCGAACTGGCGCTTGTAGGCCGTGGTGTGTCTGTCGAGCAGCTCCGTGTATGTCTTCTTTCCTACCGCCTTTAGGTATGCGTCGGCCTTCCTCGCGGCATTGCCGCTGACATCGTGATAGTTCACGAAGTTTGTCGCCGCGCTGATGATGATGGTGGCCGCTGTGGCTCCAGAGACATCTATGGTGTTCTTCCCTGCCACTGTCTTGCCGTCGGCCATGACCTTGATGACGCCCTGTGCTGTGAGTGAGGCTGGCACTCCCTCATGCTCCACATTACGCACAGCGACATGGAGCTGGTTCTTCCTCGCCGTCACATTGTGTTCGAACGGGCTGTCGAAACTGAGGCTCATATTGAGTTTGTCCGCCTCTGACGCCTCTATCCTCATGACGATGACGCCATCTTGGAGCGAGGCGAACGCTGTGCGTGTGTATGTCACGCCGCCCACTCTGTAGCGTGTTGTCGCCACAGCGTCGGCTATGTTGAGGTCGCGATAGTACTCGTCAGCCTCCTTATGTCCTGGGAAATGCAGATGTAGGCTTCCCAGCGAGAGGTAGCGCATGCCGTGGGGACCGGGTATGAACTCTCTGTTTATGATATCGGCAGCCTGCTTCTCCTTGCCGTTGAAGATGAGGTTGCGCACTTCGGGCAGCAGTCCGAGCGATGTCTTCGAGTTATTATCATGAGGGCTTCCTGACCAGAATGTCTCCTCGTTAAGCTGCAGCTCAGCGTCTTCTGTACCTCCGAAGACCATCGCCCCGAGGTGTGAGTTGCCTATCGGGAGAGCCTCAAGCCAGCACGAGGCAGGACGGCTGAACCATAGCTTCTGTGCGCTGGCGGTGGCCACCATGGCGAGAATGGCGAGTGTAAGGAATGTTTTCTTCATAATTGTAAGGTGTTTATGGCAGCATTGTTAATGCATGTTGTTATAAATGATTGTCTGGCAATGGCCAGAGAGCCGTCTCCATGACATGCTGTGTGGCACGCCGTCAGCGTCCCCTGTCCATTGCCAGACAATAATGTCAGGTTACAGGCTTATGGTGTACATGATGAACGAGTAAGGCTTCAGCTCTACTGTCATCCTGCTCTTGGCCTTCACCTTCTCCACGACAGGTTTCACAGGCTGTGCCTCGTAGTTGTTCTCCTGCTCGGGCTGTCCGGAGAGGGTTGTGAGTGTTGCGAGAGACTTCATGCCTTTGAAGCGGCGCAAATCGACAGTCGCCTTGCGTGGCTCGCCCGACGCGTTGCATATCTTCACGTACAGCTTGCGGGTCTTGGTGTTGAGCACGACAGACTGCTCCTGCATGTTTGTCTTCTCTCCCTCAAACTGCACACAGTCGCCATAGAAGTAGTCGGCCGATGACTGTCCGAACATCTGCTGCACATAATAGCTGCATGTGAGGAACGGGCGCTCGTTGTCGAAGTATATGAGGTCGGGATTCCAGTTTGTGGCGTTCTTGCGTGCGAAGAGCGGCGCATAGCTTGTCATGCATACCACATCGGCATTGCGCTCTACATGGATGAGGTAGAGAGCCTCAGCGAGAGCGTCGCGCAGCTTCTTGTCTTTCGAGGCGTACTCGCCGAGATATACCTTCGTCTTGCGGTCGCGTGGATAAGCGTCATACTGGCGGCTGGTCTCGAAGTATGTATAAGGCTCGTAGTAGTGCTCGTCGAGTATGGGGAGCCCTATCTCCTCGGCTATCTTCCATCCGTTGTCATAGTCGGGATTGCCGGCGTGCGAGCCGGGGCCTGCTGTGCCCACGATGACAATCTCCGGGTGTAGCTTTGTTATCTTCTCATACATATACTTGAAGCGCTCGGCGAACTCCGGAGAGATTCTCTCCTCGTTTCCTATGCCGAGATACTTGAGGTTGAAGGGTTTCGGGTGGCCGGCCTCGGCTCTCACGCGTCCCCATTTTGTGTTCACGTCGCCATTGGCCCATTCGATGAGGTCAAGGGCGTCCTGCACCCACTCGTCCATCCCGCTCATGGGGACGACATCCTGTGCCTGGTCTTTCATGCCCCATCCGCCGTTTGTGCCCTGGCAGCTGACACCGCAAGGGAGGATAGGCACGGGCTGCATGTTCATATCCTCACACAGCTGGAAGTACTCATAATATCCGAGCCCCATTGACTGGTGGTAGCCCCATGTGTTCTTCAGTGGGCGCCGCTGATGCTTGGGGCCGACGGTTGTCTTCCAGCGATAGGTGTTCCAGAAGCCGTCTCCGCCACCGTGAACGACACATCCGCCGGGGAATCGCATGAACTTCGGATGGAGAGCCTCGAGCGCCTCGGCGAGGTCACGGCGCAGTCCGTGGCCCTTGTATGTGTCTTGTGGCATGAGCGAGAAGGCATCGACATCCATCACGCCCGTAGTGAGGGCGAGGACGACGAGCGAGGCGTTTGCGCATGACTTGGCGGCAGTCAGTGTGCAGCCATACTTCTCCCATGCCTTGCCATCTACTGTCAGCGTGGTGTCGGCAATGGCCTTGAGGGGCTGGCCGGGCTCTACGAGAGCCACACGCACCTGCTTTGCCTTTCCATCGACATTGCGTGCGAAGAACGAGAAGTCGTACTTGGCGCCCTCTTTAACGCTTATTCCGTCGAAGCCGTTGTTGGCAAGTCCGAAGCCGCGCCATCCGTCATAGTCATAATACTCCTTGGTGCGCTCGATGTTCAGACGCATGTAGTTGAGGTTGTTAGGATGGAGAGGGTCGGCCTGGAGAGCCTGCACGAGACCGAGCGAGTGGCCGGGGCGCATGACACGCCACGCTGTGCCGGGGCCCCATCCGTCGCGCTCAGACACATTAAACTCGAACGAGCCGTTCTGCAGCAGCTCGGCATACAGGCCGCCATCGGCCGAGGAGCTGATATCCTCGAAGAATATTCCGATGAGCTCGTTACTGATTTGCTTGCCTCCGGCAGGAGCCTTGACGCTCTTCTGGCCATGGGCAGTGAGGGCCGACGCAAACAGCATGAGCCCTAAAGATGTCTTGATGAGATTCATTTCTTGGATGATATTTAGGTGTTAGTAAATGATAATGCTATGGTAAGGCAGGCCTTGGTGTCAGGGCCTTCACATAGCCCACATGGGCCACAGGCAGGAAGAGTGCCGCTCCTGACGGGCGGCCTTCATCGGCCGCTTGCCGTGTCGGGTACGGCTGGGGGTTAGTGTCCGGCCCTCATATCCTTGTCTGTCATGGCACATACGCATGAGTCAGACCATACATTCTCGGCCGTCTCGACCATGTCGATAATAGTGTAAAGGGGCAGTATGATGCCGAGCACACCGACAGGGGCGTTCATGCCGCTTGTCAGCGACAGCGTGAGGAAGAAGCATCCCATAGGGACACCGGCATTGCCCACAGCAGACAGGACAGAGAGCACAACCCACCCCGCGAGCATGAGGGGCGAGAATGTCATGCCACCATTCTGCATGACGAAGAGCGACGTGACGAGAATGAACGCCGCACACCCATTCATGTTTATCGTCGTGCATATAGGGAGGACAAAGCGTGAGACACGGCTGTCTATGCCCATACGCCCCTCGGCGCTCTGTATCGTGACAGGAAGCGTCGCGGCAGAGCTCTTCGTGAACAGCGCCATGAGCACAGCGGGCATCATGCGGCGCAGGGCCTTGAGGGGATTAATGCCTCTCGCGAGGAGGAAGAGGGGCAGCACGACGAACATCTGCAGGAGATTGCCTCCGAGAATGACAGCCGCATAACAGCCCAAAGAGGACATGGCGACACCGGCTGACATCTGCGTCGCAAACTGTGCGGCGAAAGCCATGATGCCAAGCGGGAGGACAAGGATGAGCCAGCGGATGAGGATGAAGACGATGTCCTGAAGGCCGAGGAGGCCATTCACTATGACCTGCTTGCGGTCACTGTCGGCCATCTTGCCTATGGCAAAGCCGGTGGCGACAGAGAGGAGAAGCACACCGAGGACATTGCCGTCAATGAACGGGCGGAAGATATTATCGGGCACGATGCCGAGGACATAGTCCATATATGACGTGTGGCCCATGGTCTCCGGGACGGCCGATGCAGCCCCCGAGACAACAGCGGCGGGCAGACTCTCAGGGGCGATGACGAGATAGAGGGCGAGAGCCACACCAGCAGCGGCAAACGTTGTCAGCAGGGTGTAGGTGAGCGTGCGGCGGAATATGCGCCCTGTGTCCTTCTTGCTGCCTACAGTCATCATTGTCGTCGTGATGGCAAGGGCTATCGTGGGGACGGCAAGGAAACGGAAAAGACGGGTATAGACAGTAGCGACGAACGTCATGACATCGGCCACGACCGCGCCGCCATAAAGGCCGAGGAGCGTGCCGGCGACAAGCGCGCCAATCCATAACAGCATCTGTAGTGTCTGGGCTCTCATGAGATATGGTTAGGGTTAGGAGAAGAGTGTCAAAGGGTTAGGGGGAGAGGGGCGGAAGAAGAGAAGAACGGTCAGGACACGCCGCCGACACGGAAGACAATCCTGAACGAGCCGTCCTTGTAGCTCGTGCTTGTGATGCGGAACGACTCTATCTCGGCCGTGTGGCCGACATGCTGGCCTATGCACGGACAGACATCATAGTCGCCGATGCGCACAAGGCACACCGTCTCGCTGGCGTCAGAGGGGAGACGGTCGAGCGTGACACCCTCGGGGATGGTGTCGCGTGTGACATACTCTGTCGTCACAGGCAGGTCACGGCGGATGAGGTCGTTAAGCGTGCGCTCCACCTCGGCTATATCCTCGGGCGTGGGGCATGACGCGAGATTATAGTTTATCTTCGATTTCTTGCGCTCGATATGCGCATTGCGCGAGCGCTCACAGCCGAACATCCTCACCATGGTCTGGTTGAGCAGATGCTCTGCCGTGTGCGACGGACGGTGCTCGTCCTTGTTATGTGCGTTAAGCTCAGGTGTCTGTTCCATTGTGTCTTAAGGGTGGTTCTATAAATTAGCCTTGACAGATTTCGATTCTATTTTTGAGGTTAAAGTGCAAGTGAGAGAGGGAGCAATGCGGGCATTGTGACCGAGCGAACTTACACTTTGGGTCAAAAAGAGAGCGAAAGACGGCAAGACGTTATACCCCACTCTGAGAATATATCTACGGTGGTAATTTTTAGAACCACCCTTAAATGACTCTTGTTGTCCCGGCAGGAGCGTTACGGTACGCAGAGACATCGGCCGGTAATTTCATGCAAAGGTAACAAATTGTGGCGAAACAGCCAAGTCATGACACTTAAAATATCACAAAACAGACAGATATTTCTGTTTTCAGACACATAGCTGACGGAACAGAAAAGTGGCAAGCGAGAATCGGGACGATGACACGCGGCATAACGGCACACAGCCCCACTCCACCTGCCTTGACATGCTCCGCCACCCTACTCCACCCCATTCTGGCCTCAGTCTCTACATCATCCTTACTTACATACTGTAAGCAATACGAATGACGACGTGAGAGATACAGAATGGCCTCCTCATCCAATACGAATGACGGCCTCAGACAGTACCTCTCAGAAAACTCGCCTTTCTCCCCGAAAAACTGTAAGCCCGGGCCCTCACCCTGCTTACAATTCGTAACATGACGACAGGATAACGCGAGTGTGGGCATGAGATGACGGATGGAGGAAGCCCCTGGCAAGAATATCAGGCAGACAAGAGGAGGGAGGGCGGAGAGGGAAGCAGCTGCACTTTGCTATATTTGCAACTATTCAGCGAATGCGTTTTGTAACAAGAAAATATGGTTTTATATTGTCTCAGCCAGCACGCGCTGAATAGTTACCTATATCCGACCTACTGTTAAATTACAGTTAAATACTGGCATTCCCTCTGTTTTTGTGTATGAAGCGCTTGGCATTCCCTCTGTTTTTGTGTAAATTCCCAACAATATTCCCTCATGAAATGTGATTAACAGGTAATAATTAACGTGAGTTCGACGAATGTTATCTGTTCATACATTATAGGGTGGTTCTAAAAATTACCACCGTAGATATATTATCAGAGTGGGGTATAACGTCCTGCCATCTTTCGTTCTCTTTTTGTCCCAAAGTGCAAGTTTGCTCGGTCGCAATGCCCGCATTGCTCCCTCTCTCGCTTGCACTTTGGCCTCAAAAATAGAATCGAAAACTGTCAAGGCTAATTTATAGAACCACCCTATAGCGTATGTAGCAAACCACGCCCTGAAAGGGCAACCTGCACTCAGCCCAGGGCAGAGCGTAGCGGCACCCTGGGTTAAAGCATTAAGCAAACTACGCCCTGAAAGGGCAAAAGCGTTAGGTGGTTGATAGCTGGGGAGAATTAATTCCTTGTGTATGAACGCTTTTGCCCTTTCAGGGCGTAACATCACACCTCATATTTACCCAGGGCGCGAAGAGAGCACACAAGGTCATTCTATGTGCGAAGATAACATCTAAGCCATGTAACTGACAACTAGCAATCAAGATAGTTTATATGGGGCACTCGGGAAATCCTGTGTCAACAGGAAAGACACTTATGTTTATCGCCTTGAAGAGGATGGTGGCCTTCTGAAAGAAGGTGGTGTTGGGGCTTTCAGCTTGGGGCGTTAAGAGCTTGCTCTTATAAGACCAAAGCGGAAGACTGACGCCAGGGGCTCTGCCCCCCACATACTCTTCAAGGGGTTTATAATGGTTTTTGTCATTCGTAACTGACACAGGGTTTTACTGGTAACCCGTTTATATTCGTCGAACTCACGTTAATTATGTACAGAACGGCAATAAAAAGTTAGTAGGAAAACACACACGCAGAGAATAGTAACAGACGGGTCGGGCATGGTTAATTCATGCAAATCCTTAATTCCGCAACTTAGTTGTTAGTAATTTTTTTTAAGTGCCTGGGCAAC
>JBJEAW010000099.1:0-13343 GCA_051869435.1 Prevotella sp. | reverse complement strand
GTTGCCCAGGCACTTAAAAAAAATTACTAACAACTAAGTTGCGGAATTAAGGTTCGTTGTAAATCTGTCTCTTCATAATACATCATGTATTGATTTCGAATGCAAAATTACACTTTTTCGATGATGCAAACAAGAGAAAACAACATTTTTTCGACGTTACAATATGTTAAAACCCACACTTTTTCGATGATAAGGCTGTTTTTGTCTTATTGCAGAATGTCATCAATCTTCAGTTCCAATGCGTTCTTTTGAGAAGAAAGCCTCTACGGCATACAATGGGATTGACCTCAACTGAAAAAGGCTTTCTCACAGCAGAGTGGTGGCATCGTGAGGGAAGAGGCATTATTATACGCAAATAGGGACTGCCCCCACATGGGGACAGTCCCTATTTGCGTATGATAATGCCATGAGGCCGTCAATCGCTGTTTTGGCCTGGATTCGTATGGTGTTGTTAGTCTGGCATTATCCTCCCACGCCGAAATCGGCCTGCTGGTCCTGCACCTCTTGCAGCATGCGCTGACGCTCCTCGTCAGAGATTCTGTCGCTGTTACGCTTTCCCTGTGCGCGGTTCTTCACTGTACGTCGCGTGCCGTCGAGAGATGGGTCTGTCACGAGCGGCATTGTGGACGGGACAGACTCGATGGTGAGGTCGGCTGGTGCGGGTGTGTGTGTGCCGGGGAAAGTGACGTCGGCATGTATGTGTATCTTGCCTGCTTTCTGTGTTGAGCGTATGAGGACGGGGGCAGTGCCCCATTCCACCTGCCGTGGGTTTGCGCCGATTCCCTCGCCTTCGCCAATGACAGAACCTTCGCCGGTGACGGTGAAGCGTATCTCGTCCTTAGCGAGGCGGCGTACATTGCCGCTGTCGTCTGTCACCTCACAAACGACGACGATGAAGTCAGAGCCGTCTGCAACAAGCTGGTGGCCACGCTCGTCGGCATAAAGGCGGAGTTTCGTGCTGCGGCGCGACGGCATACGGCGGGCTGTTGTGACCACCTTGCCGCCTATGATCCCCTCGGCTGTCATGTTCACTTTCTGCCAGTTGCGGCCCTTGTATGAATACTGACGGGCGTGCCAGAAGTCCCATGCGTCCTTGAATATGACAGGAGCGTTATAAGGCATGGCACTCTCGTTAGTCATCTTCCCCTCAAGAGTCTCCACCGTTGCGGAGCCTTGGTCGCGTAGTACCTTGTGGTGGACTACAGGTAGCGTCCATGATATCTCGCCGTCATAAAGCGACAAGCGCACACTGTCACAATTGGAGAATACCACCACGTCAGGCTCAGAGAACTGGCCCATCTCATGGGCTATGTACACGTATGCCGAATCCTCAACTGCCGGTATCTGTGAGTGGAACATATAGAATGCCGTCTTGGGCTGGCGGAAAGCGTCGTATATGCCTCCCCAATAGGGGTCGGGGTGGTAGCCCCGTTGGTGGTCGAAGGGGTGCCACTGGCATCCGCCAAGGAAGAGTCCGGTGGTGCGGTGCTGGTCGCATGTGGTGTTAGACAGTGACAGAGCCTGCTTCAGCTGTGGTATCTCGCCCCATGAGCGTGAGGCGCGGTTGAGGTTGTTATGTGCATACCAGTCGTCGACATATTCTCCGAACTCTCTTGTGAACATGTTCTTGCCGAGGCGGATGGCCTTCTCCTCATACTCCTTGCCCGCAACATTGTCTGGCTCGTCGTCGCCGGGCCATGCATAGACGACATCATAATTGTCGAGCACTCCCGCACTGTGGAGGTCGGCGGCGGCAACGGGACGGTAGGGATATGGATACTCGTCGCGTGTTATCTTCAGTGCCTCGATGGCGAAATCCTCAGGATAGCGTGTCTCATTGAGTATAGGCTCCCACATGAGGACAGAGGGGTGGTTGCGGTCGCGGCGTATTATGCTGCGTGTGTTCTGGTGCACCTTCTCTGCAAACTTAGGATCCTTGTTCCAGTATTGCCATCCCGGTGTGGCCACGATGACAAAGATTCCCAGTTCGTCACATGCGTCCATGAAGGCGGGGTCTTGCGGGTAATGGGCTACACGTATGATGTTGAAGCCGGCGTCTTTCAGACGGCGGGCATCACGCCACTGCTGTGAGTTGGGCACAGCGTTACCCACATAGGCGAAATCCTGGTGGCGGTTGGCCCCTACAAACTGGCGGTAGCGGCTGCCGTTAAGCCAGAAGCCGTCTTTCCCGCGGAACTCGAATGAGCGTATGCCTATGCGTGTGGTGGCCTTGTCGACTCCCGCTGCCGATGACACTGTTGTCTGAAGCGTATACAGATAAGGGTGCTCGGGCGACCACAGCTGCGGATGACTTATGGACGAACCCTGCGTAAGCGTGACAAATCCATGTGCGGGCACGACGCTCTTCTTCACCCATTTCTTCACGACACGTCCAGTGGCGTCGGTAAGGGTGTTGGTGACTGTGACGCACGACGGCACATCAAGGCTGTTGCGTACATCAGTGTTCACATGCACTCCGGCCGATTTGTCTGTGATATCGGCATAATGGACGAAGATGCCTCCTGCCGCCGTGCGGTTCTCCTCGACAGCGTCAGAGATATACACCTGCGGATGTTGTATCATCCACACGTCGCGGTATATGCCTCCATGATAGCAGAAATCGAGTGTCATCTGCTTCTTGCCCGGAGGGTAGGTCTTGTCGTCAGAGTTGTCGGCCATCACCGCCACGACGACCTTGTCGCCAGGCTTCACGCCTGCCTCTGTCAGATTGATGGTGACAGGGAGATAGCCTCCCTCATTCTCTCTCACGAGACGGCCATTGACATAAAAACGCTGGCGGCCCATGACGGCCTCAAACTGAAGCTCTGTGACAGGCCCGGCAGGGGCAATGAAGTGTTTCCTGTACCATGCCACACCCTGATAGTTGCGGCAGCCACTGTCCTCGGCTGGCATGAGCTGCACGGTATGGGGCGTGGAGACTATCTCCCACTGGCTGTCGTCGAAAGCCACAGCCTCGGCGCCAGACACGTCGCCACGGTGGAAACGCCAGTCGGGGTTGAAGCTCGACATGCCCGAGCGGGGCGTAATGAAGTCTGCCGACATGGCTGGAAGTGAGGACAAGCAGATGGCTGTCAGCACAAGGATTGTTATGAGGATTGGTTTCTTCATCATCGTATCTTATTATTTATCAATGAGAGGACTGTTGGTGTGCACGGGCGTTGGGAATATCAATGCGAGCATTATTCTCCTCTCGCTCGTTCGTCAGCGGTCGTATTCTATCTTTTTCTTGCCATTGTCGTCCTCAGCGATAGGCCAGTCGTCAGTGCGGAAAGACGACAGTGGGAGGCCGTCGCAGAAGAGGTCGCCGTCGGCCCAGTTGTGGAAAGCGTAACGCACAGCGGCAGGCGATGTCACCTCTGGCGCGGAGACTTTCAGGAATTTACGCTTGTATATCTCGACCTTTGCGGGATAGAAGACACGGTCAGGCCCTGCAATCTCGAACAGGTAGCTTGTGAACGAGCTGTCCTTCCCGTAAAGGTTCATCTTGTCATTCTCGAACGACAGTATCGCCGCCCCGTCCTCTACGGTCATGCTCTTGTAGCGTGCCGACTGTGCCGTGACGCCCTTTATGCCGTATGTGTTGACGAGGGCGAGCAGAGCGAGGCGCTCTCCCGCGATGTTCTTCTTAGGCGGGTGGATGCCCTTCTCTATTCCGGCATCCATGAGCACAGCCATTCCGGCATTCGGTATCTCACGCTCGGCTATCATCTGCTGCTCGCGCAGCAGAGCCGAGTTGTGTGTCCAGTTGATGAGGCTATAGTCATACGGCGCTATCTGGCAGTAGTAGAACGGGAACTCTCCTATGCCCCACTCGTCGCGCCATTCTCCCACCATGGTCTTCATCTGCTGTGCATAGTCGCTGTAGCGCGGCACATTGTCCTCGCCCTGATACCATATCGCGCCGCGTATGCCGTAGCCTATGACAGGATGGAGCATACCGTTGTAGAGCACTGTTGGCTGTCTGTTGGGCGATTTCACGTCTGCCGGCTTGTACGGAATCTGGTATGGTGACTTGTCTGTCACGAACTGGCGTACATGCTGGCGGTCCATCCATGCCTCACAGCTTGAGCCTCCCCAGGCGGTCACGATGAGTCCGACAGGCACGCCGAGCATACGTCTCAGCTCACGTCCGAAGTAATATGCTGTGGCAGAGAACTCACGTACAGCCTGCGGCTCAGCCCTCTGCCATTTTCCGGTTATGGTGTCAATAGGCTCGACACGGCTGGTGCGTTTGGCCTGGAAGAGATGCAGCATGGTGTCGGAGGAGTGGAGGATGTCCATATTGCCGTTCTCGATAGGCTGTGAGGGGAATCCCTTCATCGGCATCTCCATGTTCGACTGTCCCGCGCAGAGCCATACCTCGCCGATGAGCACATCATCAAAACGCAGCTCGTCGCCGTCGGTCACAGTGACCGTATATGGCCCTCCAGCCTCGGGCGTGGTGACAGAGACGGCCCATCGGCCATCCTTGTCGGCCTTTGCGAGATATGTCTTGTTGTTCCACGATGTTGTTAGGCGGACGGTTTTTCCAACTGAGGCTGTGCCCCAGAGCCTGACGTTCGTCTCGCGCTGAAGCACCATGCCGCTGTCAAAGACGGCTGGCATCCATATCTTGGCAGAGACGGGAGAGAGGCCGAGGAGGACGGATAAGAATATGAGTAAAGGACGCACATGGCGGCCTGAGGATAAGAATAGATAGTTTGTGTTCATAGTATGGTTGCTGTGTTAGGGTATGTTCTATAAGGCTTTGCATGTCATGACAGGTTGTAACGGCCGGCCATGATATGGCTGCGAGAGGCTGAGGGGTGTCAGCCTCTCGTGGGGTTCAGGTTATGGCAGAGTGATGGTAACGGGGCCGAGGAGGCCGGCAGGGAGGAGATGGGGGCTCTTCATGCGGTAGCGGGCGTTGGTCCATATGCCCTCAAACGGCGGTGTGCCCTCGTCCATACCCCGTAGGGCATTGGCCCATGTGTTTACCACCTCTATCTCTATGGTGTTCAGACCGCGCCTGAGGGCGTGGCCGATAGTGACAGCATACGGCGCTGTCCATGCTATGCCACAGTCTATGCCGTTCACCCATACATGGGCTATATCTCTCACTGTGCCCAGCTGAAGCACCATATCCGCCTGCGGACGTTTCACCTTCACGGTTGTCGTGTAGCGGCCGTGGCCGGAGAAGAATCGCTCGCGGACATCCTCCGCGTCTGACCAGCTGTAGAGCGACGGGATGGTCTTCTTCACCCCTGACTCAGCGAACGACAGTGTGAATGGACCTGTGAGAGGTATGTTGACGGGCTTGCGGGCCCCGGCTGTGAGAGCCTTGACAGCGGGCTGGGATGGCAGACACGAGGTGACAGCCTCGATGCTCTCCTTGGGGTATATGACGAAGCAGGAGCCGCCGGGCTGTAAAGTGGTGCGGACAACAGTCTCTGACGACGGCTGGGAGATGGTGTTGCTGACAGCGTCATAAATATACCACTCGCCCCGGGCGGTGTCGCGGAATCTCATCTCCACATCACGCTTCTCGTCAAGCTGGTTGGAGATGAAGTATATCTCGCCTGTCTCTGCGCTGCGGTGGGTGTATGCCATGCCGCCGGGGAGCACAGCGTCACGCTCCAGGCCGTACTGTGAGAAGTCGGCGGCGGTGTATGGCTTGTCGATGATGATGACACCAGCATCGGCCAGAGCCTTTATCTTCTGCATGACAGCGTCGCTATATCCCGTAAACGAGGGGTCCATCGGGCGGTGTCCCGGGAGTACGACGACACGATAGCGTGCGCCGCCCGGCAGTGTCATACATCCGTCCACAGCCTTTGCCAGGCGCATGAGGACATCAGGATTGAACGAGTCATACTGATAGCCATGCATGGCGTCACACCAGTCTTTCGTATCGACAATGCCAGCAGAGTGGTTCACGCCGACAGGGCTCTCAGCCATCGGACACCCCTTGTTGGCAAGGCGTTCGCGCTCGCTCATGACACGTTCCTGCCCGAAGATGCCGGGGAGGATATCCACAAGCCGCTCTGGAAGGACAGAGCGGCGGGGCATCTCCTCGCCCGTGAAGACAGCGATGTCCTGCACAGGGCGTCCCTGCTGGAGAAGGGCTGAGCAGCGTGTGACGTAATCGACGAAGGGACGTGATTCGGGGAACCATGTCTGGTCGCGCTGGAAGAAGAGGCCTATGCCGTCGAGCGTCATGCCCGGGCGGCGGTCTGTCCATGGGTTATGGGCGTTAACATGGAAGAAGAGGCGGTTCATGCCCATGGCGAAATTGCGGTCGAGAAGAGTCTTTATGCTCGCCGGTGTCTCGTCCCACACGCCACGCACCTCGGTGAATCCCTCTGCCTGTATGATGCGTTTGCCATAGACATGGCCGCCGGAGATGGCGTCGAGCATATCGTTAGGCTTGTCGTGGGTGGGAGAGTTGAGCCAGTACTCGCCCATGGGATAGTCGGCATAGCGGTAGTGGTCTATGCCGTCGGCCACCATTGTCGGCGCTATGCTCTCGCTCGAGAATCCCATCCCCATGGCATGGGCACGGTCGCGGACAGTGGCGAAGAAGTTCTCGTTGATAAGGTCGTTGATAGTGAGACGTACATCACGCAGCACACGCTCTGTCTCTGATGCGCTGCCGACAGGCACTCCCGCCATGACGGGAAGCCACGGCATGAGGTCGTAGCCACGGAGACGCATGAACTCAGAGGCGAAGGCGGACGACCAGTTCTGACAGCCACACTCCCACGAGTCAACATGCAGATACTTCACTGCCTTGCCCGATGGGAGGGCCTTGAACTTAGCAAACCAGTTGTCGATGAGCTTGTTGACGGCCTTGGCCGAGAATTTGTCACACTCCAGTCCCTTGCCCCCTCCGGCAGTCTCATTGGTCTGTCCGGTAGAGCAATATCCCATGTTCAGAATGCGATATCTACCCTCGGGGAGCGTTGTCAGCAGCTTGCCGTCGGCAGAGACCTCAAGGCGCACAATCTTGTCGAGCGGCGTGCAGAGCCCGTCGGGCACCTGCTCTGATGTGGTCTCCTGGGCTATGCGCCAGACATTGGCGGCTTTCCCTTCCCAATGGTGTATCCTTGGCTGCTGGTGGAACGTTATGTTCTTCAGTCTCAGCGTGGGCTTCCACTTGGCTGCGTCAAGATCCTCTGAGCCAGGCTCTGTCCCCTCTGGAGTCCATGAGAAGCGATAATAGCGTGGCTGGTTGCCGGATGTCTGCGGCAGAGCGTATGTGCTTGGCATGTTTCCGTTCTGCCATCCCTGGCGTGCTGGCACGAAGGTCATGAGATGCGAGAATGTCTCTCCGTCATGGCTTGACTCTACTCTGAGACGCTGACACTGCATGTTTGTGCCTGAGGGCGTCACCTCAACATTCCTCACGACCACTCCCTCAGGCATCTCGAAAGTGAACCAGCAGGGCTCATTGGCGCGCACCATGTTCTTATCGTCTGATGTCACATTGGGCGAAGTCGTCATGCGTACAGGCTCCACCACATCCTCCGCATAGTCAATGGGGATGGCATAGGCGGCTATATGGTTTGCCCCTGTGGGCAGGGTGGGGAGCTGGTATGTTGGGGTAGGTAACGGCTTGCGCGAGAGACGTCCCTGCTGCTTGCGGCCGACTGTCACTGTCGTGTCAGCCCATATAACCTTCTGCATGGACTCTTCGGGAGAGAACCATGGGCCGCCGGCGAGGGCGAAGCCGTCACAGATGTGTATGCCTATCTCCAGACCGAGCGAGTCGGCAGTATGTAGAGCATAGTCCACGGCACTCCAGAAAGCAGGTGTGAGCTGCTCTGCCTTGCCGCCATATTCCGGGCGCTGTGACGCGCTGCGTATAGGCATGAGGTATGTGCCCCTCAGGCCGGCATCATGCATGGCCTGAAAGTCGGCCTTGATGGCCGGCTCTGTCGCCGCTCCGTACATCCAATACCAGAAGCAGAATGGTGTGCCGTCGTTATGGACAACCGTCTTGCCCGTTGCCACTGTCATGACAGACAGGAATGAGAACACGAGGAGAATCTTTTTCATCGTCTGAGTATTATAGATAAGGTTTCGAGTGTGTAATGCGTGTTGCACCGAACGTGTGCTATGTATTAGAATTAGGCGTACGCCTGCCGACGGTATTTCAGTCCGTCACATTTCAGCCACAAAGTTAATAAAAACATTTCTTATAGGCAAACGAAAGCCGGCTTTATTTTTATGGCGGGCTCAGAAAAAAGGGCTGTGGACAGGATTGCTGACTTCCTGTATGAGGGCTGACTGTCAGCCGAGGGGGAGTGTGGCGGGTTATACGACGGATTGCCTCACCGTAAAAATCATGCGGATTAGTGACGGGAAAGTTGCGTTTTCGGGTGTCTCGCGCCGACTTTGCAACCACAATCCCCCCTGTTAATGCCATATTCTTTATACCGGCACCCATCGCTGTTTCTCATTCAGTCCAAATGGGACGCTCATTCAGTCCAAATGGGCTGCTCATTCAGTATTTATGAGCCCCTCATTCAGAGCCTTTGGGAAAGATGACGCTAAAACGCTTGAACACAGGGCGTTATATCGTGTCCTTTGTCCTGCGGTTATGAAAAGTTCAGACATATGTCATATCGTATGTTCAGCGGACAACAATAGAAAAAAATCTTCTGTGCAGGATGATTATAACACTTTTATGAGGGAATGACGACGCACAAAGACGAGGAAAATCTCCAATACACAGGATTTTGTGCTAAATTCCGATACCCCTGAATGTGTTAACATCATATCATGGCTGTCAGCAAGAGGGTGTAAGCATGAAAAATCCACGCCCCCACATGCCAGCAGATGTCTGCTGGCATGTGGGGGCGTGGATTAAAGGTATGTTCTGTAAATTTGTCCGGGTCTTCTTTGCGATTCTATTTCTTGTCAATCTGCCGCAAGAGTTCCTTGGTGGCCGTGATGAGCTGTGTGTCTATGCCGCGCACGATGTCCTCGGGGCTGTTCAGGACATGGATGTCTGGCTCGAGCTGTGCGTTCTCAAGATATGTCTTGCCGTCTTCTTGCAGATATCCCACGACAGGAATGCCGAAGATGAGCGAGGGGTCTTGGGTCGTCACCCAGTTGACTGATGTCATTGTGCCGGGAACAGGGGCGCCGACAAGCTTGCCGATGCCCATGTGCTTGTAAACCCATGGAGTGCCGTGGGCGTTAGAGTAGTTTGCCTCACACTGCACCATTATCGTCGGCTTGTTATAGCGGCGTGAAGGCATGTCGCACATGGCTGTGCCGCGCACCATCTGTGTCAGGTACTTCTTTCCGCTCGTCAGTATCTCTATATCCTCATGGAGGCGTCCGCCGCCGTTCCATCGTGTGTCGATGACACATCCGTCGCGCAGGTTGTATTTGCCGAGCATGTCGCTGTATATCGTGCGGAAGCTGGCGTCGTTCATCGACTGGAGGTGGACATATCCGAGACGTCCGCCAGAGACACTATCGACGATATGCTCACAACGCTTCACCCACCTCTCATAAAGCAGCGACGAGAACTGTGACGATGTTATAGGTAGCACGACCTCTTCGGTGCCGTCCTTCAGTGTGACGAGAGTCTTCTTGCGTGCCATGCCGTTCAGCAGCTGTGCGATGTCCATATCCTGAGTGACCGTCTCGCCATTGATGGCCTTGATGATGCTGCCGGCATGTATGCGGCTCGTCTTGCGGTCGCACGGGCCGTCCTTGACAACCTCTGTCACCTTCACGCCCTCGCCCGTGTATGTCATGTCGTAGAGCAGACCGAGCGACGCTGTCGCGTCATCGCCCTTTGACGAAGGATGGTGGTAACGGCCTCCTGTATGTGAGACGTTCAGCTCTCCGAGTATCTCTGACAAGAGCTCCTGGAAGTCATAGTTGTTGGAGATGTGTGGCAGGAACTGTCTGTAATGGTCAACGAGGGCATCCCACTTCACACCGTGCATGTTCTTGTTGTAGAACCGCTCGCCCACCTCATGGCGCATGTACTGGAGCAGGAACTCACGCTCGTCATACATGTTCATCTTCATATCGGCCATGTATGTGACAGGCTCCATCTTGCCTGTCTTGGCGTCCATCTTCCTTATGTCAGCGCCGACGAGGAATATGTTGCCATCCTTATCCTGAAGCATGCGTCCGCCATTCTTCATCGTCTGCACCATCTTACACTCCTTTTTCCTCAGTGTTGCTTTCCACAGCTCCACCTCGCCGTTAGTGGCTTGTGAGGTGAAGTACAGCGTCTCGCCGTCGTTTGTCATGGCGGCACTGCCGAGCATTGATGATGTTGGTGTCAGGCGCACAATGCGGTCCCCGATGCCGTCAAGCTCGACAGTGAGCGTGCTGTCGGCCGGCGCGGGCTTCTTCGCCTCAGGTTTCTTGCCTTTCTTTGTCTCGGCGGCTTTCTTCGCCTCGGCGGCCTTGGCCTTCTTCTTGTTGGCATCCTCAATGTCTTTCAGCATCTTGTAGTCCTCCTCGCTGAGGCGGAAGCGGTCATACGTGTCCTGATTGACGAAGGCGAGGAAAATATCCTCCTGTGTGCCCCATGAGGCATGGTTGCGCAGGCCGTAGCGCTCATTGGCGAACATTATGGCCTTGCCACCCATGACCCATTTGGGCGAGCTGCTGGCATAGGCGCTCTGGGTGATGTTGGTTATCTTCCCGCCCTTGGCCGGCACGATGCCTATATCATCGTATGGCGAGCGGCAGTTGCCGACAAACTCAAGCGTGAACCAACGGCCGTCGGGCGACCACTCATAGCTGAACCCGCCCGAGCGCGACATCCACTGCTTGCCGTCAGTAATCTGTGTGACAGAGCCTGTCTTGACATCCATGACCATGAGCCGCTGGCGGTCTTCGATGAAGGCTATCTTCTTGCCGTCAGGAGAGTATTTGGGCATGG
Source organism: Prevotella sp. (assembly GCA_051869435.1). GTDB lineage: Bacteria > Bacteroidota > Bacteroidia > Bacteroidales > Bacteroidaceae > Prevotella. Next base: position 2,422 of record JBJEAW010000099.1, on the reverse strand, counting down.
CACGGTCAACATCTGATTTCGCGAGCCGCTCTTCCTTGACAGACATGGCGTTGGCGAAGTTGGCGTCATCCTTGCGGGCTATTGTGGCGCGGTATATCTGCCAGTGGCCGTCACGGTAGCTGCTATATACTATCGAGCGGCCGTCAGGCGAGAACGACGGGGAGGCCTCGGCCGCCGCCGTGTGTGTCAGCTGGCGTGTCGTCGGGTATTTATCGACAGTGACGAATATCTCTCCACGGCTGACAAAGGCTATCTGCTTGCCGTCGCGTGAGACAGCCGCGCCGGAGGCTCCGCGTGGTGTCAGTGTGGCTATCACGTCGTCATCGTCGCGTGTGACGCTGACACTGAGGCGGTGTGGCTCGGCTCCCTGCTTCTTGATGTATATGTCGCCGTCATAGGTATAGCAGAGTGTGTTGTCACGGCTTATGGAGAGGAAACGGACAGGGTAGTCCTTGTAAGCTGTCACACGTGTCACACGGGCGGCATCCATGGCCGGGAAGCTATAGATATTGAACGAGCCGCCGTCACGCTCAGAGAGGAAAAAGACTGTCTTGCCGTCATGGGTGATGACAGGGTTGCGGTCCTCGCCCGGACGTTGGGTGAGGTTTGTGTGCCGGCGTGTCTTGAGGTCGTAGAGCCATATGTCTCGCGTGACGCTTGATGTGTGGTGCTTGCGCCATTCGTCCTCGCCGCCCTTGCGGTCCTGGTAGAGCATCTGCCGCCCGTCGGGGGTGAAGACGATGGCCTCGGCCGGCGTGCCAAGCATCTGTACAGGGCGGCCGCCAGCTGTGCTGACGGTATATACCTCAGTCATGGAGCGGTGGTTGAAGAGCATACTCTCTGCCTGCTTCTGTATGCAGGCGTTGTATATGACGCTCTTGCCGTCGGGGGTGAACGCCGTAGGTGTCTCCGCCGCGCTGTTGTACGTCAGGCGTCTGGCACGCCCTCCATCGGCCGGCATTATGAAGATGTCGGCATTGCCATGGCGGTCGCTGCTGAAGGCTATCTGCCGCCCGTCGGGCGACCATACTGGCTGGGCCTCGTACGACGGTTGCGTCGTGAGCCTTGTGGCCTGGCCGCCACCAAGCCCTACGGTGTAAATGTCTCCCTTGTAGCAGAATGCCACCTTTGTGCCGTCGGGCGATATCTGCACGTCGCGTAGCCATCGCGCCTCGTTGTTGTCGGCATAGGACGAGCCGAGGGCTGTGGCGAAAAGTAATGATAGGATGATCTTCTTCATCGTGTATTAAGGTTTAATGGTTATAACTGTGTGCGTGGTAGCATGTGTGTCTTATGCCAGGATCTATAAATCAGCTTTGGGCTGTGCCCAACACACTGAATTGCAGCTGACAGAACCTAACATAACAAACTAGGTATCTGTGGGCAAAGGTAACAAATATTCCCGAATAAGCAAACATTAACGGCAGGAAAAACACCCAAATAATCTCCTGAACCTAATAAAGAATGGAAAAAAGGGAGGTGTTTCTTGGGGAGGGAGGGGACATGGCGGCAGACAGGGGAGGAATGTCTTCTAAGCCTTGGTTTTACAGCGTTGTGTGGCGACATTCAGAGAACAGCTGTTATGCCCCCAACGGCCGTATTATGCAATGAGTATTTCACAACTTCATAATTCTGCTTGTTTTCATCTTATCCTCCACGTCAGGTGCAGCAGGCAGCATGAGGGGATGATGTTGTAGAATGTCTCTGTCTTGCCTTGGGCGTTGATGATGCGGCGCACGTTGGAGAGATTGCCGAGAAGGTCGAAGGCATCGAGTTGGATGAGAAGCTTTCCCTTCATCATGCGCTTGGTCAAGCGGGCGTTCCACACGAGTTCGTTGGTGTTCATCGAGTTGTCGATGTAGCCACGGCGGGAATACATGGTGAGGTCGGTGGAGAACTGCATGCTTAGTGGCAGTTCCACCTGTGCGGTGAGACCGTAGTTGAAGTCGCAGGCGTTGATTGTCTCGAAGTCAGGGCGTGGTGACGTGGAATGTTGATATACAATATTTGCATTTGCCCCAAACTCATACTTCGATGACGGACGGAAGGTCAATCCCATGTTGTTGCTCATATAACGTGAATCCACAACAGAGCGTGTAGCTTTCACAAACGCTGATGAACCATCGTCAGTTCCATTAAGATCCACGGAGTGTTCTATTGCGTAAGCTATATTGTGCTTCATGCGCCATTTCTCGCTCTTGCACAGAGGGAAGTCGATGCCGACGGAGGCACTGCCGTTCCAGTTGCCGTTGACATTCTCGGGCATAACGTCTTTCTTGCCGGTGTTTCTGTCGTAGATATATCCCCATGCCACGGCATTATCCTTGAATAGGAGATTGATGGCGGCTGCATCCGAATTCAAATTAACACCCATGCTGTTAAACCAATTCCATAAGAGATTCCCTGATGAGGAAAGCTGTAT
>JBJEAW010000098.1:0-13477 GCA_051869435.1 Prevotella sp. | reverse complement strand
GTGAAGATACAGCATAGTACTGTCTTCCAGACAGTTGTCATATCTTTTATAACCCGGGACTGTGTCCCGGTTACGATCGCTTCGCTTAGTACAGCCTTCCAGGCTGGTCATTGCATACATGATTTTTTTATTTGACAGTTGTATAATATTATATAATAAGGTGTCTAAAGCTTATCTCTATTGTCGGAAAGGAAATATTTGTAATTTTTCCATTATTATAAAAATTTTACTCAAAAAACTTTGCTGTATAATTTTATTTTTACTATCTTTGCAGAAGAAAGGCTTCACCTCAGCAATATTGAGCAAGCTCCATTGCGTTCGGTTTGCGCTTTCTTTGCATCGGAATAATATTTAATTCCACCCTGATGTGAGGGGAAACAAACGGCGGATGATAGCCGACAGCGTCCCGTCACGGCATCTGAAAACTGAAGATTACAAACCACTAAATGATAAACACTATGAAAGAACTGAAAGGAACAAAGACCGAGAAGAACCTCATGGAGGCATTCGCCGGCGAGTCAATGGCAAGAAACAAGTACTCATACTTCGCATCACGCGCCAAGAAAGACGGCTACCAGCAGATAGCAGCCCTCTTCGAGGAGACAGCAGCCAACGAGAAGGAGCACGCAAAGCTGTGGTTCAAGTATCTTGAGGGCGGCAGCGTGAAGGACACTATGTCCAACCTCAAGGCAGCCGCTGAGGGCGAGAACTTCGAGTGGACAGACATGTACGACCGCATGGCACGTGAGGCCGAGGAAGAGGGATTCACAGAGATTGCAGCACGCATGAGAGGCGTCGCAGCTGTCGAGAAGCACCATGAGGAGCGTTACCTTAAGCTGCTCGAGAACATCGAGAAGGGCATCGTCTTCTCTCGCGAGGGCGACACAATATGGAAGTGCCGCAACTGTGGACACATCGTCATAGGCAAGCAGGCTCCAGAGGTATGCCCTGTATGCGAGCACGCGCAGAGCTACTTCGAGATTAACGCACAGAACTATTAATCATATGGCTTGTAGAGAGACCCTGTGTGGCCACATGCCACCCAAGGTCTCTCTCTGCTTTTACCCCTCCTTCGCCAACTTCAATAAAGGAAGGCGTTCGGTAAACTTATTCTAACCATACATAATTAGAACCACAACTATGAGAAGCATCACAACATTCGATATCCAGTATGCCCACCGTTTCTACGGTTTCCAGGGCGAGGCACAGTATCTCCACGGACATACAGGCGTGCTCACGATAGAGGTAGAAGACACTGTCAACGAGGGTGTCAATATGGTATATCCCTGCAACGAGATACAGAAAGTGGCGTGGGATGTGCTCAAGAACTTCGACCATGCGCTGATATTGCGTGCCGACGACCCCCTCCTGCCTGCCATTCTCGATGTCTATGAGAAGCAGGGCATTAAGGACGGACACCCGCAAAACACCATGAAGGGCGAGGCGTTCCATACCGAGCTTGCCACAGCATATCCCGACGCACGTCTCGTTGTGACCAAAGAGACGATGACGGTAGAGGGCATGATAAAGATTGTTTACGACCTGCTGAAGGACAAGCTGAACATCGCGAAACTCACATTCACCAGTGGTGTCAACGCCGCCTCTGCCGAGTTTGACACACGTAAGCAGATAGACCGCTGCCCGCTCTGCGGCATCGCCTTAGACGAGAACGGCGTCTGCCCTAAGTGCGGCTACCGTAAGTAACCCCCCGAAAAATCTCTTAGCGCATACGACAATGGACATCACAGTACTATTCAAGCTCACATACGGCCTATATGTCGTAGGGGCAATGGACGGCGAGCGCCCTGTGGGATGTGTCATAAACACCTGCTTCCAGATGACAAGCCAGAACCCCATCCTCGCCATATCGCTCAATAAGAACAACTATACGCTACAGGCTATACAGCGCTCAAAGCGTTTCTCGCTCTCTATCATCGCCGAGGAGACCGACCCGACCGTTATCGGGACATTCGGATTCTGCTCAAGCCGCGACCATGACAAATATGCCGGGTATGGCGTGGAGATGGCCGGCGGAGCACCTGTCGTGAAAGGACTCTTCGCCGGACGCCTCATTCTTGACGCTATCAACTTTGTCGATAACGAGACACACATCGTGGTCATGGCGAGACTTGTCGATACCATCAAGGGCGAGGGAACACCAATGACATACGAGTATTACCACCGTGTCGTGAAAGGCAAGGCACCGAAGAACGCCCCGACATATGTCGAGGAGAAAGAGGTGAAGGAAGAGCCAGCGGCCAAGGCTGTGAGGAAATACAAGTGTGAGATTTGCGGTTATGTGGCCGAGGTTGAGGGCGAGCTGCCCGACGACTATCGCTGTCCGCTCTGCAAGGCTCCCAAAGAGCGTTTCGCTGAAGTCTGACACTGACAGCATTTCCCTCTCTTCCGTGGCATGAGAGTGTGCCGCGATGAGACAGAACGATAAGCCGGCAAGACAATGCCCCGTACCATTCATGGTGTGTATGCATTGTCTTGCCGGCGTTGTTATATATGTCATAACGGGGCACTCGGGAAATCCTGTGTCAACTGGAAAGACAAAAACCGAAATCAACCCCTTGCGCTTGATGCAAAAATGTCTCTTGCGAGCCATCGATGATGCATCCGCCTGAAACTCCCTGAGCAAGCTCAGGTATTTTCAGACGGCTACATCATCACCCTATCGGGTTTTGCATCAATCACAAGACGATAAACCTCAATGGCTGTGCAAACCGAACGCAGAGGCACTTATGTTTATCCCCCGGTTTTTGTGATGCGTAACTGACACAGGGTTTTACTGGTAACCCGTCATAACAGGGCGGACGCTGGGAGTGCGTGTCTGAGGGCTGAGTTATGCAGAGGCGAAACTCCGTCCCGCTATTGCCATCCCGGTCTCTTTCCTGGTGTGTGTGGCTGTCTGTCCTATTATGACAGGCACATAAAAACAGGCGGACCGCATGTTTCTTGCAGTCCGCCTTTATAGGTGTTGTCGTCTTGTCCTGTTGTCGCAGGATGTCAGGATGAGGCCGGTTTATCTGATAACCTTCTTGCCGTTCTTTATTATCAGGCCCTTCGCGTTGTCGCTGACACGCTGTCCCGCAACGTTGTATGCAGGAGCGTTGACGGTCTTTTCTGCCTCGATGGCGTTGACAGAAGAAGAGCCGCCAGCCTCAAGTTTGAAGCCGTAGAAGCCGAGTTTTGAGCCTGTGCAATACACAGCGTATTTCTTTCCTGCTGCAACATTGAATTTTACAAGGCCGCCAGTTAGTTTGTCTGCAAGTTTGCCCCCATTTGCGAGCTCCACCGCATTGCCCTCTGCATCTGTCATTGTGAAGTCAACGTTATTGCCGTCGATATCCTGTACGAAGAATGCCTTGCTGGCGTTGAGAACGAAACCGACAGTAATCGCGCCGTTGATTGTTGGCTCGAAATAGTAAACAGTGCCTTCTGTGAGCTTTCCGTTCTCTCCGTTTCCCTCACAATAGCCTGTTGCGCCTAATACATCTTTCAGCGTTGAGCTACTCTTGTTGCCACCTTTGAAGTCAGCACCACCTGTTACACCCCATGTGAAAGTGATGTTGTCAACGGATGTGACTTGTGTTCCAGCAGGCACAGCGGGGTCTCCAGACTGCACACCATAGCTTCCTTGTGCGTTAACACTTGCAGCCATGAATGCGGCTGCGATAAGAGTAAAGATTTTCTTCATAATAGAATGATTTAAGTTAAACAATATATATAGTATGTTATTTATCCTCTTTTCGTCAAGTACGAACTCGTTACAAAGTTAGGAAATAATTCTCCCTTATTCTAATCCTGTACGCATAAAAAACGTTAATATGCCACTAAAAAACCGTTTGCTGCTGTCTGCCAACCATAAATATTCATGTTTTTATAGTTAAAATGTTGGCTTTCGTTTGCTTTAATTGACAAAAAGAGTTACCTTTGTAGCGTTAACCACATATATGGACACACTAACTAAAGACCTTATCGTAATTTTATGAGAAAACTTTTACTCACACTCTTTGCTGCTGTCATGTGCCTTGCTGTATATGCGCAGTTTGACTCTGCCCCCGCCTTTCCTGGCGCTGAGGGCCACGGACGCTATACCTCTGGCGGCCGTGGAGGCAAGGTGTATCATGTCACACGACTCACTGACGACGGCCAGCCAGGCTCGTTCCGCCATGCATGCAATCAGGCCGGGCGCCGCACCATCGTCTTCGATGTCTCCGGCACTATCTACCTGACAAGCGAGCTGAAGCTGAAGAACGGCAATGTCTCCATACTCGGACAGACAGCTCCGGGCGACGGTGTGTGCATAGCCGACTATCCTTTCAGCATTGCGGCGAGCAATGTCATCATACGCTACATGCGTTTCCGTCTCGGCAACCGTAATGTGGCCTACCATGAGGGTGACGGACTGGGAGGCATGGACCAGCAGAATATCATCGTTGACCACTGCTCTGTGTCGTGGAGTGTCGACGAGTGTCTGTCGGTATATGGCTCGAAGAATATCTCTGTACAGTGGTGTTATGTCGATCAGAGCATGGTGGCCTCAGGCCATTCGAAAGGCAACCACGGCTATGGAGGCAATTGGGGAGGCTCTGGCGCATCATACCATCATAACCTTCTTGCCCACCATACGTCGCGCACACCACGCCTCGGCCCGCGCCCATCGACACAGACCGACGAGCGTATGGACCTCCGCAACAATGTCATCTACAACTGGGGCGGCAACGGATGTTATGGCGGTGAGGGCATGAATGTCAACATCGTGAACAACTATTACAAGCCAGGTCCGGGCACACCGACAGGGACAAAGGGCATGCGCATAGCCGCCATAGGCATCAGGACGTCAGAATACACGAAGCACGACACCGACAACCCCAATGAATGGGACAAGATGTGGCATGTCTGGGGGAAATACTATGTCAGCGGAAACGTCAACACGAAATACAGCGAGGTGACATCAGACAACTGGACATACGGCATGTATAACCAGATAAGCGAAAGCAGCAACGACGGTACATACACACAGGCGACAAGGGACACCATGCGCATAGAGAGGCCGATAGACTACGGATATGTGACTACCCACACCGCACAGAAGGCCTACGAGATGGTGACACGGTATGCCGGGGCATCATTCCATCGCGACAGCCACGACCTGTATATCACAGAGGACGTGAAGACCGGCACCGCAAAATATAGCGGAGCGGGACAGGAGGGAAAAGGATTCATCAACAGCCAGGATGATGCTGGCGGATGGCCAGAGCTCGTCTCGGCAGAGGCTCCGGCAGATACCGACGGGGACGGAATGCCTGACGAGTGGGAGACAAAATATGGGCTGGACCCTAACAATGCCGCAGACGGCAGCGTGTGCTCGCTCGACGAGAGAGGCTACTATACCAATCTTGAGGTCTATTGCAACTCGCTCGTCGAGAACGACATAAAGGCGCAGAACGCCAATGGGCTGACAACAATGGCCGGAGCGTTCACAGAGTATTTCCCGGAGATAAAGGGCGGCGGCAGCGTTCCGCCCGTCACACCACCCGCTGAGGAGGAGACTATCATCTACTACCATCCCGGAGAGAAGGGAAACCTCATCACCTTTGACGACGGTGCGACACTCCAGATAACAGGAAACACGACAAAGACGCTCGACTCTGCATCAGACATAACAGTTGACGGGGCAAAGTACAGGAGCATAAAGCTGTCGAACGGTGCTGAGAATACCTTTACCTCGCCAGAGGGGAAGACAGCCGTCGGCGTGACATTCTACAGCTATGTTAATAAAGACACTGATGTCAGGACACCATACTGGGCAGCTGTCGATGAACAGGAGTTTACGGCAGAGACGGCCACTATACTCAAATCGTACAAGGACGCAGAGAATCCAGACGTCGTGTCGTTCCCTGTCAACGCGAAGAGGGCGTTCACATTCAAGAATGCGGGCGAGCAGCTGTGCTTCCTCATGGCCGTCACTTACGGCTCGGCCACAGGCATAGAGAATGTCAATGCCGATACTCCACGTGGCGGCAAGGCGACGTATAATCTCTATGGACAGCGCGTCAGCTCCTCCGCACGGGGTGTCATCATACGCGACGGGAGGAAATATATAAACAGATAACACGATGAATCACGAAGTAAATATATGATTATGAGAAAACTGATTTATACATTCGGGCTCCTGCTGCTGACCCTTGGCGTGGCAGCACAGACCACACAAGTGCCGGCATTCCCCGGCGCTGAGGGACACGGACGCTATGTCACAGGCGGTCGTGGGGGAAAGATAGTCCATGTGACTAACCTCAACGACAGCGGCACCGGCTCTCTGAGAGCCGCCGTCAGCGGCTCGGCCAAGAAGATTGTGGTGTTCGACGTGGCCGGCGTGATAGCTTTGAACAGCAACCTCACTATAGGCGACAACACGACCATCTGCGGACAGACAGCACCAGAGCCAGGCATAACAGTGAGGTACTACACCGTGCAGCCCGGCGCGAACAACATCATACGCTTCATGAGATTCCGCCGTGGACAGGAGCGTGACATAAACGATGGCGCCGACGCCTGCTGGCAGCGCGAGAAGACGGGCATCATCCTCGACCACTGCTCCTTCTCGTGGAGCATCGACGAGGTGGCCTCGTTCTATGACAACAACAACTTCACCATGCAGTGGTGTACCATAGCCGAGAGCCTCTGCAACCCCGGCCACTCAAAGGGCGAGCACGGCTATGGCGGAATATGGGGCGGAAAGCTCGCGTCGTTCCATCATAACATGATAGCCCATGTGAAGAACCGCGGCCCACGATTCAATGGAGCGCGATATAACAAGAACGTCTATCTGTCTAATAAGGAATACCAGACATACAAATGGGCCAACGCCGTTGAGGCTGAGATAGTCGATTTCAGAAACTGTGTCATGTACGACGCACAGGGCACATGCTATGGTGGTCCTGGCGGCGGACAGGTGAACATGGTCAACAACTATTACAAGGCAGGCCCACGTGGCGGCAGCAACCAGGAGCGTGTCACGACAATATCTGTTGGCTCGTCGGGCAACTCGACATCAACAGAGATGCTCGAAATGACAAGCCGATACTACATCAGCGGCAACACGACAGAGAAGACTGACGGCACAGTGAGGCAGAACCGCGACTGGGACGGCATAACATACGACAGCGGAGTATTCGACTATAACGGCGAGAAATACTCTGCCGACAAGAACAACTTCTATGTCAGCGTGCCACATGTCGATATAAGCGGCACACCGTGCGTACGTATCAAGATGGACGAGGCTGTGCCAGCCGGCGAGGTGACAACCCACACAGCCTCAAAGGCTTTTGACAAAGTGCTTGAGTATGCCGGCGCGTCGCTCTACCGTGATGATGTCGATGCACGCTATATGAAGGAGGCACGTGAGGGAACAGCGACATACACAGGCTCAGTGACAGGCACACCGGGCCTCGTCGATCTTGTGTCGGATGTCAACGGATACACCCACGAGAACTTCCCCACAGCCCAGCGCCCGGAGGGTTACGACACAGACCAGGATGGTATGCCCGACGAATGGGAGAAGGCTCACGGCCTTGACCCTAACGATGCGGCAGACGCTCTCACATACTCGCTCGATGAGAAAGGGATGTACCAGAATATCGAGGTGTATTGCAACAGCATCGTAGAGAACATCATGCGCAGTGGGAATGAGGATGCAGTGTCAGCAGTCAGCGAGTATTATCCTGTGATAGGGCAGGGACAGGTGACACCACCGGCAGAGAAGACAACAGTCCTCTATGCTTTCCCCGATGATGCCGCGGCTGCCAACCTTATAACATTTGACGACGGCGCGACACTCCAGATAACAGGCAATGCAACGAAGGATCTCACCTCGGCATCGAACATCACAATAAACGGAGTGGAATATAAGACCATCAAGCTCTCTAATACCGCAGAGAACACGTTCACCTGTCCGCAGGGCAAGACAGCTGTCGGCGTGACATTCTACAGCTATGTGAACAAGGCCGCTGCCACTACCCGCCCTCCTTACTGGGCATCGGTCGATGAGCAGACCTTTACTGAAGAGACAGCTACCATACTCCAGTCATATCAGGATTTTCAGAATCCGGACATCGTGTCGTTCCCTGTCAACCAGAAGAGTGCGTTCACATTCAAGAATGCTGGTGAGCAGCTCTGTTTCGTGATGGCAGTCGATTATGCTTCAACCACTGGCATACAGGCTGTTGAGAACGACAGGAAAGTGCGAACGGATGCATTCTATAACCTCAACGGACAGCGTGTCGGGAAAAACACCAAAGGCATCGTGATAAGCCAGGGACGTAAGTTCGTGAACAGATAAGGCTTCCCGACCGACAACAAGAATCCATAGGCGGAAACATACGATTATTCCCCTCATTCTCTCTGATAGTCAGAAAAGACCTGTCAGGGAGAATGAGGGGGATTTTTCGACCTGTACGGTTGAAAACGGGCTGAAAGCCCAACAGCGCATAGCCCAGGGCAAAGCGGAGCGACGCCCTGTGGTTATGTAATGCGGACGCTACACGCCCTACAGGGGCAGAAGCGTAAATATTTTCAGAAACGATTACGCTTCTGCCTTTTCAAGGTGTATCGGTCAATCGCCGTAATACTCAGTGGGTTACCATGGGCTATGCGCTGTTGGGCTTTATGCCCGCATTTATCAAAGCTTTCAACCGTACAGGTCGATTTTTGGGGGGTTACCAGTAAAACCCTGTGTCCGTTACGAATGACAAAAACCATTATAAACCCCTTGAAGAGTATGTGGGGGCATAGCCCTACACCACCTTCTTTCAGAAGGCCACCATCCTCTTCAAGGCGATAAACATCAATGGCTGTGCAAACCAGCCTTCGACGAAGTCAATGGCTGTGCAAACGAGAGCAGAGCCGATGGATGTTTATCGCCTTGTGATTGATTTCGGTTTTGTCTTTCCAGTTGACACAGGATTTCCCGAGTGCCCCAATTTTTGTCTGTAAAACATAATTTAACTGTAAGGAGATTGACATGGAGAGAAATATTCCTTACCTTTGTAGAAGAAAGGCTTCACCTCAGCAATATTGAGCAGACTTTATTGCGTCATTCAGGTGCTGTCCCAGTAGGAATGCTGTCTGCATTTGCCATTCAAACAGTCCAAAACATCTATTAGCCATGAAGAAGAAACAGTGCATTATAAGTATAGTCCTCTTCTTGCTCCTCGTCGTTCTCCTTGCGGTATGTGGCGGGAGCATGTATATGCTCAGCTATTCTCTCTCGCCCGACCCTAACCGCCATGACATCGACAGCGCATATAATGCCCTCTACGGCCGTATGCCTGACATGAGGACATGGACAGACAGTGTGCGCGGGCACGGACTATTGAGAGACACATTCGTCGTGATGCCATCAGGCGAGAGACACCACGCCCTGTATCTCCGAGCCGACTCGGCCTCGGGACGTACTGCCGTCATTGTACACGGGTATAAGGACTGTGCTGTCAAGTTCCTCCATCTCGGACGCATGTATCATCGTGACCTTGGGTATAACATCATCATGCCCGACCTCCATGCCCACGGCCTGAGCGAGGGAGATGATATACAGATGGGGTGGAAAGACAAGGACGATGTCAGACACTGGATAGGGATAGCCACAGAGATATTCTCCACAGAAGGCCATGAGGCAGATATCGTGGTCCATGGAGTCTCTATGGGAGCCGCCACGACGATGTGCCTGTCGGGAGACAGCCTGCCGGAGAATGTCAGATGTTTCATAGAGGACTGTGGCTACACAAGCGTGTGGGACGAGTTTGCCCTTCAGCTGAAAGAGCAGTTCTCACTGCCACCGTTCCCGCTGATGTACACGACAAGCCTCCTGTGCAGGATGAAGCATGGATGGTCGTTCGGCGAGGCATCGCCGCTGAGACAGGTGGCACGGTGCCGCCGCCCGATGCTGTTCATCCATGGAGACGCTGACACATTCGTGCCGTTCAGCATGATGAGGCCGCTTTATGATGCCAAGCCACAGCCGAAAGAGATGCTCATAGCCCACGGCAGCGAGCACGCCAAGGCATATAATGACCATATGGAAGAATACACACAGGCCGTAAGACGCTTCCTCAGTAAATATAACCGGCCATAAACTACAACCTGATGAAAAAACTGACTATTGCAAGATTATTCGTCCTCACTCTGTCGCTCTTTCTCGTCTCATGCACCAGTCAGGAGAAGAAATGGCACATCGGTGTGTCGCAATGCTCCGAGGATATATGGCGTGACAAACTCAACCGCGAGCTTGTCATCGGGGGATATGTCAGCGACAGTGTGACGTTGGACTTTCTCTCTGCCGAGGACAACGACCAGAGGCAGATAGAGCAGATACGCCATTTCATCCATGAGAGGGTGGATCTCCTCATCGTAGCGCCCAACTCAGCCGAGCGGCTCACCTCAGTCATTGATAGCGCCTTCGACTGTGGCATACCAGTCATACTCTTTGACCGCAAGACCACCAGCGACAAATACACCGCCTTCATGGGTGCCGACAACTATCTTGTAGGCAAGACCATGGGACAACTCATCGCCACACATATGGGAAGCAAGGGCACGCTTGTGGAGATTACCGGATTGAAAGGTTCGTCGGCAGCTATAGAGAGACACCGCGGCTTTAAGGATGCCATCGCTGCCTATCCAGAAATACGGCTGATTTCATCGGAGCTTGGCGACTGGACTCAGGAGAGCGGAGAGAAGGCTATGAAAGATGTGTTGAGCTGTGAGACCGACATCGACTGTGTCTTCGGACATAACGACCGCCTTGCCCTTGGAGCGCGCAAGGTGGCCACGGCTCGCGGCATTAATAATATAAGGTATTACGGAGTGGATGCCCTGCCTTCGCCTGGGGGCGGTGTTGAGGCCGTGAAGAACGGCGACCTTGTGGCTACATATATCTATCCCACTCAGGGAGTGGAACTCATGCGTCTGGCTCTGAAGATTCTGCAGGGCGAGAAATATGAGCGCACCAACCTTCTGCAGTCTGCCGTTGTGGATAAGTCCAATGCTGACCTGCTGCTCCTTCAGGACAAGGAGTTGCAGCGCACGAGTTCTGATCTTGAGACCATCTATGCCAAGCTCGACGTATATTTCTCGCAGGTCAACCTGCAGCAGAAGATTATCGTGGCTTGCATCATTGTCATCATTATCATCATCGTCTTGGCGGTATTGGCATACAGGTTCTATCTCGCCAAGGTTCTTGTCAACGAGGAGGTGGCAAAGGATGTTGTAGCTCCTGCAGACACTCCCAAGAGTGAGAGCCCCTTCCTCGAACGCTTCCGCTCGATACTCCAGCAGAACCTCAGCGATGCCGACTTCAACGTGGAGCGCATAGGCGAGGAGATGGGCATGAGCCGTGTGCAGCTCTATCGCAAGATAAAGTCGCTCACCGGCACCACCCCCGTCGAACTTCTGCGCAAAGCACGCCTTGCCCGCGGCAGGCAGATGCTTGAGACCACCGACAGGTCAGTCTCCGAAATAGCATACAGCACAGGTTTCAGCGCCCCCTCATATTTCGCCAAGTGCTTCAAGGACGAATATGGTGTGAGTCCGGGAGAGATGAGAAGTGAGGGAAGCAAGAAATTGCCATGAAATCATTCAATTCCGCCAAATTAACTGAATATTGTTGTGATTTGGCGGAATAAATATCCTTTTATTCCGCCAAATCGGTTCTTTTTTGTATCTTTGTGGCGGAATTAAAATCATTTCAGCTATGGAATCAATAATCGGGCGACGTGATGAAATACGAGAGATAAATGACTTGTATGACAGCGGAAAGGCTGAGTTTTTGGCTATTTATGGACGGAGGCGAGTGGGCAAGACCTATCTCGTGAAGGAAGTGTTGGGCAGCAGAATGACATTCTATCATGCCGGTCTGTCGCCCATCGATGATGAGTCGTGCAAGACATCCATGAAAGACCAGTTGCTCAGTTTCTATTTCTCTATGGTCAAGGCAGGACTTGACGAGAGGAAAAGGCCGGAGTCGTGGATTGAGGCTTTTTTCATGCTTGAGTGTCTTCTTGAAGACTTAGACGATGGCAGCAGGCAGGTGGTCTTTATTGACGAACTGCCATGGATGGACACTCCAAGGTCGGGATTCCTCAAGGCATTTGAATCTTTCTGGAACAGATGGGGCAGTGGAAGGCACAATCTGATGCTGGTAGTGTGCGGCAGTTCAACCTCATGGATGTTGAACAACATAGTCAATAACCACGGCGGTTTATACGACCGCCTGACGAGAGAGATACACCTCTTGCCATTCACGCTCGGTGAGACCGCAGAGTTTCTGCGAAGCAAAGGCATTGAACTCAGTAAGATGGACATCGCCGAGGCATATATGGTGTTCGGCGGCATACCTTACTACCTGAGTTGTTTCAAAAAAGGCATGAGCCTTGGGCAGAATGTTGACCTGTTGCTCTTCGACCGGAAGGCAAGGCTGAAAAACGAATTCAACCGCCTTTTCCGTTCGCTATTCGTCAATGCCGAAGAATACAAGGCTGTAGTGACTGCCGTTGCGAAAAAACGTTTTGGACTTACTCGTTCTGAGATAGCCAAGAGTATTGGTAGAAATAGTGGAGGTGCACTTTCTGAAATGTTGGCTTCGTTGGAAAATAGTGGTTTCCTACGTCACCAATGTCCAATAGGCAACAGGAAGGATGAGGTGTTGTACAGGCTCGACGATCCCTTCTGCCGGTTTTATCTCACATTTGTTGAAGACAATGCCGACCATCATTTTTGGCAAAACAGCCGTAATGAAGGTCGTACCGCCGCATGGCGTGGCTTGTCGTTTGAGGAATTGTGCATGAAGCACGTTGACCGTATAAAGGATGCCCTAAGGGTGGGAGGGGTCGTGTCGAGTGAGTCAACACTAACCCTAAAGTCTGATGATGAGGGCGAAGGAATGCAGATTGACCTAATAATCATCCGTAATGACAACGTGGTCAACCTCTGTGAGATGAAGTTCACCACCTCACCATACGTTATCGATGTCAATTATCACGACTTGCTGCTCCGTCGTGTAGAGCGTCTTCGTGACTTGCTTCACGACGATAACAAAAGCATTCACCTCACGTTCATCACATCAAAAGGTCTGAAACATAATATGTATAGCGGAATTGTCCAAAATGAGGTGACACTCGATGACCTGTTCTGAACATGACTATTTCTAATAAATATCGTGCAAACGAGTGGAATATGATGCTTGCATCGATATTCCCGAGTGCAGCCGCTATTCAACGCTGTTAAATATCGTGCATTCTCTTGTAAATATGTTACATTGTATCATTTTTGCGATGGAATGCACGATTTCTTTATGTTATGGTTGTTATTCCGCTCTATCTTTGCAGCGGAAAATCAAAAACAACCTAATAACAAACTAAAAAATGAGAAACGTAAAAAGATTAGCAATCGTGGCGCTAATGTGTATGGTCAG
>JBJEAW010000097.1:10512-13633 GCA_051869435.1 Prevotella sp. | reverse complement strand
TGGGCTATGGGCTTCTGCGCTTTCAGCGCGTGCTACTTACAATAATCGCTGAATAGTTACAACCGTTTCCCAGACTTTCTCGATGTCTCACGTATGATGACAAAATGCCAGTGATAATCCCGTTTGTTGACGATTTTACTCCTTGTAATTATATGTCTTGTGTTGAAATCCCCATCCCCGGCTTGCCATTTGATAGTCGCATTTTCGTTTTTATGTCTCCGCTTTATATCTTCTCTTGTCCCATCTCGATGCCTCTGCCGGGGCCGTGCGATAGGGTAGGGCTGATGTGTCGGCATGTTGCTGCCGGAAGTATTCCTCCCCCTTTTCCCCTCCATCCGTGCCGCGCCGCACAAACTTCTCCCCGCCCCGTCCTCCCCTTTGCGTTTTTTCGGCCTCCGCTTACAGATTGAAACCATGAGGGGTGGCAATGCTTATGATTTTCTTTCTCAAACGGCAATTCCCCCATTTGTGCTGGATGAGCCTCTTATACTTACAGAATGACGGCCTCATTTGTACTCGATGAGCGTCTCATTTGTGCTGCTTTCAATCTGTAACCGTTACCCCTCTGCCGGCCTCTCCATATCCCTGTCAGACAGAGTGTGGGAGAGTGGCTTGGCGTGGCACATTTTCGGGGTTTTGTGGAGGGCACTCGGGCAATCCTGTGTCAGCTGGGAAAACAAAAACCGAAATCAACCCCTTGTGCTTGATGCGAGATGTCTCTTACGAGCCATCGATGCTGTAGCCGTCTGAAAATCCTTGAGCAAGCTCAGGTATTTTCAGACGGCTACAGCATCACCCTATCGGGTTTCGCATCAATCACAAGGCGATAAACAATGAATGGCTGTGCAAACGAGAGCAGAGGCAAAGCTTGCTTTGGCTATGCCGAGTGCAGCCAGCCCTCGACGAAGTCAAATAAACCTCTCTTCTATGACAGAAATACAGAATTCCGTTAATAGAAGTATTACTACCTTGATGTTGGCACAGATATAGACAGAAGTTTTCCTTTTTTTTGTTTATCGCCTTGAAGAGGATGGCTGCCTTCTGCAAGAAGGTGGTGACGGGCTTTCGGTTTGGACGTTAAGAGCTTGCTCTTATAAGACCGAAGCGGAAGCCCGACATCAGGGGCTCTGCCCCCACATACTCTTCAAGGGGTTTATCATGGTTTTTGTCATTCGTAACTGACACAGGGTTTTACTGGCGACCCGTTTTGTGCATAATATATAGCGTGTTATGAGTGGCAGGGACGCGTCCGCGTACATAATTATCGAGAAAAACATAATTCTTTCGCTCTGAAACTTTCGTATGTGAATGAAATTTAGTAACTTTGCACACGATTTTTAGATCTGAATAAATCAATCCATATACAATCTATGTATTTCACTTTGTTTGTAACCGTTATTATAACGGCTGTATTCCTGGTGGTGGCGGCATACATCACAGCAAAGCTGCTGGGTCCGCGCACCTACAACAGGGCAAAGGGTGAACCATTCGAGTGCGGTATTCCCACACGCGGAAGCTCATGGCTTCCAATGCATGTGGGCTACTACCTCTTTGCCATCCTTTTCCTGATGTTCGATGTGGAGACTGTCTTCCTCTACCCCTGGGCAGTAGTAGTAAAGAATTTCGGTACCATGGCACTGCTGAGCATAGGCTTCTTCATGCTGGTACTTGTTTTTGGCCTTGCCTACGCATGGCGGAAAGGAGCGCTTGAATGGAAATAAAGACTCCACAGATCAAGTCCATTCCATACAACGAGTGGAAGGACAACGAGAGCCTCGAGGCCATCATCAAGGAGCTGAACGAGGGCGGCGTGAATGTCATCGCCGGCAATCTCGACCGCCTCATCAACTGGGGACGCAGCAACTCGCTGTGGTCTCTGACGTTCGCTACATCATGCTGCGGCATCGAGTTCATGGCGTGCGGTTGCGCCCGCTATGACTTTGCACGCTTCGGATTCGAGGTGACACGTAACTCTCCGCGCCAGGCCGACCTCATCATGTGTGCCGGAACCATAACCCACAAGATGGCACCGGTACTGAAGAGACTCTACGACGAGATGGCCGAGCCGAAGTATGTCATCGCCGTCGGCGGATGTGCCATATCGGGCGGACCTTTCAAGCAGAGCTACCATGTCGTGAGGGGAATAGACGAGTTCCTTCCGGTTGATGTCTATATCCCTGGATGTCCTCCACGTCCGGAGGCCATACTCTATGGCATGATGCAGCTGCAGCGTAAGGTTAAGATAGAGAAATTCTTCGGTGGTGTCAACAAGAAGGAGAAGAATCCTGACCCATTCGTGCTGAAAGACATGCCGGCACGCATGACAGCAGAGATGAAGAAGGCAGCACAGGCTGTCAAGGACACCATCAGGAAATGCATAAACGATTCTTTCAAATAAAGGAGACGAAGGCAAGATGAAACTGAACAACATAGAATACTCATTCAGCGAGTTCGCCAGCAAGATGGCAGAACTGTGCAACGAGAAACACTACGACTACCTCGTCACCATCATAGGCGAAGACTTCGGCGAAGAAGGACTCGGCTGCATATACATCATGGAGAACACGGAGACACACGAACGCATCTCTGTAAAGACCATGGCCGAGCAGAAAGACGGCAAGAATGTCATCTGGAGCGTCAGCAAGCTCTGGAAGTGTGCCGACCTCCTCGAGCGCGAGGTATTCGACTTCTACGGCATCATATTCCTCGGACATCCCGACATGCGCCGCCTCTTCCTGCGCAGCGACTTCAAGGGACACCCCTTCCTGAAAGACTTCAAGCCACAGGAAGGCTACACTCTCGACGACGAGGAAGACCCAGAGACAACGACACGCTACGACCTCGATGCCGAGGGACACGTCGTGGAGACCACCGTCCCACTCTTCGAGGATGACGCCTTCGTCGTAAACATAGGCCCACAGCACCCTTCTACCCACGGCGTGCTGCGCCTCCAGACCGTCCTCGACGGCGAGACGGTCAAGAAGATATACCCACACCTCGGATACATACACCGTGGTATAGAGAAAATGTGTGAGGAGATGACTTACCCACAGACACTCGCCCTCACCGACCGTCTCAACTACCTCTCTGCCATGATGAACCGCCATGCCATCTGCGGCGT
>JBJEAW010000097.1:0-10412 GCA_051869435.1 Prevotella sp. | reverse complement strand
CCGACCGTCTCAACTACCTCTCTGCCATGATGAACCGCCATGCCATCTGCGGCGTAATAGAGGAAGCCCTCGGGGTGGAGCTGAACGACCGCATCAAGACCATACGCACCATCATGGACGAGCTGCAGCGCATTGACGGCCATCTGCTCTACCTCGGATGCTACGCACAGGATCTCGGAGCCCTCACGGCGTTCCTCTTCTGCATGCGCGACCGCGAGTATGTCCTCAACGTCATGGAAGAGACAACAGGTGGCCGCCTCATACAGAACTACTACCGCATCGGCGGCCTGCAGGCTGACATCGACGAGAACTTCCAGGCTAATGTCAAGAAGCTCTGCAAGTATCTCCGCCCGAAACTCGACGAGTATCTCAATGTCTTCGGCGAGAACGTCATCACCCACCAGCGCCTTGAGGGTGTCGGCGTGATATCAAAGGAGAACGCCATATCATACGGCATGTCTGGCTCTAACGGACGCGCATCACAGTGGGCCAACGACCTCCGTAAGAACCACCCCTACGCCATGTATGACAAGGTCGAGTGGGACCAAGTTGTCCTCCAGAACTGCGACTCACAGGACCGCTACTACCTCCGTGTGAAAGAGATAGAGCAGTCAATACGCATCATAGAGCAGCTCATAGACAACATACCGGAGGGCGACTACTACATCAAGCAGAAGCCTATCATCAAGTGTCCGGAGGGACAGTGGTACTTCTCGGTAGAGGGAACAAGCGGTGAGTTCGGCGTGTATCTCGACTCACGTGGCGACAAGTCGCCTTACCGCATGAAGCTGCGCCCTATGGCTCTGACCCTCGTGGCCGCTCTCGACGAGATGCTGCGCGGCACAAAGGTGGCCGACCTCATCGCCGTGGGTGCCGGACTTGACTACATCATCCCCGATATCGACCGCTGACAGCAGCCGTGAGATATCCGGACGACACCGTGTCATCCCTCTCCCACACCTTAATAATATATATACAAAACGACAGAGACATCCCCACGGCGGCCCCGCGCCGGCCAGGAAGGGACACTCTGCCACAACAAGAAAACAACAGACATGTTTGATTTTTCGATAGTAACGACATGGTTTGACAGCCTTCTGCTCTACACCTGCGGGTGTCCGGCATGGCTCGCCATACTTATCGAGTGCATCCTTGTGGGGCTCCTCATCATAGTAGGCTACGCCCTCCTCGCCATCGCACTGATATTCATGGAGCGTAAAGTCTGCGCATACTTCCAGTGCCGTCTCGGCCCTATGCGCGTCGGCCCGTGGGGCCTGCTCCAGGTCTTTGCCGACGTTCTCAAGATGCTCATCAAGGAGATCTTCTTCGTCGATAAGGCCGACAAGCTCCTTTACGCCCTCGCCCCGGTGCTCGTCATCGTGGGCTCTGTCGGCGCCTTCGCCTTCCTCCCGTGGAACAAGGGTGCCGTGATTCTCGACTTCAACGTCGGCATATTCCTCTACACAGCCGTCTCCGCCATCGGTGTCATCGGAGTGTTCCTCGCCGGATGGTCGTCGAACAACAAGTACGGCATCGTCTCCGCCATGCGTGGAGCGGTACAGATGATAAGCTATGAGATGTCTCTCGGCCTCTGCCTCATCACAGCCTGCATCCTTACAGGCACGATGCAGGTGAGCGGTATCGTAGAGGCACAGAGCGGCCCATTCGGCTGGCTCATATTCCAGGGACACGTGCCCGCCATCATCGCCTTCATCATATTCCTCGTGGCAGGCAACGCCGAGGCCAACCGTGGCCCGTTCGACCTCGCCGAGGCCGAGTCAGAGCTGACAGCCGGATACCACACAGAGTACTCTGGCATGGGCTTCGGATTCTACTACCTCGCCGAGTTCCTCAACCTCTTCATCGTGGCAGGCATGACAACACTCGTCTTCCTTGGCGGATGGTGCCCTATCCACATCGGCATAGAGGGCTTCGACGCTGTCATGGACATGATACCAGGCATAGTATGGTTCCTCGCGAAGGCGTTCGCCATGGTATGGCTCCTGATGTGGATTAAGTGGACATTCCCACGTCTCCGCATCGATCAGATACTGAAGCTTGAGTGGAAGTATCTCATGCCTGTGGCACTCTTCAACCTCATCCTCATGACCGTATGCGTCGCTTGCGGCCTCACAGGCATCATGGGCATAGGCATCCTCGTGGCGCTCATACTGCTCGTCATCGCCGTCGTCATCGTATCACGTGCCATGAAGTTCCGTAGCCAGTTCGCACGCGACCAGAAGCTTGTCGGCGCCGACATAGCCGTAAAGAAAGATAAATAAAACATGGAGAACATGGCGAGGCCGGAGCGCGCGGGGCATCCCCACACCTATCCGGCACAACCCATCCCCACCATAGAAATATAAACAGAAATGTCAAAAAACAATTCATATATAGGCAGTGCCATCTCAGGCATAAAGACTCTGCTGACAGGTATGGACATCACGATGGGCGAGTACGTCACACCGAAGATTACCGAGCAGTATCCTGAGAACCGCCACACACAGCACATCGCTGAGCGCCACCGCGGGACACTCATCATGCCTGCCGACGAGAACGGCCACAACAAGTGCATCGCTTGTACACTCTGCGAGAAAGCATGCCCTAACGGCAGCATAAAGATAACATCGCAGATGGTCACCACAGCAGAGGGAAAGAAGAAAAAGCTCCTGCTCGACTATCAGTATGACCTCGGCGACTGCATGTTCTGCCAGCTGTGCGTCAATGCATGTCCACATGACGCCATCAAATTCGTGAAAGACTTCGAGAACGCCGTCTTCAACCGTAACGCTCTCGTACAACACCTCAATGTGCCACCAACACAGGCTGAGCTCGACCAGTATGCGGAGAACGCCAAGTTAGCCGCCGCAGCTCCAAAACCACAGCCTGCTAAAAAAGAGGAGAAATAAACAATGGCAAACATAATCGTATTCGCTATACTTGCGGCCGTGATAGTCATCGCCGCACTGGCATCGGTGTTCACAACACGCATCATGCGTGCCGTGACAGCACTCCTCTTCGTGCTCTTTGCCATAGCAGGCCTTTATTTCCTGCTCGACTATACATACCTCGGCGCAGCACAGCTGAGCATTTACGCCGGCGGCATGACGATGATATACATCTTCGCCATACAGCTCCTCTCACGCCGCTCCCTGCAGGGCATCAAGGAACGCCTTGACATCAAGCGCGGCGCATGGGCGCTGCTGCTCGCCATCGTCGGCGCGGCGACAGTCATTGGAGTGCAGCTGAAAAGCCATTTCTTCGACCAGTTCATGATGGTGGCCGACAAGGAGGTGCCTATGGATAAGATAGGCACAGCACTCGTCGGGGCAGGGAAGTATGAGTATGTCCTCCCGTTCGAGTTCATATCGCTCTTCCTGCTCGCATGTATCATAGGAGGTCTTGTAGTATCACGTAACCAAAGAGAGGAGGAGTAAAGTCATTATGGTTCCAGTACAATGTTTCTTCGTGCTCAGCGCGATACTGTTCTTCATCGGCGTCTTCGGCTTCATCACACGCCGCAATCTTATCGCCATGCTCATCTCCGTCGAGCTTGTCCTCAACGCCGTCGATATCAACTTCGCGGCTTTCAACCGCATGCTCTACCCCGGAGAGCTGGAGGGATTCTTCTTCACGCTCTTCTCTATCGGTGTCAGTGCGGCAGAGAGCGCCGTGGCCATAGCCATCATCCTGAATGTCTATCACCACTTCAAGTCGGACACTGTCGATGCGATAAAGAATCTCAAGAAGTAAAAAATCACTGACAAACCTCTCTTTTCATAACAAGAACAACAAACGATAACAATGGAATTCGGTTATACATTAGGCATACTGCTTCTGCCACTGCTTTCCTTCCTGGTAATAGGTTTGCCAGACTTCGCGGGAAACAAATATGCGTGGTCGCACAAGGTCGCAGGCCTCATCGGTACATGTACCCTGGGCATTGTCACCGTACTGTGCTACATCGCGGCGTTCCAGTACTTCAGCATGCCACGCCTTGCTGACGGAACATTCGCCACTATCGTGCCATACAACTACACATGGCTGCCGCTCGGCTCGCTCCATTTCGACCTTGGCATACTCCTCGACCCGATATCCGTCATGATGCTCATAGTCATCTCGACAGTGTCGTTCATGGTGCATATATACTCTTTCGGCTATATGCATGGCGAGAAGGGATTCCAGCGCTACTATGCGTTCCTCTCGCTCTTCACCATGTCTATGCTCGGCCTTGTCCTCGCCACCAACATCTTCCAGATGTACATGTTCTGGGAGCTCGTCGGTGTCAGCTCTTATCTCCTCATCGGATTCTACTATGAGCTGCACGCCGCCGTACACGCGTCTAAGAAGGCCTTCATCGTCACACGCTTCGCCGATATGTTCTTCCTTGTCGGCATCCTCATCTTCGGCTTCTACACCGGCTCGTTCAACTTCTCGTTCACAGGGACAGAGATACAGCTCGCCGACGGCATGACAGCTTTCACGACATGCGACGCCTCACGTGCCGCTGCCACAGGCTCCATCATCCTGCCGACAGCCCTCGTCCTGATGTTCATCGGCGGTGCGGGCAAGTCGGCCATGTTCCCTCTCCATATATGGCTCCCTGATGCCATGGAGGGCCCGACACCTGTCTCTGCGCTCATCCACGCCGCCACGATGGTCGTCGCCGGTGTGGTTCAGATAGCACGCCTCTTCCCACTCTGGATAGAGTATGCGCCACAGGCCATGAACATCGTCGTCGTCGTCGGAGCCTTCACTGCGTTCTACGCTGCCGCCGTCGCCTGTGCGCAGAGCGATATAAAGCGTGTACTCGCGTTCTCTACGATATCACAGATAGCGTTCATGATGGTAGCCCTCGGCGTCTGCCTTCCAGGCCACCACGGCGCTGTCCTCGACAACCATGCCCAGCTGGGCTATATGGCCTCTATGTTCCACCTCTTCACTCACGCCATGTTCAAGGCTTGTCTCTTCCTCGGAGCAGGATGCATCATCCATGCGGTCCACTCGAACGAGATGTCTGCCATGGGCGGACTGAAGAAGTACATGCCTGTCACACACGCGACATTCCTCATATCATGTCTCGCCATCGCCGGCATACCGTTCTTCTCAGGCTTCAGCTCGAAGGATGAGATCATAACAGCCTGCTTCGCCTACTCTCCTCTCTGCGGATGGTGGATGACAGGTGTCGCCGCCATGACAGCGTTCTATATGTTCCGTCTCTACTACGGCATATTCTGGGGAACAGAGAACAAGGAGCTCCATGCCCACCACACTCCTCATGAGGCTCCGTTCGTCATGACATTCCCGCTCATATTCCTCAGCGTGGTGACTGTCGGTGTCGGCGTGTTCACAACGCTTGGCGGATTCCTCGGATGGGACTGGGCAAGCTTCGGCTCTATCGTCAGCGCTGCCGGAACACAATATACCGTACACTTCGACCCACAGGTAGCCGCGACATCAACCGTCATAGCCATCGCTGCCATTGCCCTCGCCACATATATCTTCAAGGGCGAGAAGCAGCCTGTCGCCGACAAGATGTACGCTTCCGCCCCACGTCTCCACAAGTGGGCCTACCATCGCTTCTATCTCGATGAGGTGTATATGTTCGTCACACACAAGATTCTCTTCCGCTTCGTATCACGTCCTGTACAGTGGATTGACGAGAAAGTCATCAACGGCTTCATCGACTTCACCGCGTGGGGCGCCAACGAGAGTGGAGAGAGCATACGCAGCTGGCAGTCAGGCGATGTGCGCCACTATGCCGCTTGGTTCATATCTGGTGCGGTAGCCCTCGTGCTCATATTACTTGCTCTCTGATAAAACCCATAGAACACTAAACAGATTATTCTGGCTTTAGTGCCCACAGGCACAACGCCATATAAACAATATACAGCAATGAATATACTGACATTATTCGTTATTATCCCCGCGCTGATGCTACTCGGCCTCTGGGCCGCACGCAGCGTCAATCAGGTGCGTGGTGTGATGGTTACAGGAGCAAGCTGTCTTGTCGCGCTGTCCGCATGGCTCACCATATACTTCATAGGCGAGCGCGCTGCGGGCAACGATGCAGAGATGCTGCTGGAGTCATCGATAGCATGGTTCCCATCGCTAAATATCAATTACGCTGTCGGTGTTGACGGCATATCGGTTGTCATGCTCCTCCTGTCGAGCATCATCGTCTTCACCGGCACATTCGCATCATGGAAGCTTCAGCCTCTTACAAAAGAGTTCTTCCTCTGGTTCACACTCCTTTCGACAGGTGTCTATGGATTCTTCATCACCATTGACCTCTTCTCGATGTTCATGTTCTATGAGGTGGCCCTTATCCCTATGTACCTCCTTATCGGCTACTGGGGCTCAGGCAAGAAAGAGTATGCGGCCATGAAGCTGACACTCATGCTCATGGGAGGTTCCGCGCTCATCATCCTCGGCCTCGTAGGCATCTACTTCTTCAATGGTGCCACGACGATGAACATCCTCGAGATAGCCCATGAGAACAACATCCCGGCTGAGGTGCAGAATATCCTCTTCCCGTTTGTCTTCATCGGCTTCGGTGTCCTCGGAGCGCTGTTCCCGTTCCATACATGGTCGCCTATCGGTCACGGCTGTGCCCCGACATCTGTCTCTATGCTCCATGCCGGAGTGCTCATGAAGCTCGGCGGATACGGATGCTTCCGCATCGCCATGTTCCTCCTCCCACAGGCTGCCAACGACCTGGCATGGATATTCCTTATCCTCACCACAATCTCTGTCGTCTATGGAGCCTTCTCGGCATGTGTGCAGACCGACCTCAAGTTCATCAACGCCTACTCGTCAGTGTCTCACTGCGGACTTGTGCTCTTCGCACTCCTCATGATGACAAAGACAGCCTGCACAGGCGCGATACTCCAGATGCTCTCTCACGGCTTGATGACAGCACTCTTCTTCGCCCTCATCGGTATGATATACGGCCGTACACACACACGTGACATACGCAAGCTCGGCGGACTCATGAAGATCATGCCGTTCCTCTCTGTGGGATACGTCATAGCAGGTCTCGCCAATCTTGGTCTGCCAGGATTCTCCGGATTCATCGCAGAGATGACAATATTCGTAGGCTCTTTCGAGAATGCAGACACTTTCCACCGCTGCTGCACTATCATCGCCTGCACATCAATCGTTGTCACAGCAGTCTATATCCTGCGTACTGTGGGCTTCATACTCTTCGAGAAAGTTGCCGACCCACATTATGAGACTCTCACCGATGCAACATGGGACGAGCGCTTCGCTGTAGGATGCCTCATCGCTTGTGTCGCCGCTCTCGGCTCTTTCCCTCTCTGGGCAAGCAATGTCATCAATGGTGCTGTAGGAAATATTCTCAGCGTGATAAACTAAGCAACAGAATCGTGACACACACCATATAATAATTGACAATAAGAATCATGAACTATATACAGTTTATACAGATGATACCAGAGGCGATTCTCGTCGCCGTGCTGGTCATAACATTCATAGCTGACTTTGCCAGCCATGGCAAGAAATGCCGCGAATGGTTCAACCCCATCGTCAGCGTCATGCTCCTCGCGTCGGCCGCAGCCACCCTGTTCTCATGCCAGGAGACATACGAGATCTTCGGCGGGGCTTATATTGCGACACCGGCCAACACAATGATGAAGGCCATCCTGTGTGCTGGAACATTCATCGTCGTACTACAGTCAAAGAGATGGCTCTCTAACGATGACACACGCAAGATAGAGGGTGAGTTCTACATGCTCACAGTATCTACACTCCTCGGCATGTATGTCATGATGAGCGCAGGCTCTTTCCTCATGTTCTTCCTCGGACTTGAGACAGCCAGCGTGCCTCTCGCGTGCATGGTGGCCCTCGACAAGATGCGCAAGGACTCGGCTGAGGCTGCTGCAAAGTTTATCCTGACAGCGACATTCTCAAGCGGCGTGATGCTCTACGGCATGTCTCTGCTCTACGGAGCCGTTGGCACATTGTACTTCACAGAGTTCACAATGCTCCTGAGCTGCACACCGATGACAATATGCGGCATGGTCTTCTTCGTCGCCGGTCTCGGATTCAAGATAAGCCTCGTGCCATTCCATTTCTGGACTGCCGACACTTACCAAGGAGCGCCCACAACTGTCACGGGATATCTCAGCGTCATATCTAAGGGAGCGGCAGCCTTCACACTCGCCGTTATCCTCACAAAGGTATTCGCGCCCATGACAGCCTATTGGGAGGTGATGATGTATATCCTCATCGTCCTCAGCATCACTGTAGCCAACCTCATGGCCATACGTCAGAGCGAGCTGAAGCGATTCATGGCATTCTCATCCATATCACAGGCCGGATACATCATGCTCGCCGTGATAGGTGCCGACTATGCCGCTACGATATCCTCGCTCATGTACTATGTCCTCGTTTATATTGTAGCTAACATGAGTGTCTTCGCCATCATCTCTGTTGTAGAGCAGAACAATGGCGGACGCACAGAGATGTCAACCTACGACGGCTTCTACCAGACCAATCCGAAGCTCTCGTTCCTCATGACGCTCGCTCTCTTCTCGCTCGGCGGCATACCGCCATTCGCTGGTATGTTCTCTAAGTTCTTCGTCTTCCTCGCCTCTGTCAACGGACAGGAGGGCAACTGGTGGCCATACTTCATCATGTTCATTGCCCTTGTCAACACCGTAGTGTCACTCTACTACTACCTCCTTATCGTCAAGGCCATGTACATCAACAAGACAGAGACACCGCTGCCGACATTCAAGAGCGACTGCAACACACGCCTCACACTTGCCATCTGCACCGCGGGCATCCTCCTCTTCGGTATTGCCAGCTGCATCTATGAGGCTATCCATGCCGCTGCCGCTGCTTGATATCCCCGCCATCACGGCTGTCATCCTCTTCACCCCCTTTTCCCTGACAGCCCCTTTGGTTTGATATCTCTTTGCCCCTCCACCCCTTTTGACACGGCAGCCCTGTGGTTGATATCACCCAGCCTCGGCATATAAGCATACACCAAAGCGCCATCTTTCTTTCTCCCGATAAGCCTTTCCCAGGCATTAGGAGTCAGAAAGATGGCGCTTTTACTTTTGTCCTTCTTCTATCGTGCCGCTTTTTCGTTTTACTGTTATTACTGGCCAAAGTAGTTACCTCTAATTATCTTCCCCGATATCTCTTTGCTCCGAGCAGATATCTTGGAAGAGTATCCACTGCGCAGGATACTGCGTCCGAATCCTCTCCATTCACATTCAATCCCAAACATGTCAAGTAGAGTGGGATATAAATCAATTTGGTTCATCTCCCCTTTCCAGAAGCGTTTGAGGTCTATTCCCGAATTCACAATTATCAAAGGCAAATCTTTGTCATTGACATCCATATTAAGAGAGTTTGGTTTTGTCTGATGGTCTGAAGTTATTATTATAACTGAGTTTTCATATAACCTCGTTTTCTTCAGGTGATTAATGTATTTCCCTATTTGCATGTCAGTGAAGTAACATCTGTCTAAATAGTGACAGAACTCTTTAGAGTAATTCTTAGGATAAGTAAATGGTGAGTCAGCTTTTGTGTTATATGGCATATCGCCTTCATAGCTTCCATGCATACTTACAGTAAGGATTGTATTGAAAAAGGGTTGTCGTAGATTCTGCCATTCCAGTTTGTTGAAAAGCATTTCATCATCACACCAGTTATTACCTTTGTCAATACAGTCGATTACATTGTCAATGCCATACTTGGGGTTTAGCTCGTTTTGGTGCCAAAAGTAAGATGGTGTAGGTAGGGTGATATATGTCGTATATTGCTTTTGCTCTTTCAATAGTCTGGGTAATCCTATTATCGAATCGTGTGCAATGTATGATATAGACAATTCAGATGATAATGGTATGAGACCGGTAAAATATGACACCTGTGCATCGCTCGATTCTCCAGCACCTCTTTGTGATTGCATCTTCATGTTACAGTATGTGCCATTTTCCCCAATAAGCTTGTTGAGATTTGGGGTAACACTCTTTCCTCCTATTCTAACTTTTGACGCTTCGGAGATATATGACTCTACAAGAATCAGAATGATATTTGGTGTGCCCTTAACCTGACATGAATCCACCATAGGTGTTCTTTCCTGATTCATTGCCTTTATATAATTGTCTATTTCTATAATCTCTCTTTCTGACAAACTGACGTTGTTATAGCGTACCATTATATTGCAGAATAGTTGTCCTCTTAGTATTCCGTTCTGGAAGATTGTTTGCTCTTGTAAATATCTGTATGGTCTGATTAGCCCCTCATTTAGACCTAAACCTTTTAACCATTTAGATGTTTGCTCTGATGAACGTAAGGAAATACACTCCTCTCTTGTACCTGATATTAACCCAAGTTTGATATTCTATTTGTCGTTTCTGTTGCTAATCAGTGATTTG
>JBJEAW010000096.1:0-3126 GCA_051869435.1 Prevotella sp. | reverse complement strand
GGGGTTGATTTCGGTTTTTGTTTTTCCAGTTGACACAGGTTTTTCCTAGTGCCCCGAAAAATGCCGAAAACCGTGCAAGAACCTGCTTTTTTTCTGCATCACCGCCACAATATTCACATCAAACATCCACCATCTTCTTTATGCCCAGGCATAAAGAACACCCACGACGAGGCATACCAACAGCCCATAATTGTCAGCAGGAAAGGGAGCCATCGGGCACCATCTACCCCTCTACTCGGCTGCGAGCTCGGCTATAAGCCTATGGAGAGCGTCGCGCTTCTCCTTGTTAGTGCCGTGTGTGACATTCCTCACAATGCCGTCCTTGTCTATCACTATCGTCAGCGGGAACCCCTTGTCGCCCACCCATTTCGTGAAGAACGTGTCCTCATACAGATGTGTCCACGTGAATCCCTCTGCCTCTGCGACCTTCCTAACCTTGTCTCTCGGCTCGAAATTGGCGGAGAGGAAGACCACCGACGGATGCTCCGCCTTCCATGCCGACAGCTCTTTCATCTCCCTACGGCATGGGCTACACCCTGAGTACCAGCAGTTTACGACGGTCGCCTTGCCGCTTATCGACAGCTCTGTCCATACCCCACCGTCGATGTCATGGAGCGTGAATGTGCCCGTGAGCCTCTCCCCTACCCTCAGGCCGCCATCATCTGGTATAGCCGAATGTACCGCCTTGTACATGCCAAGCATTGTCTTCGCCGCATCGTCAAACTGTTCCACATTCCTCACTCTCGTGCGTGGAATCTCATATTGCAGCAGACTCTCAGGTATTTCATTGTCTGAAAGGATGAGCAGCATGGCACGATTGCCTTCATTGTCCTTGACCGGCATGATGGTGACACCCGGCAGGGAGAATACCGCAGAAGAGGCAGTGGAAAAGTAACGGCCATTGACTATGTAACGTGGTAGCACAGGCTCGTCGCTTTGGGCATAAGCCATGGTTAAGAAAGACAGCGCAAAAAGCGTCATCAGCAGAACCTTTTTCATTTCTTGCATTATGTATAAAGTAATGTTGTTTGTGTGAGCCAAGGGGAGTTCTCGCCATTGCGTGAACTCCCCCATAATCCTTAAAGCATATCAGAAGTGGGGCTTAATCACTTTGTCTTGATAACGACGATGCCTTTCTTCCCCTCCGCACCATACTGCTTCAGGGCCTCGTCAGTCTTCAACACTTCTACACTCTTTACCGCCGATGGCTCCAGAGCAGTGGCCTCGGCCTGGGGCCTCACCTCTCCATCGACAACATACAGCATATCGCTGGCCGACAAGAGGGGCTTCTTTCCTGTGCTTCCCGCAGCTCCAGCCTTATCCGTTGGCTTGTCCGTTTTCAGGCGGAAGGCTACCGGAACAAAGTATTTCACCCTGACAGGCTCGCCTTTCACTGTGCCCGGAGTCCACTTTGGCATCGAGCTTATCACTCTGACAGCCTCAGCGTCAAGCTCCTCATCGAGAGGTTTCAAAGCATGTACATCGGTCACAGAGCCGTCTCTGTCAATCACGAAGCTTACTATCACACTGCCCTGCACATTCCTCTCGAACGCGCCCTTAGGATATTTCACATTATCCCTGAGAAACTCCATAAGGGCCATCGAGCCTCCGGGGAACTCTGGCGTATTATCTACCAAATCATATACCTTGTCGTCATCTCCATCGTGAGCGGCAGGCTCTGGGACAGCGTCGCTGACATTTTTCTGCTCTTCCACTGTTGCGGCAGACAATACAGCCGGTGTCTCCGTGGCGAGGCTCCCGGCCATTCTCTCTGTCACGATGCTTGTCTCGCGCTCTATAGTACGTGTTGCCTGCTCTGCCACAGGCGAAGCGAATGCCACGGCCGCACATACGGCTACGGGCACGATGGCGAGTGCCTTGAGACACTTCCACCTCTCTGTCTTCTTTCGGTTCATCATTCTGATTCGTTTTTTAAGTGAGTTATGATTTAGGTTGTTAGCCAATAGGAACGCGCGTTCTCCCACTGACTTCATTATAAGCAGCATCTGATACTGCTTGGCGTTAACACCTTCTCTCAAGACCGCCGCGTCAGCCTCATACTCATGAATATCCTGCAACTCACGCTTAAGCAGCCACGCAGCGGGATTGAACCACTGGAACAGGATGAGCAGATTGCAGAGAAGCACCTCATAAGAATGGCCCAGACGTGCGTGGGCTTGCTCATGGGTGAGTATCTCATGCGGTGCGGTAGCATAGTCGGTGCGGTTCATCACGACATTCCCGAACCAGCTGAACGGAGACACAGGCTCATCGACAACAACCACCCGCAGCCCTCCATGCCTCACTGCTTCCTCACCGCCAGCCATGAGCCGCGATATCTGTATGAAAGACACCACATTCATGATGGCAAGCACGATGACACCTATTATATATATGGCACATACAACCTGCCATGGCGACAAGGACAAATCGGCAGATGCAGGACTCTGTGAAGCGGCGACCTGCATGACGAAAGCCTCCATGTCAACCACTCCTTCGCTCAGGGCGTTACTGTCGTTAAGCGACAGCCGGACAACAGGCAGGACAAGCGACACCGCCACCAGACCCAACAGCAGGTAATGGCTGAAGCGATAGAACGTGTCTCGGCTGATGAGCAATTTATATACCAAGAAAAAGGCTATCAGGCACAGGGACACCTTTATGTTATATATAAAGAAAGCACCCATAATCAGCCCTCCTCCACTTCTCTTATCAGTTGTCTCAGGTCGTCAACAGAAAGTTTCTCCTCTCTGACCAATGCAGAGACCGCATTGAGATATGAACGGCCGAAGAATTTGTTGACAACATTTGTCAGCGAACCTTCAGAATACTCCTCACGGCTTATAGTGGCGAAATACTGGAAGCAGCGTGCTGTCAGCGCACGATGGTCCAGAAAGCCTTTTTCCTCAAGTATCTTCACTAATGTGCTGAGAGTGTTCACATGTGGCTTCGGCTCGCTGTAATGCGATTGCAGCTCGCGTATCTGCATGTCACCATACGTCCAGAAATGGTTCATGATTTCTTCTTCTTTCACTGTCAGGGATTTCATCATTATCGTTGTTTTTATTAGTTGGGTGGTTCTATAAATTCGCAAAATCGAGTGGAAGCCATTCCGTTTGACTCAAC
>JBJEAW010000095.1:0-13977 GCA_051869435.1 Prevotella sp. | reverse complement strand
GTCATGATTCTGCGTATTGCCTCAAGTCGCATGGTGGGGTAAGGGGGATGTATATTTCTTTATGGTGACATTCGATTCGCTGTGCCCCCTTTTCACTAACGATGCAGATTATTTTCGCTTATGTATCATAGTATGCGCGCAGTTACGGATTTGAGGGTATATATAGTATATATACGTCACGTGTCGTTCATGTACATAGCTTGTGTTTAGGGATTGGGGTATATGGCCCGCTTATCTTGCCTTGTCAAGTGATGAGCGCTTGTCTCTACGGTATGAGCGGTAATCGTCAAGCTCTATCTCCACGTCAGGCTCTGTTAACGTGATGTCGTGGGGAAGGCGGAATTTCTGGTATTTGATATTCAGACCTCGCTCGAGCCACATCTTCTCGTAATATGTCTGGATAGAGAGAATCTTCTGTGTCTCATCGTCAAGTCCTTCTTGATGGTAAAGGTCTTCTGTACGGAAGAGCAGTGGCAGACGGTTTGTATCCACCATATATGTTGTATAGGTGAAGAGGAAGTTAGAGTCTGTTTTAAGGTGAACGGTTCCGTTGTCTATCAGGAAGCGGCGGTAGCGTTCCATGAAGTATGTGGATGTGAGCCGCTTTCTCGGATTCTTCATCTGAGGGTCAGAGAATGTCAACCATATCTCGTTAACCTCGTCGTGAGAGAAGAAACGGTCGATAATCTCTATGTTTGTACGCAGGAACGCTACATTCTTCAATCCTTCGTTCAGGGCGAGTGTCGCCCCTGTCCACATTCGTGCTCCTTTTATGTCAACTCCGATGAAGTTGACATCAGGGTACAGACGTGCCAGCTCTACGGTGTATTCTCCCTTACCGCATCCAAGCTCAAGGACTATCGGGTTGTTGTTCTTGAAATATTCTTCCCTCCAATGTCCCTTCATTTCGAATGGCACATTGTCAACGACGGAGTATGGGTATTGGAACACATTCTCGTAGCGTTCCATATCTGCGAATTTCGCCAGTTTTCCTTTTGACATTAATGCTTGTTCTGTGTGAGAGTTGTTTTGTCCAGTCGATTCTATTATGATTCTCTCATTATTCTGCTATGGTCACGGGTTCTGCTGTTGTCTCTGCTTTCAAGTCTATATAGAACTCAGCATGTGCTGTATAGATATAAGGAGTGAGTAGTATCATTCCGAGTCCGAATGTAAGGAGAGCCAGAATTATCCATCCTATGAATGAGAGGTCGAGCAGGAACAGCTTGAGCTTATTGCCTTTCATCATCTGCATACTAATCTTTATTGCCTCATCTGCCCCTACATCTGGATTATCGAGCATGATAAACTCTGCCATGGCGTATGAATATGTTTTTATTATGCCTGGTATGATGAGCAGCAGTGTCCATAGTGCTATATATATGGTCTTGAGAATCATCATGACCCATACTTTCTTATTGCTGAAGAATTTGAAGAGGTATGCCACGGAGAGGTTACCTCCACGCGCCAGATTCAGGAATGAGACCGTGCATGCAAACGACATTGGCAGGATCAGGATGTAGAGCAGGTTGCCTACTATTGACACTTCTTGCCCTATCTGTGCCAAGCATACCGAGCCTCCTCCAGTAATTATATTCACAGACAATAAATATACTATTGTGATCAGGGCAGCAGTGCCCCAGTTGCCTTCAAGCTTGGACAATGCCTGACGGCGAAATTCAGAATTCTGTTTCATGATTTATGTGATTAAATGTGGTTTCGGTTATATGTCTTTATTGGACAGCCTGAGAAAACATCTTTCTCTGTATGTCAATCGTTGTTATTTGAAAACTGCCAGATAGGCCCCCACTTTATGTAAGCGGTCTGTCTGGCAGTGTTTTTTTTCTTCTTTATGGCAAAACGTCTTTTCATGACGTGGCATCAGTCTGGCTTATGTGGATGGGACATGGCGGTATCTTCCTGTCCTTGTGCCAGCCTTTGCCTGCCGGGCTTTCATTATTCTATCACGACGCGTGTCCATCCGTGTACATCAGGCTCTATGCCGTATTGGATATTCCTGAGATGGTGATAGAGTTTCTCGCTTATAGGCCCTGGCTCATCTCCGAATACGTATGACTTGCCGGTCTCAATGTCGTCTATGCGTGAGATAGGCGAGATGACAGCTGCTGTGCCGCATGCTCCTGCCTCCTCGAATGTAGAGAGCTCCTCTTCTGGTATCTGTCGTCTCTCTACTTTCATTCCCATATCCTCAGCAAGCTGCATGAGCGACTTGTTCGTTATGGATGGAAGTATAGATGTTGACTTTGGTGTCACGTATGTGTTGTCCTTTATTCCGAAGAAGTTGGCTGCTCCACACTCGTCGATATATTTCTTCTCGCGTGCGTCGAGATAGAACTCACATGCGTATCCCATCTTGTGTGCCTTGTCGTTGGCGAGGAGTGATGCCGCATAGTTTCCGCCGACTTTATATATGCCTGTTCCGAGAGGGGCCGCACGGTCGTGGTCTCTTATTATGACGTATGGGTTTGTCGAGAATCCTCCTTTGAAGTATGGGCCTACTGGTGTGACGAAGATGAGGAACATATAGTCCTCAGCAGGATGTACGCCTACCTGTGGTGTCAATCCGACGAGCAGAGGGCGCACGTAGAGTGTCGCTCCGCTCTCGTATGTCGGTATATACTCCTGATTGAGTCTTACTACCATATCGACCATCTTGTTGAACATCTCTGTCGATACCTCTGGCATGAGTATTCCGCGGCATGTGGATTGTAGTCTTGCAGCGTTCTCGTCAGAGCGGAACACCCTCACCTTGCCGTCAGGACAGCGATACGCCTTGAGACCCTCAAAAGCCTCCTGTCCGTAATGGAGACATGTGGCAGCGATATGCATGTTGATGTATTCGCTGGAACATATTTCAATTTCTCCCCATTTCCCGTCATGATAGTAACATCGAACGTTATAATCGGTTTTATGGTAACCGAAACCAAGGTTCTCCCAATCAAAATCTTTCATACCTTGCTGCTTTATGTTGTAATGTTTTGTTTCGATTTATAAGGACAAAAGTCCAATTTGCTTGCAAAATTACACTAAATTCCGCATTCTGCCAAATGATTTGTCTTAAAAGTCTCCATTGTATAGAAAAAACATCAGTTGTCAGACGCAAGTATCTTCTTTATCTCCTCGTCGGTCTTTGTCAGACGGTCTTTGCATAGCTTTATCAGCTTTTGTGCTCTTTTTAGTTTCTCGGTGAGTGTGTCAAGGTCAAGTTCGCCTGACTCCATCTTCTTGACGATAGTCTCCAGTTCGTCTATCGCTTGTTCGTAGTTTATCTTTTCCATATCTATTTATGCTCAAGCTTTTGATTGTTTTTGTCCTGTTTTTATAGATGTCATGGTTCCGCCGGCAAGCCTTGTCTCCAGTATCGCGCCGTCAGGAATCTTGTCAGGGTCGGTCACGATATGTCCCTCTGACATTGTCATTGAGTATCCTCTTCTGAGGATGATTTGCGGGTCGAGCGCTGAGCATCTCTGCCCGAGCATCTCTATGCGGTGTCTTTCCCTGTCGGTCATGCTGCCGACGGCTGTTGGGATACGTCTTTCCAGTATATCTATCTGGTGTCTCTGTCTCTGTATGTATGTCACGCTTGTGCTGGCCATGCGTTGTGACAGGCCAGACAGGCGTGCTGTCTCCCTTGTCTTCACGAGCGAGAAGAGCATGGGGATTCTTGTTGCCAGTCCTGTCATTCTCATATTCTCCCGTTCCAGCCTTTGCCTTACGCTCGCCACGATGCGTTCTGCCGCATTGTCTATGATGGCTGATGTCCTGGCGAGGTTGTCAATGAGGAATGCCGCGGCCGCTGTCGGTGTCTTTACCCTTGTGTGTGCCACCATGTCTATCACGCTCTCGTCGCGCTCATGCCCGATGCCTGTTATTATCGGCAACGGGAAGTTTGCCACCTCCTCAGCCAGCGTCAGCGTGTCGAATCCAGACATGTCTGTTGTCGCTCCGCCTCCACGTATTATCACCACACAGTCATAATCGTCCATACGCCGATATATCTCGCTGAGAGCGTGTATGACGGTCTTCTCCACTTTCTCTCCCTGCATTACAGCGGGGAAGAGTGTCACGGAGAAGTGGAAACCATAGCCGTTGTCCTCCAGCTGCCGGCAGAAGTCGCCATAACCGGCTGCTGTCTCGCTCGATATGACAGCCACATTCTTGCAGAACAATGGTATCTGCAGCTCACGCTGCATATCGAAGACACCCTCAGCTTTCAACGCCTCGATTATCTCCTGGCGTCGCCGTGCCATGTCGCCCAGAGTGTATGTGGGGTCAATATCTGTCACTATCCATGAGAATCCGTAGGCGGGATGGAACTGGGGATAGACCTCAAGCAGCACCTTCATGCCGGCATGCAGTCTCTGCTGTGTCACTCTCTCGAATTCCTGTCTGAGTGTGAGCCATGTATTCGCCCAGCACTTTGCCGAGGCCCTTGCGACAGGTGTCGCCGAGGTCTCGGCCTTCTGTATAAGGTCGAGATACAGGTGTCCGCGGCGCTCGTTTGCCTCAGACAGTTCTGCCTCGACCCAGTAGTGGCCTGTCAGGGTGTCTTCTATGACGTCTCTGACAAGGCTGTTGAGTTCGTATAGTGAGAGGTGTGGCATGGTGGTGTATGTATGGTATGCCCGAATGGGGTTTTGTTGGTGGCTTCCTTGGGGTGGTTTGTCAGCTCATAGCGTGTTATCTTTTCCTGCTGAAGTCAG
This sequence comes from Prevotella sp., assembly GCA_051869435.1. Lineage (GTDB taxonomy): Bacteria > Bacteroidota > Bacteroidia > Bacteroidales > Bacteroidaceae > Prevotella. Next base: position 9,253 of record JBJEAW010000095.1, on the reverse strand, counting down.
GAATCCCGTATCCGTATATGTTGTCAGGATTCTCTTTGTTGTCTCCCATCTGCCTTACGATGTTGACTATTTCCAGCGCTGTCTTCTGGGGCATTGACTGCCATAGGCAGGCCACAAGTCCCGCTATCTGTGGGGCGGCGAATGATGTCCCCATGTCGTTCAGCATATTCCCGCGTCCTGTTATCACCGCTGCCGGCGAGCCTGCCGCCATGACATCCGGCTTCACCCTGCCGTCGGCTGTCGGCCCTACGCTTGAGAATGCGGCGTTAGTGCGTTGTGGTGTTACGGCTCCTACGGTTATGATATCCTTTGCGTCGGCTGGCACTCCGATTTTCTTCCATGCGCTCATTCCGTCGTTTCCTGCGCTGCTTACCATCACTATGCCTTTTGCCGCCAGCATCGAGGCGGCGTGTGAGCATACCGATGTCTCTCCGTCAAGGTCGCTGTACTTGTGTCCCATGTCCTTATGGTCGAACTCATGGTATCCGAGTGAGCTGGATATGATGTCCACCCCGACAGAGTCGGCAAACTCGGCTGCCGCCGCCCAGTAGTCCTCCTCTACCAGTTGCTCTGTCTCTCCGTCCTCGCATCTTATGAGCCAGTAGGCCGCCCCTGGCGCAGTCCCCTTGTAGTAGCCTGGCATATTGACAGCCATGGCCGATAAGACCTTTGTGCCGTGGTCGAGCTCTCTGTATATGTTCCTTGATTTCGGGTGGACAAAGTCGGCAGTGCCCTCAATCCTGACATCCTTGAATGCCTTTATGCGGTCAACGTTCATGAATCCTCCGTCGAGGACAGCTATTGTCATTCCCTCGCCGTTGAATCTCCGCTCGTGCAGGGCTTCGCCTCCTATCATCTTGACTTGTCTTTCCGCCATGCCGTATTCTGAGGCGCTCTCCGTGTCCGTCATGTTTCTCTGCTCCCGTATGTTATGGGCCGGCTTGCTGTCCGGTATGCTGTCTGGCGACCTCCATACTATGCGTGAGCTTATGACGCATGGCAGCTTTGCCACTGCCTTGAGTGTCTGCATCGACTTAGACATCACCACGACCGTGTTGTTCCATTTGCTCTTTGTGACGATGTCTATGCCCTCCCGACTTATCATGCTGATATATCGTGGGCTTATGGGCAGGTCGGTAGAGTCGATGGCAAGGTTCTGGCGGCGGCGTCTCTCTATCGCCTTGTGCGAGAGGAATGCTCGCGGGCTGTCGATGCTGCATGTGCTGTGTGCCTTGTCTCTTAGCGCCAGTCTCATCATGTAGCAGCGTCCGCCCGGGTATGGCTTCCAGCGTGTCCCAATGCTTTTGGCTGCTGTGCTTCCTGCCCATAAGAGCATGATGACCATGATGTGGATTATTCTTGACATGTGGTTGTTCAGAGGGGGAGTTATGTTGAGTTAGGAGAAAGTTATGTGGAGATGGGAGTGGGTGGGGGAGATAAGGGTGGAGTGGGAGGCGGATAGGAGTGTGTTACGTGCGTGTAGCCCCTTCTTCCTTGCAGGCTGTCATGCCGATGCCTGTCCCTGTGTGTTTTGCGTCAGGCTGTCGCCCTCCCTACGCAAAGTAGTGCAAAATTAATCAAAATAATCGGTAATAGCCCTATGATTCTATTATTTTTTTGTAATTTTGCATTCTGTGGCATGTATGGTCATATCCGCCATGCCTATATATGGACAATAAGACAAAGGTTACACTTGAGTTAGGCACGAGGCCGGTAGGGAAGCTTCTTGCCCAATATGCGCTTCCCGCCATTATCGCTATGGTGGCAAGCTCTCTTTATAATATGGTCGATTCGATATTCATCGGCCAGGGTGTCGGGGCGTTGGCCATAGCGGGCCTTGCCATCACTTTCCCCTTCATGAACCTCACGGCAGCCTTTGGCGCTGCCATCGGTGTCGGCTCGTCAACTCTCATCAGCGTCCGTCTGGGACAGAAACGCTATGCCGACGCACAGCAGATTCTCGGCAATAATGTCACGCTGAATATTCTTGTCGGCATCTTTCTCTGTGCCTTGTGCTTCACGTTTCTTGACCCCCTGCTCCTCTTTTTCGGTGCGTCGCCCTATACTATCACTTATGCGCGGGAGTATATGCAGATAATCCTTCTCGGCAATGTCGTCACCCATCTCTACTTCGGTATGAACGCTGTGCTTCGCGCCGCGTCCAAGCCCCGCCATGCCATGTCGGCCACGATGTTCACCGTCATCATGAACACCATCCTCGACCCCATCTTTATCTATACCCTCGATATGGGCATCCGTGGCGCCGCGATAGCCACTGTCCTTTCCCAGCTTATGGCCCTCTGCTGGCAGTTGCGTGTCATGAGCGACAGCCGTGAGCTGCTCCATCTCCGCCGTGGCATATACCGTCTCCGGCCGTCCCTTGTGCGCGAGATACTCGGCATAGGTCTCTCGCCGTTCTCCATCAATGCCTGTGCCTGTCTTGTTGTCATCATTGTCAACAACGTCCTTGTCGCCCACGGCGGAGACCTCGCTGTCGGTGCCTATGGCATAGGCAACAGGCTCGTCTTCATCTTCGTCATGATAAATATGGGCATCAACCAGGGCATGCAGCCCATTGTGGGCTATAACTATGGCGCGCGGCAGTATGACCGTATGATGCTCGCTGTGCGTTATGCCATTCTCGCCGCTACCGTTGTGACCACTGTGGGATGGATTGTCTGCGAGTTCTTCCCCGACACATGCGTCAGGCTGTTCACGACCGATGTCCAGCTGCGCGAGATAGCCGTCCACGGTCTGCGCATCAATGCCGCCGTCCTCCCTGTCATAGGCTACCAGATGGTCATCATAAACTTCTTCCAGAGCATCGGCAAGGCGCGTGTGAGCATCTTCCTCTCCCTTTCGCGCCAGCTCCTCTTCCTCGTCCCCGCCCTCCTTGTCCTGCCCCGCTTCATGGGCATTGACGGCGTGTGGCTGGCCATGCCTGTCAGCGATGCCGTGGCGGCCCTTGTCGCCGCCTGGTTCATGGTGATGTATATGAGGCGTTTCCGCATAGAGAAGGATGCTGCCGGCGAGCCACACTTCCAGATGACACACGAGGAGAGAGAGCCATTCCGCCGCAGCTACAGCTACTACACGTCGCGCAACGGTGCCACCCCACGCGGCATGGCGCCCCAGGCCAGCATGTCACAGATGCCCGACGAGGAGGAGGCCGGCACCGCCAGCGACACAGACAGATAGCGATATAATCACCCAAAATAGCATCTTAACCACATATATCAATACATAAATGAGAACAATCGTCATCACCGGCGGCGCGGGCTTCATAGGCTCACATGTCGTCAGGCTTTTCGTCAACAAGTATCCCGACTACCGTATCATAAACCTCGACAAGCTCACATACGCCGGCAATCTTGCCAATCTGAAGGACGTAGAGCAGAAGCCCAACTATCGCTTTGTGCGCATGGACATATGCGATTATGACGCCTTCCTCCGTCTGATGCAGGAGGAGCATGTCGATGGCATCATACATCTCGCCGCCGAGAGCCATGTTGACCGCAGCATAAAGGACCCCTTCACCTTCGCGCGCACCAATGTCATGGGCACGCTGTCGCTCCTTCAGGCCGCCCGCACCTATTGGGAGTCTCTCCCTGAGGGCTACGAGGGCAAGCGCTTCTACCATATCTCCACCGACGAGGTCTATGGCGCGCTGGAGATGACATCGCCCGAGGGGCTCCCCTCGCCGTTCTCTACAGCCGCGTCGAGCGCCACCCACCATGCCGCCTACGGGACAGACTTCTTCCTTGAGACAACAAAGTACAACCCCCACTCTCCCTATTCTGCCTCGAAGGCCAGCTCTGACCATTTCGTCCGCGCCTACCATGACACGTACGGTATGCCCACGATTGTCACCAACTGCTCGAACAACTACGGCCCGTACCAGTTCCCCGAGAAGCTGATACCACTCTTCATAAACAACATACGCCACCGCCGTCCGCTGCCTGTCTATGGCCGTGGCGAGAATGTGCGCGACTGGCTTTATGTCGAGGACCACGCCCGCGCCATCGACCTCATCTTCCACCGTGGACGCATAGCCGAGACATACAACATCGGCGGATTCAACGAGTGGAAGAACATTGACATCATACGTGTCATCATCTCTACTGTTGACCGCCTCCTCGGACGCCCTGAGGGAGAGGACCTCGACCTCATAACATACGTCACCGACCGTCCCGGCCATGACGCGCGCTATGCCATCGACAGCCGCAAGCTGCAGCGTGAGCTTGGATGGGAGCCGTCGCTCCAGTTTGAGGAGGGCATAGAGAAGACCGTCCGCTGGTATCTCGCCAATGAGGAGTGGATGGACAATATCACCTCTGGCGAGTATGAGCGCTATTACGAGAGCATGTATAAAGACAGATAAACTGTTCCCCGGCCTCTCTCCGCGCGTTCCGTGTGGCATAGTGCCCGCCTCGGTCTGAGACACTGCCTGTGTGGCTGTTGAGCGGTGGCTGAGCGTGACGGGAAAGCGTGAAGGTGAGCCTTTCCAAAGGATTGTTATTCAAGATACTGTGATAATTTCCTTGTGAAAGACGGGAAATTGTCACAGTATCTTCGGTTCATAGCAGTTTGTAAGTGTGCTTGAAAGATGCGGATTTTATCTATGTGGCTGAATAACAGGGTGTCATGTAGTGTAGTTGTTCTCTAAAAACGTGACATTTTCTGCGCTCTTATCGCAATCACCATCACACTCGTTTTTGCTGTGAGGCTAAAAGTGTTGGGGAGTATTTCAATATATTTGGCTAAAGGAAAACTTATGAAAGACAACGTACAATTGAGTTTTATCATGCCATGCTTCAATTCAGAATCATTTGTGAGGACTGGCATTGAAAACATAAAGAAGGCTTGTTCTATAGCAGATTATTCATCTTATGAAATAATTGCGGTGAACGACGGCAGTACGGATGATACCGCTAAGATACTGGAAGCATTGTCAGAAGATAGCGGTGAATATCATCTTAGTGTGATTCATCAACAAAACAAAGGGGTCTCAGCTGCTCGTAATGCGGGCCTTAAGCAAGCAAAAGGTGACTGGATATGGTTTGTGGATGCAGATGACAGCTTAACAGAAGATAGCATATCGCATCTGTCAAAGGTAATAACAAGTATGTGTGGGGGGGTAAATTCTGTACGGATTGCATAGTTTTCGGGTTTGGCATACTCGACAATACACAAAAGACAATTTGTCTTCCTATAAGTCCCGATAGAGACAAAAATGTAGATGTGACAACTGTAAATAAAGGATTTATAGAAGACTCATACATAAAGAACATAGCAGGCTACTCACAAAGGAATCTTGACCGATTGTATAGTGGCTTGTCGATAAGCGACCAGCCGATATTCTTATTGGGAACTGTATGGCATTATCTGTTCCGGAAAGATATAATAGAAGAAAACAGACTTTGTTTTGACGAGGATGTGTCTCTGAATGAAGACGGACTGTTTGTCATAGAATATCTGACATGCATTGACAACGCAGCCATAGTTAAACGGATCTTTTATAATTACAGGCTAAATGCAACGGGAGGGTTATTTGGAACTCTTGCGAATCCGCAAAAGATGTCTGTAAACAAAATTGCCATAGCTAAAGGCCGTGAGAAAATACGAGAGAATATCAAGCGACGTACCGGGAAAGACATCAGGCCGTATTATGTCGGGTCTGTTGTCCTGTCAGTGATGGAAATTGCAGTAAAATCGACGAGCCGGAAATTCGACCGGGAACTGCTTGACTTATACCTGAAGTACTGCCATAGTGATGTCGCAAAGTTTGCCATAAGGGAAGTGTCAATAAAAGGAGCACCTCTAAAGTATAGGGTTCCTTTCTTGATGTTGAAGTTGAGACTTTACAGAACTGTGTTCGCTATGTTATGGTTGATACAGAAATGTGGGTATCAGATAACTGGAACAAAATCTATATTTAAATGATGCGGAATAATTAATAGAACCCACTAAAGCGAGTGTCATGCCATGCCATGTGTCCTGGCATGTTTCGCGAGAAGTACTGGATGGATGGCTCATTTCTACTGGATGAGCCCCTTATATGTGCTGAATGGCGGGCTTAGGCAATACCAATGACAAGTCCTGTGGTTTGTCGTTGGTTGTCAGATGGTTATGTAAAGCGGAAGACGACCGCTTGATGCGCCTCGTGCCTGCTGTCTGCCGCCTTCCTGCCAGCCTCATACGCTTATCAGCAGTGATGGGTATAAGGTCATGAGTATAGACCTTTATCTGGACTCGGCCGTCGTTGTGGCATATAACAGCACACACCGCCCTGCCTCCTGTTCACAGGTGAAGACGCGTTGTCTTACACCCATGTGGAGGCAGGGCGGTGTGTGTTGTGTCCGGACGGGATGCCGCCCTATGGTGTGGCACTCCCTGATGGGGGTTATCTCTTTTTCTTGTCGCCCTTGGCGTCGAATGTGTATAAGACACTCAGCTGGGCATAGTTGTGCAGCGAGTGGACGGTGGTCTCCGAGCGGTATGATGCGGTCTCCTCCGCACCCAGAAACTTGTTGGTGTTGAAGATGTCGTTGAAACTGAGTGATATCTGTAGATTCTCCTTCAGCGTCTTGTAGGTTACTGACGCGTTGGTGACGACATATTTCCTGTTGAACGAGCTTGTGTTATATCCGCTTCTGCCATTGAAGGTGTTCTCAAGACTGAGGGAGAAGTGGCCCAGCTCATACTCTCCCGCCGCCGTGACGTTATATTTGTACAGGGTGTATGATTCGGCCTCTTTCTCCTTATATTCGTTATGGTTTATATCGGCAAGGGCTGTGAATGTCAGCTTCAGGTTCTTGCGTATGTATCTCAGTGTCGGCCTGTAGCTCATGTGTAGGTTTGTCGTGCGTGTCATCTGTCGCTCTGCCGCCCCCTCTATTATTGTCAGCTGTCCGTAGGCTGTGCCTGTCGAGCCCTCAAGGGAGTTCTGCCACTGTATGAATTTTCCAAGCGAGCGGTCATACTTTGCGGCCCATGTGAATGTCGAGCCGCCCCGTGTGTTCTCGTCATGAGAGCGGAAGACACCGGTCTCCTCGTTGTAGTATGTCACACGCTGTGTGGGGTCATAATCCTTCTTGTAGCCCGCTGTGATTGTGAACATCTGCTCATGACGGGGTATCGCCAGAGAGTAGGAAATGTCGGCAGAGAGATTTGAGCTGCGCTTCAGCAGCGGGTTGCCCTCAAGGATGTTCAGCGGGTCGGTGTCGTCGGTGTAACGGAGTGTCTGTATGATGTCGGGCAGCGACTCGCTGTAGCTGACTGTGGCCTTCAGGGCGTTGCCGCGCGACATCTTCCACTGGGTCATGAGCGACGGGGCGAGGAGTGTCTCACGCCGGGCGGCGACAGTGTCGAGGCGGCCACGGTCATAGCGTGCCTTCTCGTCACGGAATGTGATGCCGAATGTGGGGCGTACGACAAGCTTCTTGATGTTGTATGTCGCTGACAGGCCAAGGGCGTTGTCCGTCTTGCGTGTCGAGCGCGCATAGGTGTTGTTGTCGTCGTGTGTGCCGTTCCTTGTCCTGTCGTCACGGTCATACCGGTCAGAGTATGTGAGAGCGTAGGAGGGGGCGAGGCTCAGGCTCTTTGAGACAGCGAGCGTGGATGTCAGCTTTGCTGTGGCCTGAAGGTCGTGGCTGTGGGTGGCCGACAGCTGTGTCTCGTCGGTGGTGTGCGGGTTGTCGCCCCTGTATTCGTATCTTGCGTTAGAGGTCATGTCTCCGTCTTTGTCCGTATATTTCAGGCGTGCCTCGGCCTCCAGCTTGTTACTCCCTATGTAGTGGGTGAGCACGGCACGTGCCGATGCGCTGCGTGTCTCTGTGGCGCTGAGGGCCACGCTGTTGCTCTTGTTCACGGTTTCTCCGTCTGTTCCGTTGGCTGTCATGTCGTCGCGTGTCGTGGTCGTGGCGGCCTTCTGGTATGTCGCGTCGCCCTTCAGACTGAGTGTTGTCTTCGGACCGAGGTTGTGGTAAATGTCTATCGTCACGGGCACCTTGACGTTGTGGCTGTACAGGCTGTTGTCTGTCTGCTTCATTGTCGTCGCCCCTCCGTCCATGATATACTCGGTGTTTGTCTGCCTGTCCTGGCGCCTGTCGAAGTGGTTGATATGGCTCTCGATGCTCGCGTGGCTCATCTCTTTCCATCCGGTGAAGCGTGGCTCGTAGAGGTGGCGGTAGGCGAGCGAGCCTGTCTGCTGGCGGTACATGTCAGAGCCTGCATAACCCCTCTTGCTCCCGTATCCCATCGCCTCGTACATGTCGTTGAGGTCAGAGACACGCCCGAAGACAGCCAGAGGGTTGCGCTCGCTGAGGTATGTTGCCGACAAGACGCCAGAATAGTTGCCCGATGTCAGTGCTGAGGCTGCGGCGTAGCCATACCATTTCTCCAGGAATCCCGGCTTGATGACTATGTCGAGGACATTGTCCTCCTCACCGTCGTCGCGCCCTGTGCGGCGGGCATACTCGCTCTTCTTGTCATATCCCTTTATCTCTCTTACAGCCTCGGCGGGCAGCTGGCCTATCATGCTCTCAGAGAATGTGTTGTTGCCGTTGATATTGAGCCTTACGGGCTTGCCCCGCCAGTAGAGGCCGTCGTCCTTGCGCTCAACGCCAGGGAGCAGCTCCAGCAGCTTGTCTATTCGCTCCCCCTCCTTCAGTTTGAACGCCTCAGGGTTATAGACGACGGTGTCGCCCCTCATGACGAAAGTCCGCGCGTGGCCTTTCACCTCGACAGAGTTAAGCAACACCTCGCTCGGCACAAGCTCTATGTCGTCTATGCGCACAGTGTCCTTGCCCTCCATACACACATATCGGCGTGTCTTCTCGTAATATCCGATGAAGCTGATTTCGAGGCTTGTGTTCATGTACTCGCTCTCCACGTAGAACACTCCGAGCGAGTCGGTCGTTGTGGTGAACATGCGCATGGTGTTGCCTTGCTTCATTGTCGCCTGTATTGACGCACCCTCAAGAGGCTCCTTCGTCTGCTGGTCGATGACACGTCCTTTAAGTATGTCGGCCGTTGATGGCACAGCTGCGAGCAGTAGGGGTAGCATAAATAGAAGAATCTTCTTCATACACATCTCTGTTTTTTTTTATTTGTTTACCCTATAAACGATTCCCTATGTGATTTTTACATTGTCAGAGATATGCTTTTAACGTTTTTTTGTAAGCCGCATGAGTCTTCGTAACTATTCAGCGAATGTGTTTTGTAACAAGAAAATATAGATTTATATTGTCTC
>JBJEAW010000094.1:0-3175 GCA_051869435.1 Prevotella sp. | reverse complement strand
TGATGATGTGGCTGGATGAAAATATCTGAGCTTGCTCAAGGATTTTCAGACAGCTGCATCATCGATGGCTCGCAAGAGACATCTCGCATCAAGCACAAGGGGGTGATTTCGGTTTTTGTCTTTAAGTTGACACAAGGTTTCCCGAATGCTCCCCCCCAATAACGCGACGGTTCCCGCCTGACCATAAAGAGCCGGCTGCTGACAATATAAGAGTGAAGAAGCATGATAAATCTGATCATTGAGAATACAGACCGTTTCATGAATGCGGTGCCAAAAACCAAGAGAAAGAAGTATGGCCAGTTCTTTACGAATGTGGCCACAGCCCGCTATATGGCGTCACTTTTTAATTTTGACACCAGAAAAGCACGCATAGAATTATTGGACGCTGGAGCTGGAACAGGAATTCTCTCGGCAGCCGTAGCTCAGGAACTCATCAACAAAGGCTATGCCGGACACATCCATATCACATGCTACGAGACTGACAACCTTGTGCTTCCACTACTGGAAGAAAACATGAGAATCATAGAGGGTCACACAAATATGTCATTCACCATTAAGAATGAGAACTACATAACGTCACAATCTTTCGGGGCTGGAACTCTCTTCAGGGACGGTGAGAATATATATGATTATGTTATAGGCAACCCACCCTATATGAAGATACCCAAAGAAGCGGACGAGGCAAAGTCCATGCAGGCCGTATGTCACGGCGCGCCTAACATGTATTTCCTCTTCTGGGCCATGGGCATATACAATCTGAAGCAGGGACAGGAGCTGGTTTACATCGTGCCACGTTCATGGACATCAGGGGCTTACTTCAGGAGGTTCCGTGAGTACCTCTTTAACAACTGCATCATCACAGACATACATCTGTTTGAGAGCAGGGACAAGGTGTTTGACGGAGAGTCTGTCTTGCAGGAGACCATTATCGTGAAGGTAAAGAAGACGAAAGAACGCCCCGCTACAATCCGCATCACATCGTCTGCCACATCTGATTTTACTGATGTCAGGAGCTTCACCACATCATACGACACTGTTGTGGGCAAAAACCTGTATGTATATCTGGTTACGAACAATGAAGACGCCGACGTGCTTCAAAAGATAAACCACTTCAGCAAGACCCTACCCGAAATCAACCTCAAGATGCAGACAGGCATAATAGTCGATTTCAGGACGAAAGAAGTGTTACGGGACAAACTTGAAGAGGGGTCCTACCCTCTGCTATACTCTCAGCATATAAAGGGTGGCAGAGTGGTATGGCCTCAGGGAAAAGAAGGCGAAGTAATCAAGACAGAAAGAGAAGGATACCTGCAGAAAAACAGCGACTTTCTGTTAGTGAAGCGCTTCACGTCAAAAGAGGAGAGCCGCAGGCTACAATGTGGAATATACCTCAAACAAAAATATGAACAGTTTGAGTACATCAGCACCCAAAACAAGGTGAACTTCATAAAGTGTGACTCGCCATGCATCACATACGGCTTGTACGTCCTGCTGAACTCAACGCTATATGACTGCTACTATAGAATACTCAACGGCTCTACCCAGGTCAACTCCACGGAGATAAACCAGATGCCAATACCTGAGCGCGCGGTAATAGAGGAGATGGGCAGAGAACTGATGCACAAGGAGCTGTCAGTTGTAAATTGCAATAAAATACTAAGCAAATGGATAAGTTAGAAATGGCCCGTCAGCTGCTGGAAAGGCTTGACATGCCCGTCAAGCAGCAAACGCCCCTCTGCTGTCTGACACTGTTGGCTATGGCGGGATTAAGCAAATCGGCAAAATGGAACGTAGCGTCCAACGCCTGGGTGAGGATTCATGACATCATGACATTCATCCGCAACAATTACGGCTTAGACTATGCAGAGAACTCAAGGGAGACATTCCGCAAACAAGCCATACACCCATTCAGGACTGCCGCTATAATCGAAGACAACGGGACGGCGACAAACAGTCCCAATTACCGGTATCGCATTACAGACGAGTTTATCGACGTAATGAGGGGCATGGGGCAGGATAACAACAAGCCGCTGGCTCATTTCATATCCAATCACGCCAGCCTTACAGAAATCTATGCGTCAAAAAAGCGGATGAGAAAGATGCCGGTCAAAATAAACGGTGAGGACTTTGTCTTCAGCCCCGGCAAGCATAACCAGCTTCAGAAAGCAATCATAGAGGAGTTTGCGCCAAGATTCGCCCCCGACTCTGAATGTCTTTATGTCGGTGATACCATCAAGAAGGACATGATAAGGAACACGGAGAGGCTGTCACAACTGGGGCTTGACATCACGCCACACGACAAGATGCCCGACGTCGTTCTCTATCGAGAGGACAAGCACTGGATATACTTTATCGAGTCAGTGACATCTGTCGGCCCCATGAATCCCAAACGTATCATAGAGATAGACGCTATGACAGCCAATGTCACAGCGGGCAAAATATATGTCACAGCATTCCTTGGCTTTGCCACCTTCAAGAGATTTTCTGAACAGCTGGCATGGGAAACAGAGGTATGGATTGCCGATATGCCCGACCACATGATCCACTTGGATGGAGACAAATTCTTAGGCCCACGGCAAAAGGAGTGAGACGCATAACCTGCAAACTACTTTAGAGCGAACACGCACACCGTCATGCGAAACACAACTTTCAACCTATAAGCCGGAAGGGGGTTCCTGCTTACATTTTTATTGCTGCATCTTCAATAATCCCATTTATACTGAATGAGGCCGCAAGAGATACTGAATGGCGATGTCATCGAGTATCTCTTGCGGCCTCATTTGTATCGCTTACAGTCTGTAACCGTACAAACCGCCTCATTTTAAGAAGATTAAACACTTTATGACACAGGTCACAGAAATGGCGCTTTTGTGACTTTCTGAAAGCACACAGACAGCCTTTGCTTTCATTTGTGTCACAAGAAAAGCCGTTAGACAACCTTTTTGATTACCCATGGCAATAAAAAGGCGCACATCCGAATGACATAAATCAAGAAAATATATTAAATTTATATTTTCAAGAAAGAAAAGATGTTAATTAACATGTTTTTATTAATTTTGCAGTCAAAATTTTGTTTTTAGCTGAACAATGCTTTACAAAAGATACGGGCAACAGCATTTTTCAAGCCAAAAAGACAGCATCACGAACGCAAAAAGGGAATAATGTCTAACTAAAT
>JBJEAW010000093.1:0-14012 GCA_051869435.1 Prevotella sp. | reverse complement strand
AGCGTCGAAGTCGTCCGCGCCGCCTTCCATGCTGCTGATGTCAGTGGGAAGCGTGTCGAATTTGCGGAGCATCTCTATCAGATAGGTCGGGGTGCCGGAGGTGAACCAATAGTTTGTGAACTGATGGTCCTGGAATGCGTTGAGCAAGCTGTATGGATTGAAGATGCCCGGTGAGGGCCATGTGAAATGGTAGCCGTCATACTGGCGCTTCAACTGCGCCGTTGCCTCTTCGCGTGTTATATTCCTGTGTTCTGCAAAATCGTCAATATAGTCGGACATCTGCGATCTCATTTCTTCAAAGCTGATGCCGCATACGGCAGCGTAGTCAGGTCGCATGGAGATGTTCTTCAGGTTATTAAGCTCGCTGAAGATGCTTAGCTGTGAGAACTTCGTAATGCCGGTGAGGAAAACAAACTGCAGATATGGGTCTGAGTCTTTCAACGGTGAGTAGAAGTTACGCATGACATTGCGCAATATTGGCAGTTGCGTATCTTCATGGACTACATCAAGCAGCGGAGCGTCGTATTCGTCAATAAGAATGACCACCTTTTTGCCAGTCTTCTTGTATGCTGTTTGTATCAATACCGTGAATCGGTCGTTGTTGTCTTTTGCTGGGTTTGTAATTCCATAAATCTTTTCATATTCTTCAAGGCGCAGGGCAAGATAGCGTTCAAGCTGCTCCTTCTCCATGTGCTTGCCCGATGCCATGCTGAACCTCAGCACAGGATATTCCGTCCATTCCTTCTCCACGCTGTAGATGAAGGTGTCTTTGAACAAATCCTTTCGCCCTTCGAAATAAGCCTGCAGGGTTGAGCAAAGCAAGGACTTGCCGAACCGCCGCGGACGGCTCAGGAAGATGTACTTGCTGAGGTGTATCATGTTCCAGATATACTCAGTCTTGTCTATGTACACGCAGTCCAAATCCCTTATCTCGGAGAATGTCTGTATGCCTACTGGCAGCCGCTTCAGTTTCTTCTGTTCCATATCTTTAGAAATGTCTATGCCTTTTGGGGACAAAGTTAGGGAAAAATATTGAGATTTCAAAGAGAAAGAAGTAAAAATACACAAATGGTCTGACAGTTGAAATGGGATAAAAGCCGATCATTGACTCTCCTGGCTATGCTCATGCCGAGCATACCTAAAAGGGGCAGAGCCGCTAATGGCTCTGCCCCTTATTGGTTAGCTGCTGATGTATGATGAACGGGCGTCATACGTCAGGCTGGATTTTGTATGTGATTACCATGTGCGGAATGACGAGCGGCTGCGCTTTGCTGCTGTAGATCTTGTGAAGACCTTGTCGCCCGACTTCACTGTGACGTTGTTGCCACCGTCCCAAGAAGCGCCTGTGCGCCAGCGTGGGTCACCAATCTCCTTGGTGTAGATCGGGTGGTTCTTCACGCGGTCAGTGGCGTTGTAGTAGAATCCGCTGATGTCTGCATGACGGTAAGCGTCCTTGTGGAATGTCTCCTTAGCATGAACATATCCCATAGGAGCCGGGTTGCGGAAGAGCTCCTCGGCTGTCAGCTGATAGCCTACAGCGTCAGACTCGTTTTCGTTGAAGTTATCACCGAACTTAATCTGTGTCTCGCCATATCCTCCGGCATTGAGGCTACCCTTGTTATATCCGGCACCATCTGTAGTGTGAGAGAATGCTCTCTGTGCGAACATACCATCAATGAGGGTTGTCTTGTTAGGATCATTAGAAGCACGGAAGCCTGTGTAAGCAGGAACTACAGTAGAGTAGTTGTCAGCAAAGTCATATGAAAGGTCCTTTGTACTGATTCTCATACCCTTCTGGTAGTAATCACGTCCCTTGTCGTTAGGATTGCCGGCGAAGACGAAGAGGTTCTTCTTGCAAGTAATCTTAGAGCCTGCCGGTATGTACATGGTCTCGAAGATGAGTCCGTGTCCGGCGTTGTTAGAACGTGGAGCGAAGTTCACGAATGTGTTATTCGAGACATTGATGTTCCATGTAGCTCCGTCTGGCCATCCGAGGTTACCGTTCTCTGTCACAAGTGCGTGACGAGAAGAGTTGATAATGGTATTGTTCCTGAATGTGAAGTTCTTGTAGAAGTTAGACTTCGCATTGTTTCCAGGACCAGCAAACCAAGAGTATCCACGTCCGTTAGTATCATAACCACCCTCGTCGTAGAAGACGCAGTCCTCAACGGTCATACGCTCTATAATCTGACGGTTAGGACCCTGGAAGCGGATGAATCCGCGGACATGGCCTGACATTGTACAACGAGAAATGCGCAGCTCTGTGAGAGAGAATGAGAGTCCCTGTGAGTACATGTTCATGAAATAGTTGGCAGAGATAGAGTACTGTGTGTTTCCGCCCTCACCCTTCTGGTCGAAGTATGTGTTCCATGCCATTGGGTGGAAGTTGATATCCTCGAATACGATAGGCTGTATGGCGAGTGTCACACCGTTCTCAGTGCCGGAGCGTGCGTTACGGCAGAGACCCCAGTTGACAGCGTTGGCAGCTGTCCTTGTCTCACTGTTCCATCCCACACCCTGGAGGACAGTAGCGCGTCCCTTTCCAGCAGCGAGGTCCTCAGGATTTGTGGCGAGAGTGAAGCCCTTTGTCATCTCGACTGTTGTGCAGCAGTAGTATGTCTGTCCGCCCTCAAGGTAGAATATCTGTCCCTCGGCGATAGTGTTGTCAGACATGTAGTTTGTGAGGATGGTATCAATACGTGTGGCTACGAGGTCAGCACATCCGAAGGTGCTTCCCTGTCTGTTGCCCATGTTCTGGAGGATAGTATCACGTTTTGCCTCCTCAGCTGTGTTAGCCTTGATGATGATTGGGTCGCCCGGGTCGCCCTGCATACGTACCATGGTAGAGTTATACTGGCGGTCGTAGTAGCGTCCTACGTTGTTGTTCTGTCCGCTAACGATGTATGCCGCGTTCGACTCGAGGCCTTCGATGTGTATGCGGCCTGAAGCCTTCTCCTCAGCAGTGAGCTTATGGATATGCTCTGCCAGCTGGTTATTGTCGGCAGAAGGGACGACGCGGATTTCGTCGAAGACCCACTCGTTGTCCTTAACCTCGGCTCCTGCCTCGATGAAGTCCTTATACTTTGTCTCCCAACCTGACTCAACCTGAGGCAGGAAGCAAACGTCCATAGAGGTCTTTGTCACATTCTCTGTCCAGAAGACAGAAGGCACGTCGTAGCGCATACCTGTTGTGAGCGCACCTGTCTGGTTGCGGTTGTCATCGCGTGACTGGTCGCTCTGGTGTGAGCCGTCGCCATATCCGTACCACTTTGATGAGCGTGGGTCGTCAGGGTTGTCAAGGTCGGCAATGGCACGGATGGCGTAGAGATAACCTGTGCCATACTGGAGATCCTCATGCAGGAATGTGTTCACGTCCTGACCTACGAGGATGGTGTCGAGAAGCTGTGGGTTCTCTTCCTTCTCCCATGATGTGCCCTGTATCTTTGCCTTCAGCTCGTAGCCTACAGCGCCATCGACAGTGTACCAGAAGAGGCGCATATCGTTAACGTGGGTACTTGACTTGAGACCTTTCTGCGAGAGATACATCTCGATGTTTGGATCGACGCGCGATGCGATATCACAATAGTATAGTGTTGTTGATGACGCTGTGTTCACCGTATGGCGGAACATAGGCATGAACAGACGGTCAGCATCGCTTCCGAAAACGCTGTCATCGTCCGAGCATGATGTGAGGACGGACAGTGTCGCCGCAAATATTGTTGCAAATACTAATATCTTTTTCATTGTCGTCTTTCTAATGATTAATAGCCGTAATAATTCTTATACTGTCCTAAGCTTCGACTTATGACATCTCGTGGTATAGGCAGTATGTAACGCACTGGCGGGAGGTTCTCAAGGACAGCGTCGCTTGAGTATTCCGGCATTGAAGATGGATAGATAGTACCGCCCTCGTCAATGTAGATGTAACCACGCAGTGAGCAGCGGCATGCTGCCTTTGCTATACCTGTGTTGTCGTCAAGCCAATTGAACAATGTAGCCGTGTTCCAAGCGTCAGAGCCTGTGATAGGCACTTTAGCCATCTCCTTGGTATGGTTGCCCCAGTCTTCCCAGAGGTTGTTAATCTTCAGTGTGTCAGAGTCATAGTGGTAGAACTCGATGACACCGAGCTTAGAGTCAGTGTTAGGGAAGTTGAAAATCTCAGGATACTCGGCAGCAGTGTACTTACCTGCCTCGTCAGAAGTTACAAGGTCATTCCACTCGGCACGTGTGCGCACCTTATAGAACACGGTCTTAGGAAGCTTGTAGAAGATTCCCTCGTGGTCGTAGCTGTCATCGTCTGAGCCTACGCCGTAGTATCTCCAGAACTGCTTGTAGATGACCTTATTATATATGTTCCAGCGCACGAGGTCTTTCCAGCGGATGTTCTCACCGCCAAACTCCCATGCTCTCTCGTCAACAATGGCCTGGAAGAACGCGTTCTTAGAGCCGAGAGCGTTAACGTATGCGTCAACCATCTCAGCCTTGTTTGATGCGTTGCGGAAAGCACGCTCACGTACCTGCTTGAGTGCAGACTTGGCTGCATCGGTAGGACCATTCAGCTCATTCTCAGCCTCAGCGAACATGAGGAGGACATCAGCATAACGCATGTAAGGGAAGTTGATGCCAGTGTTGCCCTGTGAAGTGTTGCCCATTGATGCGCCCTGATCCCAGAACTTCGACCACTTCAGACAGTAGTTGCCGTAGTCGTTGAATATTGTAGGCACGCCATTGTAGCTGTATGTCCAGAAGCCAGCTATATCACGGCGTACATCCTGTGGGTCGAACGTGAAGCGGTAGAAAGCGTTCAGACGGACAGAACCGGATGAGCGTCCCCAAGAGTGGTCGGTATCGCCGGCGCTTGAGAGGTCACATCTCGGACCCTGTACATAGCCGATATTACCGTTGACATTCATAGTGAACGGTATCTCGAAGATAACGTCGTCATTGCTGTTAACCTTGTAGTTACACTCGTCGATGAACACCTGGAAGTAATCGTTTGTGAGAGAGTGGCCAGACTCGTTGATGACAGAGTCGGCGTATGTGCGTGCTATCTGGTAGTAGTCCTTATAGTCGCTTGGACGCTGCATTGTGCCCACCTCAGACTCTGAAGAGCCTGGACGGAGCGAGTAGCCACCACGGAAGAGAGCGATACGTGTGATGAGCGACCATGCGTACTCCTTTGAGCAGCGCTCCACACCCTCTGTGATGTCCTTTGCGAGACGCATCTTCGGCGCGGCAGCCTTGAGGTCGTTGATGAGTGCTGTGAGAATCTCGTCACGCTGTCCCATAGGCATGATGAGCGATTCCTGCTCGTATGTACGAGTGAAGGTGAACGGCACATCGCCGAAGAGGATAACGAGGTCAAGATAGTTCATGGCGCGTATGCACTTCGCCTCGCCAATCATCTGGTCGAGGTCGGCATTGCCTTCCTTGTAAAGATCAGACTGCTCAGCGGCGCACACGAAGTTGTTTGCGCGCTCTATTGTCTCGTAGGCGGCATCCCAAAGGCTCTTGACATTACTGCCGTCGGCCTCTCCGTCGAAGAGCTTCCACTCGTTGTGGCTCGCACTCTGTATCTCAGCAGATGATGTGGTGAACTCCACATCGCTGTTGAAGTTGAATGTGGTCAGGTAGGCATTGCCGTAGGTGTTGCCAGAGCATGTTGACTCATAGACGGCATTGAGCAGACGGTCAGCCTCAGCGGTATTGCTGAAGACGTACTCGTCGGTAACCTTCGAGGGTGCCTCGACATCGAGGTAGTCGTTGCAGGCTGTGAGTGCCGTCATAGAGAGACCACAAAGTATGATATGCTTTATTTTCATTGTTTGTTTCTCCTTATTATATAGATATAATTTCATTTAGAATGAGAGGTTCAGACCTACGAGGTAGCTGTGGCTGCGTGGGTAACGGTTGTAATCGACGTTTGGTGTCAGACCGTTCTGTATGTCAACCTCCGGATCGTAGCCTGAATAGCCTGTGATGCAGAATATGTTAGATCCTGTCACATAGACACGCAGGCGAGAGATGCCCCACTTCTTTGTCAGCGATGTAGGCAGTGTGTAGCCTATGGTGAGGTCGTTAAGACGGAGGAAAGAGCCGTCCTCAACGAAGTTGGAGAGTGTGTAGCGTGTTGTGACGTCCTGTGGGTTCCAGAGTGTCTTGCCGGCGTTTATGCTCTCATAAACATCGAGGTAGTCGATGTGCTGTGAGTTGCTGAGGAGCGGCTCGTTGAGGTTGTAGATGCTCTGTGTGCCGTCAGCGTTGGTGTTGTAGATGTCTCCGTAATATACCCAGCGGTTGTCGTAGTTGAACTTGGCGAGGACGTTGCGTGGGTTTGTCTGGCTTGCTCCGTATGCTGAAGAGAGTTCGTATGCCGTAGCGTTGATGACATCAAAGTCGAGCATGTATGTGAAGTTAGCCACGAAGTCGAAGTTCTTCCAGCGTCCATTAAGTCCGAAACCGCCCTGGAGCTTAGGATTGGTATTACCTACGATGGTACGGTCGTTGATGTCAATCTTGCCGTCACCGTTAAGATCCTTCAGCTTGATGCGGCCTGGAGCTGTACCGAAGAGGCCCTCAACAGTCGGTTTCTCCTGTACGCCAGGGTTGGCTGCGATATACTCTGCATCGTTTGCCGCATAGTTGAAACCTTCACGATGGAACTCGTCGAATCCATAGATGCCGTCATATACGTAACCGTAGATGAGACCTACCTCCTGACCCTCTACGAGGCGGAAGTTAGCTTCTGAATCCCAGCTCTGGCCAGGAATGTATGCGTCTGTACCGTTGATTTTCTCAACCTTTGTCTTATTCCATCCCATAGTGAGGTTTGCAGTGAGGACGTAGTCCTTGCCGCGGATAACATCGCCACCGACAGTAAGCTCTATACCCTTGTTTGAGACCTTACCTACGTTCTGCCACTGGTAAGAGTAACCTGTTGTGGTAGGTATCTGGCAACGGTAGAGGAGGTCGCGTGTGGTGTTCCAGTAGAACTCAGGAGTGATGGTGAGGCGTCCCTTGAACATAGAGATATCGAACGCAAGGTTGCGTGTGATTGTTGTCTCCCACTTGATGTCGGTGTTAGGGAAGAGGTTGTCAGAGGCATAGTACTTGTCGCCGTCCTTTGTTGTTGTGTTCTCGCCCCATGACGGGCCACCATTGCTGTTGATAGAGTACTGGTAACGCCAGCGGTCGTCACCGATGTTGTTGTTACCGGCAAGACCAAAGGCAGCACGAATTTTGAGGTTGTCGATGACATCCTTGTTCCACCACGATTCCTCTGAGAGCACCCATGCGCCTGAGACAGAGGGGAAGTACCCCCACTGGTTGCCTGGTGCGAAACGTGTCGAACCGTCGGCGCGCATTGTAGCAGAGATGAGGTAACGGTGTTTGTAGTTATAGTTGGCCTGACCGAAGAACGATGCCATGCGGTTAGGTGTTGTCAGCGACGATGTGGAGGCGTAGGCAGAGCCGAGACCCATGTTGTTCAGAGCAGAGCGTGGCTCGATGAACTGCGGGAAATAGCGTGATGCCTGATAGTTGGTCTTCGTCTGGTTATGCTGGATTTCCTGTCCGAGGAGGAACGAGAGGTTGTGGGCGTCCTTCAGAGTGAGGGCGTAGTTGACAGTGTTTGTCCAGGTGTATTTGAAGTTGTGTGTGTTTGTTATCTGAGCCACAGGCATGTTCTCGTTTGAGGCAGCCGTGTCAGTCAGATAGCCGTAGAAGCGGTTGTTGTCTGTGAACGACCAGAACTGAGCGAAGTCTGTCCTGAATGTCAGGCCAGGGATGATTTCCCAATTGAGGCTGGCCTGGTTGGTGAAGCTGTAAGAGTGCTTGAGGCTGTAGTTCTGGTTGATGTCGTCAACAGGAGAAGAGAGCTTCCAATAACGCTCGACGTTAAAGTCTTCCCACTCCTCGTCGCGTGATGTGAACTCACGGATACCGTTTGTCGGGCGGTAGTTCAGCACGCCGATAAGTCCCTTTGTACCAATGCCACTCGCTCCGGCACCGAGGTCACGGCGGTAGGTGAAGCGTGGGTTGATGGTAAGACGCACGTTAGGCGCGAGCTGTGCGTTGATCTTGGTGTTCATGTTTGTACGGCGGACGCCAGAACCCTCGATGATACCCTCCTGGTTGTGCTGTGTGAGCGATGTAGAGAAACGGAGTTTGTCGTTACCGCCCTGCACTGTAGCGTTGTACATCTGTGTCAGCGCAGCCGAGCCCATCAGCTCGTCCTGCCAGTCGTGGGTTGTCTTGGTCTTGTAGATGTCAAGGTCGTTAGGGTTACCGAAGTCACGACGGAAGATGTATGTCTTCGAGTTGTTGGCGATACATCCGTCGAGCTGGTACTTCACAAACTCGTATGTGTCGAGCATCTCCTGCTTGCCGGCGAGCCATGAGAGCTGTCCGTAGGCGTTGAAGTCAACCTTTATCTTGCCTGCCTGTGCAGACTTGGTGGTCACGACAACAACGCCGTTACCACCACGCGCACCGTAGATGGCAGTCAGCGAGGCGTCCTTGAGGACATCGATGCTCTGGATATCTGTCGGTGGGATATCGTTGATGTTGTCTGTCTGGAAACCATCGACGATAAAGAGAGGCTTGGAGTCCTGAGAGTCAGAGATGGCCGAGCCACCACGTATGCGGATGTTGATGTCAGCACCTGGCTGTCCATCGACTGTTGTCACCTGCACACCGGCAATCTTACCGGCGAGGGCCTCAGCGGCAGATGCCACAGGGACAGCGGCGAGCTTGGCGCCGGAGACAGAACCTACAGAGCCGGTGAGGTCCTTACGTGCCTTTGAGGTATAGCCGATTACCACGACTTCCTCCACTGCTGCGGCGTCGTCCTTGAGAATAATCTGCAGACCCTGGCCTGCTGCCACTTCCTGTGACACCATGCCGACGTAAGAGACAACGATTTTCTTTCCTGCGGCAACCTTCATCTTGAAGTTACCGTCGATGTCAGAAATGGCTGCGTTCTTGGCATTGCCCTTCTCGACGATTGTGGCGCCTATGATAGGCTCGTTGTTCTGATCGACAACGGTACCACTGCATTCCGCCTGTGCCCACAGGGCTGACGGGAATGCTGCGAGTAGCATTACCAACATGCATACCTTGCAAAAGAGTTTCTTTGCTTCCTTCATGTTGTTTTTGTGATTTTAGTTAGTTATATTATTATTGTTACTAATTTTCTTGTTTTCAAGACAGAGCAGGAGCCCGGTATATGGTTAGGGGGTGGATACAAGGGTGACTGAATAACAACAAGGCATACAGTCTGATTGTAGGGATGAGCCTGACAAGCGTAAAGTAAATCTATCTTGTTATTGTGAGCGGGAATACGGTATGGGGACAGTAACCGCTCTTCAAGTATATAGTTATGTCATCGTCGTTGAATTACGATAAGGTTAACATTTGTTTCTATTGATGTGTGTTAGATGAATGCAAAGTTAGTTTTTTTCAACAAAAGAAACAAATTTTAGGGCTACATTAACAGTTAAAAATCGTTAAACCGATAAGTAAATCCATGGAAAAGGATTGATATATGTAATCTGACGAGGTTAATAAACGATAATTAATGTTGCGTCAGACTAATATTCACAGGTAAAGGACGACGGTTTTTGATACAGAGAGAATAAGATAAGTAGGAGGGAACACCACACTACATTATATCACATACTTATCCTGCATCGCTATACAATACCCCACCTTATCACTCAGTCACTTCGCTCCCATTCCCGAGCTACGCTCGCCTACCCGTAGTCTTTCGTTTTCAGGTGGGATTTGGCTTTGCCTTCCTCTGTCGCGACTCGTGATAGCCCGAGCTAGCTCGGCTCTCCTCTCGCTGCTCCATCGGTTGACCTCAAAAATAGAATCGAAATATGTCAAGGAGAATTTATAAAACCACCCTAAAAACAATTACACACACCTAACTTAAAAGTATTTTGAAAGCTACAAGCTCAGGCTGGCTGTCAGGAGCATCTCACGTGGCCTGACGTACGTCATGGCGGTGATAGTCTTGTCGGGCATGATGGTCGTGCGCTCATAGCGTCTCACGCCCATGATGTTCGTGACATCAAGGCGCAGGCCGAGGCGCTTCATACGGTATTCCACCCCGGCATCGGCAAAGGAGCACACCCCGCTGCCCTCGCTGTTGTCATGATATATCTCGCCGGCGAGAGAGAGCAGCCAGCGTCCGGCTGTCATATTCACCCCGAGGCGGTGGGACAGCTGTGTGACGGCCGACACCTCTCCCCCACCCTTCTGGCCTGTGCGTGATGATGTCATGGATGTGCGTCCGTCAACAGCGAGCCACGGTGTGGGCATCATGCTGAGCCTCGCCTCTGTCGTGTATGTCGTCATGCGGTATGGCAGGGCCTCCCGGCCTATCATCATCCTGTAGCTGTACGATGCCGCTCCGGCGGCGAGGCTGAGGGTTGTCTTCGCCCAGTCGAATGTCTTTGAGCCACGCAGGCTGAGGTTAAGCATTGTTGACGAGTAGTGGCCGCCCGTCGCCTCACGGCGGTATATGATGCCGTCAAGGTGGCTCTCATAGAGAGTCATGCCACGGTTATGGCTCATGAAGGCCATTATGCTGCCCGAGAGGCCGTAGGACATGTTGCTGACGGTATAGATGATGTTGGCCATGTGCCGCCACTGGGCTTTCAGCTCTCCACTGCCTGTCGTTATATTATTATAAGAGGTGTATATGGGGCATGAGGTGACCATGCCGATAGTCTGCGGCACATAAGCGGCGCTGTATGCCGCCATGATGTCTGACATGCCCGAGAGCTTGTAGCGCAATGACACCTCGGGCTGGACGGCGAACGTTGTCATCCCCCGGCCGTCGAGCCTCATGCTGACAAGCGACAGGGGCGCGGCCACTGATATGCTCCCGTCCCTTATGGGCAGCGAGGCTGACGGTCTCACCATTCCTTTCGCCACGCTATAGCGTGTCAGTAGCGCCGTGCCGTCGCTGTATCTGGCTCCATAGTATGAGGCGGTGGCGTCCCATGACGTCCAGAACCCGAATATGCGCTGTCTGAGGGAGAGTGTCGTCTCGGCCATGATGTCGTCGGCATCTATCCGCTGTGTCGTGTCGGCCGCTGTCAGCAGGCGTGTCGGGTGATGGTTATAGGCCGCCGTGGCCGACCATTTCAGTGTCCGTGAGCCGCCAACAGGCATTGTCAGCTCAACCTTGTCGGCTATATACTGCGAGCGCGGCTCCACCCTCTGACGCCTCGCGCCCGCCGCTGTCGAGCCTTCAGCATAGCCCGTGTTGAAGTCGAGATGTCCCCTCAACGTGTTCGTCAGATAACGCTCGCTCGTGTTCTGCTCATACCTCACCTCGGCCTCCCACTCACGCCGCCACACTGACTGCTCATAGTCCTCGCTGAGAACAGCCTCAGCGTCAGTGGCATGGTAGGTTGTCACGGTCGCCTGCTGGCCTGTCGTGTTGTCTGTGAGGAATGAGAGGTGTGTCCTCAGCTGCCCCTCCCCGCCAGTCTTCCACAGCCAGTTGGAGGCGGCCATCGTTGTGCTGTTCTCCGCCACGCGCGCATCGTCAATCCCTGTCGTCGTGGTCTTTATCTCACTGACAGGAGGGCGCGACGTGGTGTTGCTGAAGACATCAGCCCCTATCATGTCGCGCAGCTCGTCAGCGACATTCTTGCCCGTGTTGTTATATTTCACGACATTTATGCTCTGCCGCCCTTTGCCGAACATCATGGCGAGGAGACGCACATCGGCAAGCATATCACAGCCCGGCGCGTCCTGTGTCGCCATGCCTGCCCCGACATCGGCCTTCGCTGTCCATTGTGCCTTGGCCTTCTCGGTCAGGACGAGGTTGAGGGCCACCTCGTTGCTGTACTCCTTGTCCTGAAGCACACGCTTCGCCTGATGGTTTCTCAACACCTCCACCTCTCTCACCATGCTGGCATCGACATTCTCGCTCACGAGGGCGTATTTCGAGCCGCTGATGTCCATATTCTCCACATAGAGCGTGCTTATCGACTTGCCGTTGAACTTTATCGTGCCGTTGTCCGTCACCTCCATCCCTGGCATCCTCGCTATGACATCAGCGATGCTGCGGTCCTGCACATGTGCGAATGCCGACACCTTGTATGTCAGTGTGTCGCCGCTCTGGCTCATGCGCTTCGGCCTCACCTCGACAGCCTGAAGCCCCGTCATGCTCTCGTCCATGACGATGGAGCTGCCGTTGCTGAAGCTGGCGGCGGCGGTCTCACTCGGCTCATAGCCAAGCATCGTGACGCATATGAGGCTTATCTCCTTCCCGGCCGGGCGGGCGATGGAGAATGTCCCGCCG
This sequence comes from Prevotella sp., assembly GCA_051869435.1. Classification (GTDB taxonomy): domain Bacteria; phylum Bacteroidota; class Bacteroidia; order Bacteroidales; family Bacteroidaceae; genus Prevotella. The sequence goes on along the minus strand of JBJEAW010000093.1, from coordinate 1,687 downwards.
GCCTTGGTCTTGGTGAATGCCACGGGCTTCTTGCTGCTGTCCGCAAGCACGACGCTGGCCGCGCGCAGCCCCGCGCCTGTCTGCCTCGCCACCACCTTGCCGCTGTATGTCTGGGCGTAAGTGCTGTTGACGGAGAAAAGGACGAGCAGTATGATTGAAGCTAAGTATGCGGGCATGATTGTTCTCGTTATTTGATACTCACGGCTAATGATGCAGAATGGGCATTATTCATTCCGCCCACATGTCATTCCCGCTCATGCGGTTCGGTGTAACGCTCTATGAGCACCGGCTTTACCGACGTCTGTCCCGTGACGCTGGCGCCTGAGGCTGTCCTCACGTCAGCCTTCACACCCTTCATGTCCATATGTCTTGTGACACTGCCGAAAGGGTCGCTCTCCAGACGCACGATGGCACGCTCCAGCTTCTCTGGTGTTGTCATGGAGTATTTCCCCTCAGGCAGGGTGATGGCGTCATGGACATCGGTGCAGATGGCGAAGCAGTCAAAACGGACATCGCCGCTACGGTCATATGCCGACATGACAAGCCCCGGCAGACCGCAGAGACGGAACGGGCCGTCGCTGATGGCTATATCCTCCGCATACCACGCCGTCCACTTACGGCCGTTATAAGAGGCCTCAGCCTTATGGCAGGCATGTCCGAGAATGATGGTGTCACCATCGAGAAGAGTCCACTGGGGCGACGACTGGTCGGCAAACTTGTATGACTCCAGCCCATGCCAATAGACCGTCTGTGTACCCTCGGCGGGACAGTTCTTCATGCAGACATATTTCATGTTCGGTGTCGGCAGCTGCTCACGGTAATACGCGTTGAGGATATCCTGTGTCGCACCTCCAGCCCTCCTCACGCTGTCAGCGAGCTGCGTACGGTCATATTCCGCGCGGCTGTGGTATTTTGACACGCCGTTTCTCCCAATGTCGAGCCAGTGCTCGTCGATGCGTGGCTTCTTGTTCTCAATCCTGCGTATGGCGCTTGTATAGCAGAATCTGTACATCACGCTGTCAACCACCTCTTGCGCCGCAAGCGTCTGGGCTATCGCCACGAGGACAACAGCCACAGACATACGGCGGCAGATATCAGTCGTCAGGAGTCTCTTGCTCATGGTCTTGGTCGTCTAAACTGTCACAATAATCCTGAAGTATCTGCAATATCTCAAGTGCCTCGGCCTCGGTCATAGTGCCTTTAAATGTCACTTCAATGCATGAAGCACGTATCACAGTCTCTATCTCCGCTTTCGACTGTATCGGGAACGATGCCATCAAGGCTAACACTAAACTTAAAAGTAACTTTTTCATTAGTTCTGTAATTTTAGTCAAACATAGATATCTTTATCATTTTGACGTTTTCTCCAACAAAAGGTTTAATCGTACACGGTGTTTTTTAACATCTATGCCGACAACTGTATTCTCTAATGCGTTTTGCTACAAGAGTATTCTATTTCTGGTTTCTTAATCATCACACCCTGAAATGGCATAGAGCGCATAGCCCAGGGCATAATGGAGCGTAGCGAAATGACACCCTGGGTAAATACGTGACGGCAATTGTCACCCATTAAGGGCAAAAGCATAGAAAAGCGGATGTGTGGTATTAACCCAAGTTTGATACCCCAAAATTATTCGACCTGTACGGTTGAAAGCCTTAACAAGCACGGGCTGAAAGCCCAACAGCG
>JBJEAW010000092.1:0-53329 GCA_051869435.1 Prevotella sp. | reverse complement strand
ATCATAATTTATACGACCAAATCTATGTATTGGGCAAGATTAAGTTCTTCGTTTCTTTTTGAAATGTACCATCTGAAGTTATCTGTCATGATAGCGTCATCCAAAGTAGTCTTGAAGGTCGTGTCACGAATAAATGCTATGTCTTTGGCAACAAGACTGTCTTTGATTCTAACATGGCCATTGCTATCTATCATGATAATATTTGCGTCAAAGAGCTTGTGGTGATTCTGGCAAAGCCACAGTCCATTATTACCATTAACTGCGTGCGCAAATTTGGTCTCTTCATCCAACCCCTCCGCATGGGAGATTTGAGATACTGCCCAAATATGAGTGCCTTGAATAATCTCAGGAATCTCACAACCGCATAAGGCACACTTCTTATAGCCTATCCTGTTGTATAGGTTGTACAGGTATGATGCAGAGCGCAATTTTGCCCTCTCTGACTCATCGGCTGGTTGATGCTTGTCGAGGAATAATGAGGTGTTATATAATGTAACATTACCGAGGGCATTTATTGTATTTACAGAAGATTGAGGTAGGGTCTTCAAATCTTGTTCGCAAATATTGAATAGCTCAACTGGCCTGTCTGCAATGTGTGAAACAGCAATAGCCAATAAAGTGGATTCATATTTGCTCGCGCCAAATGTCTTTGCATATATTTGTATTCTGTCTGATGATTTGGAAACATACGAAGAATTGTTGGACGAATTGCCTATCTGATTGTCACGCCTATCAATGATTAAATCATCAACATTGGAGTATGGAACAATAGTTCCATGATAATACTGGGAGATATTCAAGAACTGAACTCCAGCAGTTATCATCATCTTATACACAAACAGGTGATATGCCGTGAACGCATTGCCATTATGTGGCAAAAAATAGTAGCACAAGCGCTTGTCCCTTCTTGTATCTGCGTAGTATAAGTTTATGGCCGTGGGAACACTCTGTAAACTTGAATTTCTTCCACCTATGTTTTCTTCCGATAATGACACATAGTATATTACATTGTCGTATTCTACATAAACGAGACGACCTTTGTTGTAAGTAGAGCAATCCTTGACCACTCTATAGTGACATTGCCCTGTAACTCTTTGACAAATGTCTGTCAGGACAGAGTCTGTCAACAAGATGTCAAACAGCCCTGGTGTCTTTTGGGCGTTTGGACGATATGTTATAGTTGCAATCATATCAATAATTAATTATTAGAACTTCCCTCCTGTTGTTGTATCTTCCTTGCGGCACTTCAATATCAATGACATTGTAGTTGTTGGTAGCCGCCCAATTTGCCATTTCCTTATTGTAGAAATCATCTACTCTAAGTACATACGACAGCATAAATCTTGAGCCGCGCTCGTTGATTTGGTCTAAAAACATACAAAGAATTTGTTCATGCTGGATAGTCCAGCCCTCAAAACCCCTCTTCCCGTCATTATACACACCAAGTGTTGAGCGGTACGGAGGGTCGGCATAAACAAATGTATCAGGAGTAATACGTTCTATGAGTTTGTCAAAGCTCAGATTACAATACTCTACATCCTTGTTCCTTGAGCACCTTGCAAAGGTGATGAACTTGGAGAGCAGACATTCATTAAACCACCTTGAACCAGGAGGATTATTAAATCCAAAATTCGTATTGAAACGTATTTGTTGCTGAAAGCCATAAAGTATGAGCGTGTAAAGCATCCTCGGGTCACGTTTGTCCATCGGTGTTTCATTGTACTTGTTGCGCAGAGCCAGATAACCCTCCTTGTTGTTAGGCGAAAGCTTATATTTATTGATGAGTTTTGACACATACATCAGATAAGAATACACATCGGTACTGAAAGATTTTACCAAGCCTTCCACAAAAGGATTAATATCATTGTATATAGTCTTGTTCGAAGGTATGTTGATACCTACGTTAAATCCACCGCCAAAAGCATCCAGTAGCGTTTCTATTGGCTGGGATGGCAGATAACTTTTGATGATATCAACCATCTTCGACTTGCTGCCTGTATAATTCAAGGGAGACTCTACTATGATATCTGCTGACGGTTTCTTTTCAATGTAGAAAAGATATTCCTGATGGCCTTCCTTGCCCTGACACTTAGTGTTGTTATATTTCTTATAGTCATAGGAAAGGCAAGTATAAGAGTTTTCAATGCCATATCTCTTCAATGTGGATTCGATAAAATCCTTGGACATAAATCCGTCATTATTATAACTTAGGATGATATGAGAGGCACGAGTCTCAGCAACCACTTTGTCAAAGAGAATATGTGCATGATACATTTTTGACCAGTCGGAACGCATCGGCCCTGTAGGCCGGGACCCCGTTATTTTGCTGATAGACGGATTGTCATTAAGTATCAGAGTCTCCAACAAATGATACTGAGTCCCATATTGGTTCTGAGTATAAGGAGGATCAAGATAGAGAATGTCACAATCAATGCTATTGATGATGTTCTCTATCTTGTCATTTACCCAGTCGACAGTCTGGCATTGTCCTTCCTTTGCGTCAATTCTGTCGAATTTGATAGCCTTTGTAGCACGGCAATCCCAATGTTTCAAATAAGCTCCATAAACTCCGGCTGTATTAGACACATCAGAAACAGACTCCATCAAGCATGCAAGCAGGTAGATGTATTCGTGTTCGGTGATTAGGCTTTCAGCTTTCCACTTCTCAATCTGACAACGGAAGTAATCTATTCGTCCTGCATTCTCAGCAGAAAAATACATTCTGTCTGAACCTCCAGGAGAGTAATTTTGATAAATAAAGCCTTGCTTTACGTTACAATTCTCATTCAGATAATTGAAAGGATCAAAGCCTAACAATTTGAAAGAACATTCATTCGCATATATTCTTCCAAGTGCAAAGGTTAGGGAACACTTGAGAGAATCATTCAAAATAATATGGTCATACGAGGTCTTTATGGTATCTGAGACAGACCCCATTCCGCAAAAAGCATCAAAGAAAACCATTTCTCTCCGAAGCAATTTTTTATCAGCCAACAATTGGAGTATTGGCTCTGTAAGACTCTCCTTGCTACCTAAATATCTCATAAATATTTATTTCGAATATGAATAAGTTTTAGTTTAATCAAATACGCATTTACTTTGCAAACTTGAATGCTTCTAACAGCCTTTCCATAATCTATATTGATTACGAAAGAGACTTTTCTGTGAAAGAATTGTCATTATTTGACTACAAAGGTATAAAAATAATTGCAGACTCTCGCATAAATGAACGAAAATCTGCAATTTAATGATGTAAAAAAGGGGGGGGTAGTTCAATTTTAATTCAAAAATCGGCTTGTTCTGCCAACTAATGTCGTTTTATTGCTGTTCGTTTATTGAAATTCTTGTCTTTATCCCTCCACGGCAGTTCAGGTGTTGAACCACCGCCTCCAGTGCCCACGTGCGGTTGAGCTGTCGCTATCGTTGAGGTAGGTGACAGCAGTATGCTCAATATCCTTAACCTTTGTCCAGATTTTCAAGGTGACAGTATAAGGATTGTTGTCAAGGAAACGATGGCCGATGAGTTCCTTGCCATAACGCTTGACCACCCCAATGTAATGCTGTATCTGACTCTTGATCCGGACGTTTAGCTCTGTGGAGTTTGGCGTCTGACGGGCACGAAGCATGATGTAGTTGCTCTTGGAAATGTCAATGAGACCTATGCCCATTACTTCAAGCCCATGCTTGACTGCGCCGGCACGACCTGACCAGAACCTACCAATATGTGTAGTCTGCTTGACCAACTTTGATATGTAGCTCGGACCTATGGCTATAGCCTTCAATCCTCCTTCATCACCTAAGTACCGCTTGGCGAGGCAGATGTTAAACCTGAGCCAGTTGACGGACTTTGCCCTCACTCTGTTGAAAGCCTGCCCACAGCACTGCTCCCCTCGGGAACCGCACTTCGAGAACTGGGTGAAATTGTCCAATGAAACAATCAAAAATGTGTAATTGCTGAGAAATTCTCACCACACAAACAATCGCCAATAAACCGCTATGGCACATAATAAGAAGAGCCAGCCACACTACGATTATCATCTTGAATAATCATCGATGGCTGGCTCTGTGCGTAATGTTATAAGTATGTCTTAAGACGGCATTTACTTGTTCACCTGGAACTTTGTGCATCCCTCAGCGAAGTAGGCGTTAATCTGTCTTGCTGCTGCTATGCCGGCATTTGTGTTAGCCTCGGCTGTCTGAGCGCCCATCTTCTTTGGTGTAGAGAAGTAGCGTCCCTCGAACTTCTGGAACTCGCTGTCTGCGTCTGGCTTGATGTCTGTGATATACTTGAGGTCTGTACGCTCGGCGAGGAGAGCGAGCAGTCCGGCCTCATCAATGACCTCCTTACGTGCGGTATTGATAAGGATGCCGCCCTTCTTCAGCTTTCCTACCAGTTCACGGTTGATTGACTGTTTTGTCTCTGGTGTTGCGGGTATATGCAGAGAGACGATGTCTGCTTTTTCGAACAGCTCTGCCTGATTTGCCGCGGCAGCGACTCCAGCAGCCTCTATTACCTCTGCCGGGCAGTAAGCGTCATATGCAATGACATTCATTCCGAAACCTTTTGCTATGCGTGCCACATTCCTTCCTACATTGCCGAAAGCTAGAATACCCAGAGTCTTACCCATGAGTTCTGAGCCTGCCTTGCCGTTATAGAAATTTCTAACAGCAAACACGAGTAGTCCGAGAACAAGCTCTGCCACAGCGTTGGCATTCTGTCCTGGGGTATTCTCGACCACTACGTTGTGTGCCGTTGCGGCAGCGAGGTCAACGTTGTCATATCCTGCACCAGCCCTTACTACAATCTTCAGATTCTTTGCAGCATCAAAGACCTCATTGTCGATTTTGTCTGAGCGGATAATGATAGCATCAACGTCAGCGACAGCATCAAGCAGTTGTGCCTTCTCAGTATATTTCTCAAGCAATACGACCTCGTGTCCAGCATTCTCAGCCTCAGCCTTTATGCCTGACACAGCGGCAGGTGCGAATGGTTTCTCAGTCGCGATTAATATTTTAGCCATGGATTATCTTTTATCTGTGAATGAAATAAAAATGAGCCAAGACACCAGTCTTTATGGTGTTATGGTGTCTCGGCCTGTTATTGAAAGCGGGCACTGTTAATTACAAATCCTCACAGGATTACCCTTTACATCAATGCGAATTAATAGGCCCCACAAGAAAAACGCTTAGTGTTTAGCCTCAAACTCCTTCATGCAGTTGACGAGAGCCTGACAGCCCTCAACAGACATTGCATTATAGCATGATGCGCGGAAACCTCCTACGCTACGGTGTCCCTTGATCCCGACCATGCCCTGTGCAGTGGCGAAAGCGAGGAATTCGTCCTGAAGATCCTGATACTCATCTTTCAGCACGAATGTGAGGTTCATGAGTGAGCGGCTGTCTTCCTCAGCTGTACCGACGAAGAGCTTGTTGCGGTCAATCTCTCCATAAACTATCTCAGCACGCTGCAGCGCAAGCTTCTCCATAGCCTCTACGCCACCATGAGCCTTGATATATCTGAGGTTCATAAGAGCAGAGTAGATAGGCACTACAGGAGGAGTATTGAACATAGAGCCCTTGCTGATGTGTGTGCGGTAGTCAAGCATTGTAGGAATCTGTCTGCTCACCTTTCCGAGAGAGTCGTCCTTGATGATCACGAAGGTAAGACCTGCCATAGCAAGGTTCTTCTGGGCGCCACCATAAATACAAGTATATTTGCTTACGTCGAGGGGACGTGAGAAGATGTCAGAAGACATATCGGCGATAAGAGGCACAGGAGAGTCTATGTCTTTTCTTATCTCTGTACCGTATATTGTATTGTTCGTTGTGATGTGGAAATAATCCGCATCAGCAGGAATCTCAAAATCCTTAGGAATATATGTGAAGTTCTTGTCCTTTGAGCTTGCCACCTCAACGACCTCACCGAAGAGCTTGGCCTCTTTCTCTGCCTTTGTAGCCCAGACACCTGTGTTCAGGTATGCGGCTTTCTTCTCAAGGTAGTTGTATGGTATCATACAGAACTCAAGAGACGCGCCACCACCAAGGAAGAGCACAGAATATCCCTCTGGGATATCAAGTATCTCCTTGAAGAGAGCGACAGCCTCATCTACTACAGGCTGGAAATTCTTTGCACGATGGCTGATTTCCATAAGTGAAAGCCCTGAGTTGTCAAAATCAAGACATGCCTGCGCAGTCTGCTCGATTACTTCACGTGGGAGAATCGATGGTCCTGCATTAAAATTGTACTTTTTCATTTTTAGATTGATAGTTTACGTTTTGTTATTTGTTAATTGTAGGGCAAAGATACTTGAAATAGTTGATATGGGCAAATGTTTTCATTCTTTTTTCCCTTTATTAATATGCTTTTTAATAAGGCTATCAATTTCATCAAACTCTTTGCCTTTATTAAGATTCAGATATATGGTGTAAAGCATTGGAGCCCAACGCTCTTGGTCTTTTTGCCTAAGGATTCTGTATCTTTCAAGATACGGCATGGACTTCTCGTAGAGGCTGTTGACCTCTTTACGTTTCTGTCTTGACTCACTTCCTGTCTTCTCCCTCTTGACAGCCTTGTTGAAATATGCAGTCCCGACATTATAATAAGCCTCGGCAAGATTGTCATTATTATGTATCAGCGAGTCGCCCAATGCGACACATTCGTCATAATGGCCCATATTCAGCTGTACGACATTCTTTGCCAGACGATAGAACATATTGCCGGGCTCAATCTCTATCGCCTTATCGACTATTGCCTTTACTGTATCTATCTTGTTACGAGATGAATAATAATCGACGAGCCTGGGGAAGAAGAAAGGGTACTCGCTATGTTTCCTGAATCCCTCTCTGAGATATGCCACAGCCGTGAGAGTGTCATTCTGCTGCATATAGTTCTCATAGAGCAGGGCCATCACATTGGGCTGCTGTGGCTCATACATGAGAGCGTCATCCTGATGTTTCCTCACGCCAGGATAATTCTTCATGTTATATGCCGCCAGCACAGCGAGGTAAGCAGCCCTATACCTCAGTGTGTCTGTCTGGCTGAGATTAAATGATGAGAACAATGGAAGCCTGTGACATTCGAGATATGTGTCCACACAATCATAAGCTTCCTTGTAGTTTTTCTTATTTAGTGAGTAGAGCGCTCCGCTGAAAAGGTTCGGCCTGAACCTTTTCAGGAACTCCGCATTCTTTTTTCTGCTTTTTGCCCTGACAATGCCTTTGCTGTCAGGAATTGACTCCACAGAGTCGAGTTGCACGTATGCGACATACATCTTCCTCAATGCGGGGAAGAGTGTTGCCGTGTCAGAGAGTTGTTTCAGATATAGCTTCTCGTTGCATGTCTCATACTGTCTGCGCATGATGTCAGCCAGAAGCGTGTAGGCCTCATTCTTATCTTTCAGCTCGGGCATTGATATGGCTTTCCTGACAAGACCCTCTGCCTTGTCAAGACTTGTATTCTTCTTTACATATGTCTTTGCCTCATTAATCTCTTTCTTCTGTGCCTCAGCAGAAATGAAGAATGAGAAAAGGGCGAGCGTGATAAATATCCTGAGCATAGTGTTATCCTAATTGTTGGCAAATGATTAGGGGAGTGGGAGATAATTGATTCTGTGCTGTCTGCTGTATGTATTGTGTGAGCTTTAGGATGGCTCATTTTTAAGGATGCGATGGCCAGTTATATCCATCGCATCCTTATCAACACTTTTTCAATTCCTGATTGTCATCCTTAAAGTGAATGCACTTATTCTCGCCAATCCAGAATAGGCAAGCCACCTCTGGACTTATGGCTTAAGGGTGGTTCTATAAATTAGCCTTGACAGATTTCGATTCTATTTTTGAGATCAAAGTGCAAGTGAGAGAGGGAGCAATGCGGGCATTGTGACCGAGCGAACTTACACTTTGGGTCAAAAAGAGAGCGAAAGACGGCAAGACGTTATACCCCACTCTGAGAATATATCTACGGTGGTAATTTTTAGAACCACCCTTAACAGAAACGCGCTGTTACTTAATATTCTCAAGAGCGTAGTTTACACGCTCGAGAGGATAAGCCCACTGTACCTGCTGTGCGTCAGGATCCTGAGCCTTAAGCTCTTCGAGGATTCCTTTTGAGATGTTGAGGTCCTCAATAGCCTTTGCCTTTACATCAGGCTTGACATTACCACGTGTATCGGTGTTCTTGTCAACATTAGCGGCTGTCATGTTAAGATAGCATACAGCAAGATTCAGCTTGACTGCGAGGAAGTCGGGCTTAGCCGCAAGAACCTTTTTGTAAGACTGTATAGCCTCCTCAAATTTTCCCTCGTTCTGGGCAGACTGTCCTACATAAGCGTTAGCCATGGGGTCATTAGGGTTCTTGGCGAGACGCACGTCAAGAAGTTCTTTTGCGCCTGCCTTGTCGCCTGTCTCCTCATAGAGTCCTGCGAGTTTGCCAAAGACATTCTCGTTGGTAGGGAAATCATTATAGAGGGCCTTCATCTTGTTGATGAATGTTGTGGTGTCGATAGCGGCTGTCTTTGCCTGCTCCTCAAGCGCACCGATCTTAACAATGACAACATCGTTGGCTACGCTGTCACGGTCGGCAGAATTGAGTGCGGCCTCAGCATAAGCGTCACACTTCTTGAAATCCTTGCTGAAATAAGCGGCAAGGGCGGCATAATAGGCTATCTGTCCGAAGTTCTGCTCGTTAGAGAAGTCAGCCTTAGAGAAGAGCTTGTCTGTACGTGTCTCAACGAACGCGCCGAAGTATTTTGTGGCCGATACATAGTCTTTGACGTTATAAGCGTCCAGGCCAGCCTGTACCATGGAGTTGCGGAGGGTCATGAGACGATCCACATTCTTGCTCTGATACTTGGCCTTGTCGTCATAAGCATTACACTTCAGGGCAGCATCGATAGCCTTGTATGTTGCCTCATTCTTAGCTGCGTTGAGCTGGGCGTTGGCATCTGCGTTCTTTGTCAGCTGTGCCTCTATAGCAGCCTTCTCTTTGTCTGCACTCTCCTTGATGGCGAGATCGACGAGCTTGTTATAAACGAAAGCCTTGTCATCGTTGTTCAATGTGGCTTCGCTCGCCTTAAGCGCGGCAATGACCTCATCATAAGTTTTCATCTTCTTGATAGCCTTTGCCTCAGGCGATGTCTGTGCGTTGGCTGCTAAAGCCATGATGGCGGCGGCAGCCATAACCATGATTTTCTTCATAAATCCGGAAGTTTTTAAATTATTAAATAGAATATTGTTTTTACCACCTAATTCTATATATACATATATAATATATAATTATGCGTTGTCAGGAGTGTCGTCAGTGAACTCGACCATTGGCGCTGAGCTGTCGTTGGTGCCGTTATCGCCAGTATTCTCCTGGCCATCAACCGTGTTCGCCTCGCTGCCGGTGTCGCCGTCGGCCTTTGTCCAAGACTCTCTGTTCGTCTGGTCTATGAGAGCCTCCAGCTCAGAGCCCATCACCTTGCAAACACTTGCGATGACATCGTTTTTCTTTGCGAGGTTGATGAGTCGGACGCCCTGTGTCGCACGTCCCTGCAGACGGCATTCCTTTACAGAGAGCCTGATGACGATACCTGACTTGTTGATAATCATAAGGTCATTCTCGTCCTTGACATTTTTTATAGCGACAAGCTTTCCGGTCTTCTCTGTGATGTCGAGAGTCTTGACGCCCTTTCCGCCACGCTGTGTGATGCGGTAGATGTTGTCAACGCCACCATCCTCGTTTGTCACGTCGATAGGTGTGCGTTTGCCATAACCTTTCTCTGACACGACAAGGACTGACTCTTCATGAGCCCTATTCACTACAATCATGCCTATCACCTCGTCGTCGTCGCCGTCAAGTCGCATACCGAGGACACCGGTAGCGGTGCGTCCCATGGTGCGTATGTTATTCTCATTGAAACGCACTGCCCTGCCATTGCGTGACGCTATGATAAGCTCATTCTCTCCATTTGTCAGGCGTACATCAACAATATCATCCCCCTCAGCGAGGTTGATGGCTATGACACCGTTAGAGCGTGGACGCGAGAACTGCTCGAGACATGTCTTCTTGACAGTACCGTTCTTTGTACAGAACACCACATAATGTGAGCGTACGAAATCGTCATCAAGTCCGCGCAGGCGGAGTATCGACTGCACCTGGTCGTCAGCGTCGATATTGAGCATATTCTGTATCGCCCTGCCCTTCGAGTCCTTGTTGCCCTCGGGCAGCTCATAGCCCTTCAGCCAGAAACACTTGCCCTTTCTCGTGAAGAAGAGCATCGTGTTATGGAGCGTAGCAGGATAGATATCCTGTGTAAAGTCCTGGTCGCGGGTCCTTGTCCCGCGTGAGCCTACGCCACCGCGAGCCTGCTCACGGAACTCAGAGAGTGGTGTGCGCTTGATATAGCCCATGTGTGATATGGTGATTATTACAGGGCTGTTAGGATAGAAGTCCTCCGGGTTGAACTCCTCGCTTGAGTATTTAATCTCTGTGCGGCGCTCGTCCCCATACTTCTCCTTGACCTCAAGCAGGTCGTCCTTCATCACTTTCTTACACAGCTCCGGATTATCAAGTATCGACTGGAGATACTCAATAGTCTTTGCAAGCTCGTCATACTCGCTGTGTAGCTGGTCCATGCGTAGTCCTGTCAGCTGTGACAAGCGCATATCGACAACATACTTTGCCTGCACCTCGTCAAACTCGAAACGCTGCATGAGCTTCTGCACAGCCTCTGACGGAGTGCGTGAGCCACGTATGATGTGCACCACCTCGTCGATGTTGTCACAAGCCACGATGAGGGCCTCAAGCAGATGTATGCGCTCTTGCGCCTTCTTCAGGTCGAACTTTGTGCGGCGTATGGTGACATCATGCCTGTGCTCAACAAAATATTTCACACAGTCCTTAAGGGTCAGGAGACGTGGACGGCCCTTGACAAGAGCGATGCTATTGACTGAGAATGAGCTCTGTAGGGCTGTCATCTTAAAGAGCTTGTTCAGAATGACATTAGCGTTAGCGTCCTTCTTGCAATCGACGACAATACGCATACCGTCGCGTCCTGTCTCGTCGTTGACATTCGATATGCCGGATATCTTGCCCTCTTTGACGAGGTCGGCAATTGACTCTATGAGCTGTGCCTTGTTTACGCCATATGGTATTTCCGTCACGACGATCTTGTCGTGCATCTCGTCGCTCTCTATCTCGGCCTTGGCACGCATCACGACACGTCCACGGCCTGTCTCGTAGGCGTCCCTGACGCCTTGTATTCCATATATATATGCGCCTGTAGGGAAGTCTGGAGCCTTGATATACTCCATCAGTCCGTCAGTGTCAATGTCCGGATTGTCAATATAGGCGCAGCATCCGTCGATGACCTCCCCGAGATTATGTGTCGGCATATTTGTGGCCATGCCGACAGCGATGCCGTTGCCGCCGTTCACGAGGAGGTTGGGAATCTTTGTTGGCATGACGGTAGGCTCCTGCAGAGAATCGTCGAAGTTATTGACCATATCGACCGTGTTCTTCTCCAGGTCGTCCATGATATGCTCGCCCATCTTTGAGAGCCTGCACTCTGTATATCGCATAGCGGCGGCAGAGTCGCCATCGACCGAGCCGAAGTTGCCTTGCCCGTCGACAAGAGTGTATCGCATGTTCCAGTCTTGCGCCAGACGCACGAGAGCGCCATATACCGACGAGTCACCATGCGGATGGTACTTGCCGAGCACCTCGCCGACAACGCGGGCGCATTTCTTATATGGCTGGCTGCTGGTATTGTTGATGCCAAGCATACCGTAAAGTATGCGGCGATGTACTGGCTTGAAGCCGTCCCGCACATCCGGCAGGGCACGTGCCACTATGACCGACATACTATAGTCAATGTAGCTCGACTTCATCTCCTCTTCTATATCGACAGGAGAGATTCTGTCATTATCGACAGTGCGTGTTATATCCATTTATCGTTAATTTGGTTGGTTTTTTGCCCTGTAAGGCATTTTATGTATATTTTTGTGATTGCAAATTTACAATTTTTTCGTGACAAAAACAAGGGAAAAGCCCAGAAATCGCCATTTTTAGGGTTTTTAATGATAATGACGGGACTTCGCGGATGTTTCAGCATGGTATTATATCATCGGTAATTCTTGAATGCAAGCATAGGCTGTCTGACGGCCCTCAGTGAAAACAATGTAGGCTATAACAGGCGAATGCCATGGCATAATAATACCATCCCCTTAAACAACTCACATTAAGATAACAGAAAACTCGCATAAGATATTGCAACGCCCCCAGATTTATTGAGATACTACCATGATTATACGAAAATCCGGACAATACATCATTTCACACATTAACAAGCTATAATCCAATAATATACAATATTTCACTAAAGTAAAGTGTATGTATATAGCACCTCAAAACCGACTGAAAAGCATTGCCATTTGTACTGAATGAGGTCGCACGACGGTACAAACGGTACCCAATTACGACACTTATTGCATACTCATCCAATATAAATGAGCGGAAGAAACGCACTATGCAGGCCACTATTTTTACAAAAACCTTGCGGGAAGGCACTATATTTGACGAACCAGCACTATCCAAGAGCATTTCTCGCATGTGGCAAAGAAAGTACAATCAGTTGCTTAACATTCTACAAATATCACAGAAAAACAGGGCTCGTCAGAAACCTATACATGCCCCACAAAAGCAAACAATGCCTGGGGGAATTGACCACAACCTACCCTACCCCCATTCAGCGAACGAAAAAGCATCATGCCGGGCAGCCCATAATTCACACAACAAAGGAAAAGGAGACTTGCCACACGGAACACAGTGCTCCACCCCGTCCATACAGCCAGCCTATGACATTCAAGGAGTGACATATCATTATATGCCGGACTGTAAAGCTATGGGTGGGTTCTATTTATGTCCACCTATAGGCGAAAAAACATCCACACCGCTAATGCCAAAAAGCATTTTTCGCGCGATATATAATTAATCAAGGTAGAATGTTTGGATATTTCGTTCAAAATAATTAACTTTGCACATTGAAAGCACCCACAATAAACATTGCTTCGGATTCTGTCTGAAGTACACACCACCTCCAAACAGGCAATCAGGATTAAAGACACCAACAGGAACGATGAACAAATATCTTACAATACTGAGAAAATCGATAGTCGGTCTGAACAAATTCGAGATACTTCTGCTTCTCACGATTCTCACGCTGACGATGATAGGATTCGCCATGAAGAGCGAGATCACATTCAATGTGGTCATCTCGGCCATAGCCGCCATTCTTGGTGTGTTCTGTGTCGTATTGGGAGCTAAGGGTGCGATGGCCAACTGGATATTTGGCATCATCGAGGCTTTTCTCCACATCTACATCTGTTTCTGCACCCATATCTATGGGGATATGATACAGCGTCTTGTGTATAATCTACCCATGCAGTTTGTAGGATGGAACAAATGGAGCAAGCGTGTCCGTCATGACGGGAGCGGCACAATACACACAAGATATATGACATGGGGACAGCGGGTCGTGACATTCCTCTCGGTGGCCTTAGGCACTCTCGCCCTGGGTATTTTCCTGATTTATTTTGGCCCATGGTTTATCGACAAGCTCCACGGAATATTCCCCGATATGGTCTTCAAGACTCTGAAGACAAGCTATGACACTCCTATGCAGTTATGGCTCGACTCGTTCACGACGGTGATGTCAATCATCACCATGTATGTGTCGGTTAAAGCTTTTGTCGAGCAATGGTACATGTGGCTCATGATAAATGTGGCGTACATCGCCCTATGGCTTATGAGCGACTCAGAATTCTCATTCATGACAGTGGCCAAGTATTGTGTATATTTCATCAACTCGTTCTACGGCATATACACATGGCACAAGCTCAGCAAGGACGAGAATACAGGCAAGGCTTTGTGACACGGCCGCGTGGCATAGGTGGCGGCGGCAGACAGTATTCCGCATGTAACAACCTCATGAACCTGACATACTAAAAACCAGAATAACATCATCAGAACAACCTACATATCATGACAAGCGACAGCATCATTATCATCCCGACCTACAACGAGAAGGAGAACATCGAAAAGATAATCCGCGCCATATTCTCTCTTGAGAAAGCGTTCCATATTCTTGTCATCGATGACGGCTCGCCCGATGGCACAGCGGACATTGTGAAGCGTCTCATCAAAACAGAGTTCGGCGACAGGCTGTTTATCGTGGAGCGGAGCGGTAAGCTGGGGTTAGGAACAGCATATATAGCTGGTTTCAAATGGGCTCTCGCACATGACTATGATTACATCTTCGAGATGGATGCCGATTTCTCTCATGACCCCAATGATGTCCCGCGCCTATACAGCGCGTGTCATGACGAGGGCTATGATCTTGCCATCGGCTCACGCTATATAACAGGCGTGAACGTTGTCAACTGGCCCATAGGACGTGTGCTGATGTCATATTTCGCATCCAAGTATGTGAGGTTCATAACAGGATTCAAGGTGAACGACACGACGGCAGGATTCAAATGCTACAAGCGCCGTGTGCTCGAGACGATAGAGCTCGACCGCATCCGCTTCAAGGGCTACGCCTTCCAGATAGAGATGAAATACACGGCCTATAAGATTGGATTCAAGATCAAGGAGGTGCCGGTGATATTCGTAAACAGGCGCGAGGGCGTCAGCAAGATGTCCGGGGGAATATTCAGCGAGGCACTCTTTGGTGTCATGAGGCTCAGGATGGACGGCTGGACAAGGAAATACCCTAAGATAAAGGACTGAATCCAACAGCTGTTCCCGAAAAAGCCAGAAGTATCAGAAGTCAACGTTTTCGACAAGTGAGAGCAGAGAAAGCTTGCTATGCCGAACGAAGAAAACGAAGACGAAGACGAAGTCAACACAACATAAACATGAACATAGCAATTGTAAAATACAACGCAGGGAACATTTACTCGGTAGTCAACAGCTTGAGACGCCTCGGAGTGGAGCCCCAAGTGACAGACAACGCCGAGGAGCTGTTGAAGGCCGACAAGGTGTTGTTCCCCGGACAGGGAGAGGCAAGCTCGGCCATGGCCTATCTGCGTGAGCACGGTCTCGACGATGTCATACGCTCGCTCCGCCAGCCTGTGCTCGGAATCTGTGTGGGACAACAGCTGTTATGCCAGCACTCTGAGGAAGGCGATGTCAGCTGCATCGGCATATTCCCCATGGATGTGAGGCGATTCGTGCCTGCAAGACACGAGGAGAAGATTCCACAAATGGGATGGAACAGCATCTACGACCTTAAGGGCAGGCTGTTCACGGGGAAAGACAGCAACAAGGACGCTGTGAGAGAAAATGACTATGTGTATTTCGTACACAGCTATTATGTCCCCATCGCCCCTCTGTACACCATTGCGAAGGCAGACTTCATTCTCCCATACTCAGCCGCCATACACAAGGACAACTTCTACGCCACACAGTTCCACCCAGAGAAAAGCGGCAGCGTGGGCGCCAGAATATTGGAAAACTTCCTTGACCTGTAATAGAGGGACAGGCGGCCAGACAGAGAATCACATCACAAGAGAACAACACAGACAAGAAATGATAGAACTCATACCAGCCATAGACATAATCGACGGGAAGTGCGTCAGACTGACCCACGGCGATTACGGCAAGAAGAAGATATACGGCGAAGACCCTGTCGCGATAGCGGAGAAGTTTGAGCAATACGGATTCAAACGGTTACATATTGTTGACCTCGACGGTGCGAAATCACGCCACATTGTTAATGACGACATACTGAGACGCATCACCAGGGCGACATCCCTTACTGTTGATTTCGGTGGGGGCATAAAGAGCGGTGAGGATATTGAGAAAGCTTTCAATGCCGGAGCCTCAATGGTGACCATAGGCTCTGTCGCTGTGACAGCACCCGATATGTTCTCGTTATGGATAAGGCAGTACGGGGCAGAGAGGATTATCCTCGGAGCGGATGTGCGCCGTGGCATGATAAGCATAAATGGATGGAAAGAGGACACGGAGGAGAGCCTTCTGCCATTCCTCAAACGTTATACGGAGATGGGCGTGAGAAACGTGCTTTGCACAGAGATATCCAAGGACGGGACGCTTGAGGGACCTGCCATTGAACTGTATGACGAGGTGATGCGCGCTTTCCCGTCGCTCCATCTGATAGCCTCTGGCGGAGTATCGTCGAACGCTGACATAGAGAAGCTTGAGAGCCATGGCATACCGGCCGTGGTATTTGGAAAAGCCTTCTACGAGGGGAAAATAGACATCGAGAGACTATGCCTTTAGCAAAAAGAATCATACCATGTCTTGACGTCAAGAACGGAGAGACAGTCAAAGGGACAAACTTCGTGAACCTCCGCCATGCGGGCGACCCCGTAGCCCTCGGCAAGGCATACAGCGAGCAAGGAGCCGACGAACTCGTATTCCTCGACATAACAGCAAGCTTTGAGGGAAGGAAGACATTCACAGAGATGGTCACACGGGTAGCACAGGAGATAAACATCCCGTTCACCGTAGGTGGCGGCATAAACCATATTGACGATGTCACACGCCTGCTGAATGCAGGTGCAGACAAGGTGAGCGTCAACTCCGCGGCATTGAGAAACCCCGAGCTGATAAGCCAGATAACATCCCGGTACGGCTCGCAGGTCTGTGTATGCGCCATTGACGCACGCCATGACGCTGACGGATGGCACTGCTATCTGAACGGCGGACGCGTCAGGACAGAGCGCGGCCTTTTCGAGTGGGCTCATGAGGCAGAACAGCGTGGAGCCGGAGAGATACTCTTCACGTCCATGGACCATGACGGTGTGAAGCAGGGATACGCCAACGAAGCTCTGGCCAGACTCGCCGACGAGCTGTCCATACCTGTGGTAGCATCTGGAGGGGCAGGGAGGAAAGAGCATTTCCGTGACACTTTCATACAAGGTAAAGCCGATGCGGCACTCGCAGCCTCAGTGTTCCACTTCGGGGAGATAACGATACCTGAGCTGAAAGGTTATCTGCATAAAGAGGGTATTAATGTAAGGATATAAAAGATATGAAAATTGACTTTGCAAAAGGCGGAGGCCTCGTGCCTGCCATCATACAGGACGCTGAAACGAAGAATGTGCTCATGCTTGGGTATATGAACCAGGAATCGCTCGACAAAACACTGGCTACAGGCAAGGTGACTTTCTGGAGCAGGTCAAGGAACGAGTTGTGGACAAAAGGTGAGACATCAGGCAATTTCCTCGACCTCGTCGATATAAAGACAGACTGTGACAACGATACCCTCCTTGTCAAAGTGCATCCGCACGGCCCGACATGCCATAAAGGCACAGACACCTGCTGGGGAGAGGAGAACAAGTAAGAACGGCACGATGACACCATAAAACAGGCATATGGGCGTAAATGGATTTGCGAGAAAGTATATATTATAAATATGTATATAATATAATGTATAAAGCCAGAAACGCCATAGTAAGCAACCAAACAAGACAAACATAACACACAACATGAACAGCGAAAACAACCCGCTCCTGTTCCTCTCTGAGCTACAGGACTTTATAGAGAAACGTCACGAGGAGATGCCCGAAGGCTCATACACCACATCACTCTTTAAGGACGGACTGAACAGAATGGCACAGAAAGTGGGCGAGGAAGCTCTCGAACTTGTCATAGAGGCCACTAACGGCACTAACGAGCGTCTGGTATATGAGGGCTCGGACATGCTCTACCATCTCATAGTCCTGCTGACAAGCAAGGGACTGAGAATAGAAGATTTAGCAAAAGAACTGCAAGTCAGACACAACCCTGACTGGCATAAGCACTAACATATCATGCTTATAGACTATAAGAACGCGACGATATATCAGGAGGATAAGCTCATCCTCGAGAACGTGAACTTCCATCTTGACGAGGGAGAGTTCATATATCTCATAGGCAAGGTGGGGTCAGGAAAGAGCTCGCTGCTGAAGACCATGTACGGAGAGCTTGACATCGACGAGGCTAACAACGCCATCGTCCTCGGCCGCGACATGCTGAAAATCAAGCGCAAGCATCTGCCAGAGCTGAGGAAGGAGATGGGCATAATATTCCAGGACTTCCAGCTGCTTCATGACAGGACCGTATATAAGAACCTGCGCTTTGTCTTGAAGGCGACGGGATGGAAGAAGAACGAGGATATAGACAACAGGATAGACGAGGTGCTCGAGGCTGTCAGCATGACCGACGCGAAAGACAAGCTGCCTCATGAGTTGTCTGGCGGCGAGCAGCAGCGCATAGCCATAGCACGCTCCCTGCTGAACAAGCCGAAGGTGATCATAGCCGACGAGCCTACGGGAAACCTCGACCCGGAGACAGCTGAGAACATCGTCCTGCTGCTGAAAGGCATCACACACACCGGGACAGCAGTCGTCATGTCCACCCATAACATCCCAATGCTCGACAAGGTGCCAGGTATTGTTTACCGATGTGAGAACACCACACTCGAGGAGGTCAAGGATTAGGATATTAAGGATGCAGCATCCGCGAGCAGGGCATAACGTCTGACGGACTGTAAGCATAAAAAACATCAGGTCAGTAAAAGACACACAAACTAAATATATAGCAAAATGAAGGTAATGAAATTTGGAGGAACCTCGGTAGGTTCTCCCGAAAGGATGAAAGGAGTATGCAAGCTTATCACAAAGTCTGGTGAGCCAACATTTGTGGTGCTGTCAGCAATGTCAGGCACAACGAACAGCCTCATAGAGGTCTCCAACTATTTTTATAAGAAGAATCCAGACGGTGCACACGATGTGATAAACTCTCTTGAGAATAAATATATGCGCCATATTGACGAGTTATACACTGACGCAAAGATTAAGGCAGACATCACAGACACCGTAAAAGGCATATTCCAGTACCTCCGCTCTTTCTCCAAGGACACTTTCACGAGCTTTGAGGAGCACGCCGTGGTGGCACAGGGAGAGATACTCTCCACAAATATGGTCGTAGCCTACCTGAAGCAGGAGGGCATCAAGGCCATCCTCATACCGGCTCTTGACTTCATGCGCACAGACAAGAACCAGGAGCCGGACATGATGCACATCAGACTGCACCTGAACGACATCCTCAAGCGCGAGCAGGGCTATCACATATATCTCACACAGGGATTCATATGCCGAAACGCATACGGAGAGATTGACAATCTTCTGCGTGGAGGCTCTGACTATACCGCGTCACTGGTCGGTGCGGCTATCGGCGCTGAGGAGATACAGATATGGACAGATATCGACGGTATGCACAACAATGACCCACGTGTGGTAGATCATACCGAGCCTGTCCATCAGCTTAACTTTGAGGAGGCTGCCGAGCTTGCCTACTTCGGGGCGAAGATACTCCACCCCACTTGTGTACAGCCAGCCAAGAATGCAGGCATTCCAGTCGCGCTGAAGAACACCATGGACCCAGACGCCGAGGGGACCATCATAAACAACAACCTGCAGAGGGGAAAGATAAAAGCTGTGGCAGCAAAAGACAATATCACGGCGATAAAGATAAAGTCATCACGTATGCTGCTCGCGTCAGGGTTCCTGCGTAAGGTCTTTGACACTTTCGAGGAGTTCAACACACCCATTGACATGGTCTGCACCTCAGAAGTAGGCGTGTCGATGTCAATAGACAACCCTAAGAACCTTGACCCCATTGTCGATAAACTGAAGAAATACGGAACAGTCACAGTTGACCGCGACATGTGCATCATCTGTGTCGTCGGCGATTTAGACTGGGAGAACCTTGGCTTCGAGACTCTCGCGACAGAGGCCATGAAAGATATCCCTGTCAGGATGATATCCTACGGAGGGTCAAACTACAACATATCGTATCTCATACGTGAGGAGGACAAGAAGCGCGCGCTTCAGAACCTGTCAGACGTACTTTTCAAATAGACACACATAGACATAACAGCCAATACTGTCTATATTGCATGGCGTGCCATCACAGCATACGGCAGTATTGGCATCCAGCAAACACAAAACCAATGGAACATTTACCAATCGAGAAATTCAAGAATATCGAGACACCCTTCTACTATTATGACACAGCCCTGCTGAGGAAAACTCTCGCCACCATATGCGATGAGACATCCGCACACGAGGGATATTGCGTGCACTATGCCGTCAAGGCAAACGCCAACCCCAAAGTGCTGGAAATCATAGCGGGCTATGGTTTAGGAGCAGACTGTGTCAGCGGCAACGAGATAAAAGCGGCGCTAAGAGCAGGGTTCCCTGCTTCAAAGATAGTATTCGCGGGCGTGGCAAAGAAAGACGAGGAGATCCTGCTCGGCATAGACAACGACATATTCTGCTTCAACTGCGAGAGCATTGAGGAACTGGAGATAATACAGCAGCTTGCAGCAGAACGTGGAAAGACAGCACGCGTATGCTTCCGTATAAACCCCAATGTCGGGGCGCACACCCACGCTAACATAACAACGGGACTGGCCGAGAACAAGTTCGGGATACCTATGGAGGATATGGAGAAGGTGATAGGGCTGTCACGCCACATGCCTAACATTGATTTCGTAGGCCTGCACTTCCATATTGGCAGCCAGATACTTGAGATGGACGATTTTGAGGCTCTCTGCAAGCGTGTGAATGAGCTTCAGGACCAGCTCGCCGCCAAGGGCATAGAGGTGAAGAACATCAATGTCGGAGGCGGATTGGGCATCGACTATATCAATCCTGACAAGAATCCCATCCCTGACTTCAAGCTGTTCTTTGACACTTACGCCAAGTACATGAAGCTCCGCCCCGGACAGAAGCTGCATTTTGAGCCTGGACGTGCCGTCGTGGGACAAATGGGAACATTGGTGTCAACAACGATATACGTTAAGAAAGGCACTGTGAAAGAGTTCTGCATCATCGATGCAGGCATGACAGACCTTATACGCCCCGCCTTATACGATGCATACCATAAGGTGGAAAACATCTCTAACCCTGACGGAGCGACGAGGAGATATGATGTCGTAGGCCCTATATGCGAGTCGAGCGACGTGTTTGTCAAAGACTACGAGATGGCAGAGACACACCGTGGAGACCTCATCGCAATACGCTCGGCCGGAGCATACGGCGAGATAATGGCGTCACAGTACAACTGCCGCAACCTTCCGAAAGGCTATACGACAGAGGAACTGTAAAACCGCTCTCTCCCTAATACACATTATATATATGGGTGGTTCTAAAAATTAGCCTTGACAGATTTCAATTCTATTTTTGAGGTCAAAGTGCAAGCGAGAAAGGGAGCAATGCGGGCATTGTGACCGAGCGAACTTACACTTTGAGCCAAAGAGAGAGCGAAAGATGACAAGACGTTATACCCAACTCTGAGAATATATCTACGGTGGTAATTTACAGAACCACCCATATATAAATGGTGAGGGAGATATATCGTATGAGAATATAGGTATGTACTATAAATCAGCTCTCGACAATAGAATTCGGTAAAGAACTGAAAATTATAGAACATACCTATAAGGAACAATACATACATCAAGCAATCTGATGGACAGACCATTATCAATAATAATACTCTCTAACGACGACAGCCTGACACTCAAGGACACCATACCTGTGCTTCTGTCACAGGAATACGGCCCGGGCTATGAGGTAATCGTCGTGCGTGAGACAAGACGTGGTGATGTGCGTGACATCCTTAAACCACTTATGGAGAATCATGCCAATCTGCGCTCTACATATCTCCCCGACAAGCCGAAATATGTATCTGACGATGAGATAAAAATCATGTTAGGCGTGAAAGCGGCAGAATATGACGATATAATCATGATACCGCCATATTATATGCCGCAGTCGGCAGAGTGGCTGAAAGATATAGCTGAGAGCACAGAGATAACGGATGAGACTCCTCTGCATCTTGGCGACGCACATATCGTGGGGAAGCTGGGATTCTTCAAGAGAAGACGACATGGCAAGACTGTCAGGCGGGCTCTCAAGCCTTGGTGTAAGACAAAGGGGATAAGACGCAAGGCTCTACGACTGGGCAAAGAAACAAGACACGATGTCTCCATCGCATTCAGCCGTAAGGATTATCTCGCGGATATGAGACTAAGGAACATAATATCATCACACATCATGCTTTAGCTTTCTGCTGAGACATGGGTGGATGAACGCATCATTCCATGACTTATGGTCATGGGAGACGGCTGGCAGACAAGTAGAAAGAAGCTATGGGATTAAACCCATGACAGACAACATATTCGATTTATATAATGATTGTTCTCCATTATATACCATCTCTGATGAAGAAGGAAGGGCAGGCAGCACGTTATGTCCAGATGATTCATGCAGCTATGGGAAAGACAATGGAGTCGCATCTGTTCACTGGCGAGGTCTCACGGCGTGAGTTTGTCAGTCTGCTGTGCTCGATGAATCCGGACATCGTACATATCCACGGATGCTGGAGCATATCATCAGCAAGAGTGGCGCGATGGTCACGCCAGAGAGGTTTTCCTGTTATCATGTCCCCCCATGGTGGGCTGAACGCGCTTTACAGACAGCCAGACTTCTGGAAGCGTCTTGTTCCCAGAATCATTCTATACCAGTACAACCAGGTCAGGCGGTCGTTCGTCATTCACGCATCATCAGCCGCCGAGCTGACTGAACTGAAGACACTTGGATGGAAGAAACGCATCGCGCTCATACCCTATCCCTCAAAGACATTCACGCCAGAAAACATGGTGGAGGAATTCAGGCTGATATACCAGAAGACGCTCGACACAATAAGACAGAACAAGCTCAGTGTGCGTGAGACAGAGGTGCTGTGGGATATCCTCTCTCTCTATGCAGATGACACAGAACAGATAGCCGAAGAGAGACGGACGAAGCTCACCTCGCTGTCAGCACATGAGTGGCAGACAATACTTGTCTATTGCATAGACCACGGCATAGCGGATATCGTCAACAACACCCTCACCAGACATCATATACACCCTCCGGTGAAAGTGACATGCGCGCCTTCGAGATACTCGGCAAAGACACTCGTACGGCTCTCACCGCCACCACCTCAGATACAGGAAGTCCAGCCATCTGCCATGAGAGAATCAAAAGAGTGGAAGCTGGCGGCAGACATCTACATGCTGAAATATAATCTTGTGGACAAGAGAATATGCGAGGGGCATTATGAGCCATTAACACTTTTTCTCGATATATATAGGAAAACAAGATGGACCGACTACGACGAGGACATACTTGTGGGACATATTGAGAAGCTTGGTATAAAAGAGTTCACGGGGCGGCTGATGCAGATGTTCTCCGAGTCTCTCAACCTTACTGTAGGCTTCATGCCTGTTGACCCTATTAATGACAGGCTGACAGAGACCATGCGCCATAACCTTAACGTTTTCGCTAAGCCAAATGAGTAGAGGCTGAGCTTGCTCAAGGCTATGCCATGGCGAGAAAACGAAGACGAAGTCAACGTTTTCGCTAAGCCAAATGAGTAGAGGCTGAGCTTGCTCAAGACTATGCCATGGCGAGAAAACGAAGACGAAGTCAACGTTTTCGCTAAGCCAAATGAGTAGAGGCTGAGCTTGCTCAAGACTATGCCATGGCGAGAAAACGAAGACGAAGTCAACGTTTTCGCTAAGCCAAAGAGTAGGGTCTGACACGCTCGCTTTCTGCCGCCCTCCTATTACGCCTCATGGCCTACAAGAGGCATTATCGACAAGATTAAATGTAAAACGCGATATGTGGCATGCACAATGCTATCCACCATCGCCGTAAATACAAGATATATTAACCATTCACTGTAATCCAGATACCGCATCTCATTCTACTCCAAGAGATTGAGAGCATCCCCCTAAAGACACAACAGACATGACGAACACTGATATCGAAAAAGACATGCGCTATCTGCAACTGCTCTCACGCAGTTTCCCCACAGTAGCGTCAGCATCGACAGAGATCATTAACCTCTCCGCGATATTGAATCTTCCCAAAAGCACCGAGCACTTCCTTGCAGACATACATGGAGAGCACGAGGCATTCCAGCATGTGCTCAAGAATGCGTCAGGAAATATAAAGAGGAAAGTCAGCGAACTATTCGGCCATACCATGCGCGAAGCCGAGAAGAAAGAGCTCTGCACGCTCATTTATTATCCTGAGCAGAAACTCGAGCTTATAAAGACTAATGAGGAAGACCTCTCTGACTGGTATCACATAACGCTCCACCAGCTTGTAGCCGTCCTGCGCGATGTATGCTCAAAATACTCACGCTCAAAAGTGCGCAAGTCGCTCCCCGATGAGTTCTCATACATAATACAAGAGCTTCTCCACGAGCGCACAGACGACAGCGACAAGGCTGCCTATGTCAACGGAATCATAGAGACAATCATCTCCACCCAGCGCTCAGACGATTTCATAATAGCCATATGCAATGTCATACAGCGCCTCTCCATCGACCAGCTGCATATCCTCGGCGACATTTATGACCGTGGCCCTGGCGCGCATATCATCATGGACACGCTCAAGGAGTACCACTCATGGGACATACAATGGGGCAACCACGATATCCTGTGGATGGGAGCCGGCGCGGGTAACGACGCCTGTATCTGCCATGTCATACGCATCTGCCTGCGCTATGCCAACCTCACCACCCTGGAGGAAGGCTATGGCATCAACCTCGTCCCTCTCGCCACATTCGCCATGGAGCATTACAGCGATGACCCGTGTGTAGGGTTTGAGCCTATCATACTCGACAGCAACGCCGTGCTTGACGAGAAGCAGATGCGTCTGACAGCGATGATGCACAAAGCCATCTCCATCATACAATTCAAGGAGGAGGCAAAGCTGTTCAGAAAGCACAAGAACTGGGATATGGCCAGCCGTGATATCATCTCCACCGTCGATACCGGGCACAACACATGCCGTGTTGACGGAAAAGAATACACCATGCAGCACGCCACATTCCCTACGGGCATCACTATGACCGACGACGAGGAAATGCTGATATCCCGCCTCCACCACTCATTCAGAGTGTCAGAGAAACTCCAGAGCCATATCAGGGCCATGCTCTCACACGGTTGCATGTACGCCATATACAACGGCAATCTGCTCTTCCATGCGTCTGTGCCACTGAACGCTGACGGCACATTGAAGGATGTCGAGATGACTCCCGGACATTATTACAAAGGGAAAGACCTCATGCACAACATCGGGATGCTTGTAAGGACAGCCTTCCAGCAGGACAGCGACCCGGCTGAGCGTCAGTACGCCAGAGACTATTTCCTGTATCTGTGGTGTGGGAAAGACTCCCCACTGTTCGACAAGTCGAAGATGTCAACATTCGAGAGATATTTCATCGCTGACAAATCGACCCACCGCGAGGAGAAAGGCAACTACTTCAAGCTGCGTGACAACGAGCAGGTGATTGACGGCATCATGGATTCATTCGGCCTGAAAGGGAAGAACAGGCATATCATTAACGGGCACGTTCCCGTGCACGTCACAAGCGGAGAGAACCCCATAAAGGCAAACGGGAAGCTGATGGTCATAGACGGCGGATTCTCAGAGGCATACCATAAGGAGACAGGCATCGCCGGATATACACTGGTTTACCACAGCCGCGGATTCGAACTCGTACAGCACGAGCCGTTCACATCAGCCAAAGACGCTGTCATGAGAGGGACAGACATCAAATCGACAACACAGATTATAGAGATGTCCAACCGCAGGATGCTCGTCGCCGACACAGACAAGGGAACAGAACTAAGACAGCAGATTGACGACCTCAAGAACCTCCTCTACGCCTACAGGCATGGATATATAAAGGAGAGGGGAAAGAACTGACCCACCACCCACCTCACCCACTGCTCCTCAGCACATAAACAATGTGAGGAGGGAGAGGCCAGATATCACCTCAAGACCAAAAGCACAACACTATGCAGACCATGATACTCGCAGCAGGCCTCGGCACGCGCCTGAAGCCCCTGACAGACATCCTGCCCAAAGCTCTTGTCCCTGTTGCCGGCAAACCCTTGCTACAGCATGTACTCGACCGTGTGGCATCAAGCCCGTCAGACCGCGTCGTCATCAATACCCACCACCACGCGGCCCAGATACATAACTTCATAGACATAACCCGAGGCCACTGGCCAGCGGATATAAGGATGTCTGACGAGACCGCCGCCCTGCTCGATACCGGCGGGGGGCTGAGACATGCCCGGCAGCTCTTTGAGTCTGACTCGCCTGTGCTGATATATAATGTCGATATCCTGTCCGACATATCCCTACGCAGCTTCTATGCCTCTGGCGATGGTCATGCGGCCACACTGCTCGTCTCGCGTCGTCCCACCTCGCGCTACCTTATATTCGATGACACTATGCGCCTTATGGGGTGGACAAACATACAGACCCATGAGGTGCGCTCTCCTCTTCAGGAGCTGGCATGTCTCTCAGGCACCCGGCTTGCTGAAGACTTCATATCGCCCGAGACCCGCACCCGCCTCCATTTGTACGCTTTCTCCGGCATCCATACCATCTCGCCATCGCTGCTCGCCCTCATGGACGGATGGCCAGAGCGGTTCCCTGTCATCGATTTCTACCTCTCCTTATGCGCCACCCACGATATCCGTGGCGTCCTCTCCCCCACCCTCCGTCTCCTTGACGTGGGCAAGCTTGACACCCTCGCCTTGGCCGACAGTTTCCTCGGCGGGCTATAGGGGTGGGACTGTCAAGGCAGATATAACCAATAACAACAATATACACACAATGCAAAAGATCATCATCTTAGACTTTGGCAGCCAGACGACACAGCTCATCGGACGCCGTGTGCGCGAGCTCGACACATTCTGCGAGATCATGCCCTACGACAAGTATCCAGAAGATGACAGCGATGTCATAGGCGTCATCCTCTCCGGCTCCCCGTATTCGGTCTACGATCCTGAGGCCTTCAAGGTCGATCTCTCCCGCTTTGTCGGGCGCCTTCCCGTCCTTGGCATCTGCTATGGGGCACAGTTCATGGCCTACACGAATGGCGGCAATGTCGAGCCGGCCGGATCGCGCGAGTATGGCCGCCAGAACCTTGTGACGATAAACAAGGCTAACCCTCTCTTCCAGGGATTCGACGACAACTCACAGGTATGGATGTCACACGGCGACACCATAACCCGCATCCCCGACGGTGCAGAGGTCATCGCCTCTACCGAGACAGTGGATAACGCCGCCTACCACATCCCAGCCGGCACACTCGTAGCCAATACACCGGCGGCCCGCGGCGTGTGGGGTGTGCAGTTCCATCCTGAGGTGTTCCATTCTGTCCAGGGCTCTCTCCTGCTTGAGAATTTTGTCGTCCGCATCTGCGGCTCGCTTCAGGATTGGAGTGCTGACTCGTTCGTCGAGACTACTGTGCGCGAGATTCGTGAGCAGGTGGGCACAGACCGCGTCATCCTCGGTCTCTCGGGCGGTGTTGACTCAAGCGTCGCCGCCGTCCTCCTCAACAAGGCCATAGGCGACCATCTGACATGTATCTTCGTCGACCACGGCATGCTCCGTAAGAACGAGTTCCGCGATGTCATGGACGATTATAAGTGTCTCGGGCTGAATGTCATCGGTGTCGATGCCTCCCAGAAATTCTTCGCCGACCTTGCCGGTGTCTCTGACCCTGAGCAGAAGCGCAAGATTATCGGGCGCGACTTTGTCGAGGTCTTCAATGCCGAGGCCAAGAAGATCAAGGACGCCCGATGGCTCGCACAGGGCACCATATACCCCGACCGCATCGAGTCGCTCAATATCACAGGCAAAGTCATCAAGTCACACCATAATGTCGGCGGACTGCCAGAGGAGATGCACCTCTCACTCTGCGAGCCTCTCAAATGGCTCTTCAAGGACGAGGTGCGCCGCGTCGGCCGCTCCATGGGTATGCCAGAGCATCTCATACAGCGCCACCCATTCCCCGGCCCTGGCCTCGCCGTGCGCATACTTGGCGATATAACCCCTGAGAAGGTGCGCATACTCCAGGACGCTGACGATATCTATATCCGTGGGCTGCGTGAGTACAAGACGCGCCTCTCTGGCGAGGAGGCACGCCGTGTCCTCGCCGCCGGAGTCCCAGCCGATATGCGCGACGGAGAGATTGAGGTCTCCCTCTACGACCAGATATGGCAGGCGGGCACCGTCCTCCTCTCCACTGTGCGCAGCGTGGGTGTCATGGGCGACGAGCGCACCTATGAGCATCCCGTGGCTCTCCGCGCCGTGACATCAACCGACGCCATGACTGCCGACTGGGCACATCTCCCTTACGATTTCATGGCAAAGGTCTCTACCGAGATCATCAACAAGGTCAAAGGTGTCAACCGCGTCTGTTACGACATATCCTCCAAACCGCCCTCCACAATAGAGTGGGAGTAACCCCCTCTCCCCACCTCTATTAGACCAAGGCGAATGGAATATGACATGCGTTTGGCAAAAGGGACAGAACACCCTTTTTGTCAAACGCATGCAAATTTTGTCCACTATTATTCGGAAGAACGTCCCCCCCCCCCCAAAAAAAATCAGGAATATGCAGGATGTAAGCAAATACAACCCAAACTACATGGGGGGACTGAAAAGGCTTTTAGGGAAAGAAAGTAATTTGTAGTCCAAATCATATGTATAATATGTTCAAGTGTATTCAGCCAAATACACGGTAATAGTAACAATCAGCAGCAGAATGGGGTACAAATAGTGATAATCTGTAAGCAAAAGAATGAGCGACAAGAGAAAATCGTCAGTCAAACAGCTTTTTTCCGTATAAATATTTGTGTGTGTCCGAAATTCTAAGTACCTTTGCAGCCGTTTAGCAGGTAAAAACGTCCGTGGGCGTACACGCAGCGAGGGTAAATAGCGGCTTGTTGGCGGGCGGATACTGTCACAATGAGCCAGAAGAACCATCCCCCCGACGAGCCTGAAGGAACGATGTCACAAGAGAGACATTATATCATATGTGTAATGCACATACATTCTTGCCCCCAGGGAAAATAAAAATGAAGAACAAGATGAAACACCAACTGAGAAGCGCTGTCTGCACCGAGGGCCGCCGCATGGCAGGAGCACGCGCGCTATGGGTAGCGAACGGAATGAAACGCGAGCAATTCGGCAAACCTATCATAGCAATTGTGAACTCTTTCACGCAGTTTGTGCCTGGCCATACCCATCTTCACGAGATAGGACAGACAGTGAAGAGGGAGATAGAGGCTATGGGGTGCTACGCAGCAGAATTCAACACCATCGCCGTTGACGACGGTATCGCCATGGGGCACGACGGTATGCTCTACTCGCTTCCGTCACGCGACGTGATCGCCGACTCGGTGGAGTATATGGTAAACGCACACAAGGCCGACGCCATGATATGCATATCAAACTGTGACAAGGTCACACCGGGCATGCTCATGGCAGCCATGCGCCTTAATATCCCCGCCGTCTTTGTCAGCGGAGGGCCTATGGAGGCAGGTATATACAAGGGCGAGAACGCCGACCTCATCACAGCGATGATAAAGGGCGGCGACCCTACTGTCAGCGACGAGGAGCTGGCAGAGGTGGAGAACTGTGCCTGCCCGGGCTGCGGCGCATGCTCAGGGATGTTCACGGCCAACTCGATGAACTCTCTCACTGAGGCTCTCGGACTGTCCCTCCCCGGCAATGGCTCCATCCTCGCCACCCATGTCAACAGGATACAGCTGTTCAAGGATGCCGCGAGACAGATAGTGAGGAACGCCTTCGCATACTATGAGGACGGTGACGACTCTGTGCTGCCACGCTCGATAGCGACACGCCAGGCATTCCTCAACGCCATGACTCTCGACATAGCCATGGGAGCCTCGACAAACACTGTGCTCCATCTCCTCGCTGTGGCGCAGGAGGCGGAGGTAGATTTCACCATGCCCGACATTGACCGTCTCTCACGCAAAGTGCCATTCCTCTGCAAGCTCGCCCCCAACTGGCAGAAATACTCGATACAGGAGGAGAACCGTGCTGGTGGAATACTCGGCATCATGGGCGAGCTGGCCAAGGGCGGGCTGCTCGACCTCTCGTGCAAGCGTGTCAATGGCAGCACTCTGGGGGAGGACATAGACAAATACAGCATACTCAAAGACGAGATAGACCCTGAGGCATCACGCATATACCATTCTGCTCCGGGACGCAGATTCTCAAACGTCATGGGCTCACAGGACACCCAGTGGGAGACATTGGACACTGACCGCGAGAATGGCTGCATACGCGACATAGAGCATGCCTACACGAAAGATGGCGGCATGGCGGTCCTCTTCGGCAATATCGCGCGGGACGGATGCGTGGTGAAGACGGCTGGCGTGGCTCCAGAGCTATGGCACTTTGAGGGCCCCGCGGTAGTGTTCGACTCGCAGGAGGACGCTTGTGAGGGCATCCTCGGCGGAAAGGTGAAGAAGGGCGACTGTGTCGTAATAACCCATGAGGGGCCAAAGGGCGGACCTGGAATGCAGGAGATGCTCTACCCGACATCATACATCAAAAGCATGCACATGGGCAAGGAGTGTGCCCTCATAACTGACGGACGATTCTCGGGCGGCACATCAGGCCTGTCGATAGGACATATATCGCCTGAGGCTGCCAGCGGAGGAGAAATAGGCAAGATAAAGGATGGGGACATCATCGTCATCGACATACCCTCACGCTCTATCAACGTGAAGCTCACGGACGAGGAACTCGCAGCACGCCCCATGCAGCCACTGCGGCGCACACGCGTTGTCAGCAAGGCCCTGAGAGCCTACGCCCAGTCAGTATCGTCGGCAGACAAAGGCGGTGTGAGAATTATTGACTAAAGGGTGGTTCTAAAAATTACCACCGTAGATATATTTTCAGAGTATGGTATGACGTCCTGCCATCTTTCACTCTCTTTTTGGCTCAAAGTGCAAGTTCGCTCGGTCACAATGCCCGCATTGCTCCCCCCTCTCACTTACACTTTGACCTCAAAAATAGAATTGAAATCTGTCAAGGCTAATTTATAGAACCACCCTAAAACCATTACTCACGCCTTCCCCCTCATCCCCATAAGAGAAACGGATAAACGCCCCCCGGGGCTCACGATAGCCGCAGCGCATCAGCGTGAAACGGACAGAGGTGTACCCTCCCCTTCATCTCCAGAAGAGAAGCGGACAGAGGTGTACCCCCCCTCGTGCGGAAGGCTGTAGAATCTCATGGGATGGTGGAGAAAAGATGATTCGAAACAGAAAAAAACAATATCCCTAAAATGGAAAAAATATCAGGTGCAGAGGCATTGATGCGCTCGCTCGAGTATCATGGGGTTGATGTCCTCTTCGGTTACCCCGGCGGCAGCATCATGCCCACATACGATGCCCTCTACGACCATAAATCGTCTCTCAACCATATTCTTGTCCGCCATGAGCAGGCCGCTGTCCATGCCGCACAAGGCTATGCACGTGTCTCAGGCAAAGTCGGCTGTGCCATCGTGACATCGGGGCCTGGCGCGACGAACACCATCACGGGTGTCGCCGACGCCATGATTGACTCTACCCCTATAGTTGTGATATGCGGCCAGGTAGGCGCCGCCATGCTGGGGACGGATGCTTTTCAGGAGGTTGATGTCGTCGGCATAACCCAGCCTATCACGAAGTGGAACTATCAGATACGCCGTGCGGAGGATATCGCATGGGCTGTGTCACGCGCCTTCTATATCGCGAGCAGCGGCCGTCCCGGGCCTGTCGTCCTCGACTTTACGAAGAACGCCCAGACGGCCATGATAGACTACGAGCCGAAGAATATCGACTTCATACGCAGCTACAATCCTGTCCCGACCCCGGCAGAAGGCTCTATCGAGAAGGCCGCCCGTATGATTAACGACAGCGTGAAGCCACTGATGCTTGTCGGGCAGGGTGTGGAGCTTGCCGATGCGCGTGATGAGCTCCTCGCCCTCTGCGAGAAAGCCCAGATACCATTCGCGACAACATTCCTCGGACTGTCCGCCGCCCCTTCTGACCATCCTCTCAATATGGGCAAGCTTGGCATGCATGGTAATCTCGCACCTAACGTGATGACAAACCAGTGTGACCTTCTGATAGCTGTCGGCATGCGTTTCGACGACCGTGTCACAGGCAATCTGAAGAACTATGCGAAACAGGCGAGAATCATCCATCTCGACATAGACCCGTCAGAAATAGACAAGAATGTCAAGGTCGATCTCGCTGTCCTCGGCGACTGCAAGAACACTCTTGCCGAGGTGGCCAAGCTCGTCGACACCGCCACACACAACTCGTGGATAGAGGGTTTCAGGCCGTATGACGAGAAAGAGTACAACAAGGTCATCAAGCCCGCTGTCTATCCAGAAGAGGGACCGCTGCTCATGGGCGAGGTGGTCAAGCGAGTCAGCGAGGCATCTAACAACGAGGCAGTCCTTGTCACCGATGTCGGCCAGAACCAGATGTTCGGCTGCCGCTACTTCAAATTCACCAAACCACGCTCCATTGTGACAAGTGGTGGTTGTGGAACGATGGGATTTGCCATCCCGGCTGCCATCGGCGCCACATTCGGCGCACCAGACCGAACAGTATGTATGTTCTGTGGCGATGGTGGCTTCCAGATGACAATACAGGAGCTTGGCACAATAATGGAGCAGCAATGCCCTGTCAAGATGATTCTCCTTAACAACAATTATCTCGGCAATGTCCGCCAGTGGCAGTACATGTTCTTCAACAAGCGCTACTCATTCACCCCAATGTGCAATCCCGACTTTGAGAAGATCGCCGAGGGGTATGGCATACCATGCCGCACTGTCATCGACCGCAAGGACCTTGACGACGGCATAAGGGAGATGCTGGAGACCGACGGGCCATTCCTGCTGCAGTGTGCAGTGCTCGAGGAAGACAATGTGCTGCCAATGACTCCTCCAGGAGGCAATGTCGACGAGATGATACTGGAGGTAA
This sequence comes from Prevotella sp., assembly GCA_051869435.1. Taxonomy (GTDB): domain Bacteria; phylum Bacteroidota; class Bacteroidia; order Bacteroidales; family Bacteroidaceae; genus Prevotella. Next base: position 20,399 of record JBJEAW010000092.1, on the reverse strand, counting down.
AGTAAGCCGAGAGCGTGTCCCCCACTCTACCCCTCCTATTGCTGGCATGGCCGGAGAGACATGGGCATGGACGCCGGCTCCACCACGTAATCCATAAGGGCGGAAAACGTGTATTCAGACATTGAAGCCCTGAGGGGGGCATCCGGATATCCTCGTATAAATAGACAAAAAGAGAAGACCATACACAGATGGAAACAAACAAGAATATTGGTGCCGCAGAATGTGGCGACTGCAACACGTGCGGGAAATGTGACTCCCAGATGCCCGACACATCCTTTGACGAGGCAGTCCGTGCCGCCGCGTCGAGAGAGCGTAACTCATACGAGAAGAATCTCCTGCGCCAACGTAAGGCGACATTGGAGACCGACTCAAAGAGCGACGGACAGCATGAGACATTCAAGCGCAATGCTGTCGCACGACGGTCAAGTGCCGGACAGGAAGGCTCTCTGCTCAATCATGATGGACTCACGCTCTATACACTTATCATATACTCAGAGAACTACGCAGGTATACTGAACCAGATAACAGCCGTCTTCACACGCCGTCAGGTGAACATAGAGTCGCTGAATGTCTGCTCGTCGTCAACTCCTGGTGTCCATAAGTACACGATAACATGTTATTGCAAGCAGGAGATGGCCGAGATGCTTGTAAAGCAGATAGAGAAGAAGATCGATGTGCTTCAGGCAAACTGTTTTGTTGACGATGAGATCTTCATTCTCGAGACATCGCTCCTCAAGCTCTCCACGCCCCTTGTCCTTGCAGAGCCAGAGATATCACGTATCGTCCGCCGCTATGATGCGCGCATCGTAGAGGTCAACCCCACATACACCACAGTGGAGAAGACAGGTGTCACAGACGATGTACTCGAGCATTTCAACCGTCTCAACGACCTTGGCTGCGTCCTCCAGTTTGTACGCTCCGGACGCATAGCGATAACGAAATCGTGCATAGAGCGTCTCGACCAGTACATAGCACAACGTGAGGAGGAACGCGATGCTTAGCAAGACAGGACGCTACGAGATGTGGGCACAGCCCTTCCATTGTGACTTCCTCCACCTCCTCCAGGCAGGCCATCTCGGCAACGACATGCTGAACGCGGCCGACTACCATTCTACCGACCGAGGCTTCGGCATGCGTTATCTGAACACTGTCAACAAGACATGGGTCCTGTCACGTCTGTGTATCGAGATGGACACTATGCCAAGACAGTACCAGAGGTTCGTCATTGAGACATGGGTGGAGGGGGCTATGAAATATTTCACCCAACGTGACTTCCGCGTCGCTGATGCCGGGACAGACGAGACTCTCGGTTACGGTCGCTCTGTATGGGCGCTCATCGACCTCACCTCACGCCAGCCCACTGACATCCTCTCTATACGTGATGGAGAGATAACGTCATGGATAGAGACAGACAAGGCATGCCCCATAGCCAAGCCCGGCCGTGTGAGGATATCTGCCGACGCGCCGCTTGCCAGCACTATAGCGACCAGCTATTGTGACGTCGATGTCAATGGACATATCAACAGTGTCAGATACATAGAGCATATACTCGACCTTTTCCCCCTGTCACACTTCGAGAAGTACCATCTCCGCCGCCTTGACATAGCCTATGTCGCAGAGAGCCATTATGGTGACACACTGCGCCTATACCGCCAGGACGAGGATGAGGAGACCCTCGTGCGAATCACAAAGCTGACAGCAGGCAATGATACTGAAGAGCAGGAAGTGCTCAGATGCAGCCTTGTATGGCAGCCACGGTAGAATGACCAGCAGAGGGTGAGCGGAGAGGCTGGCTGTGTGACTGTGTGAAAGCAGGCAGAGGCTGGGTGGAGAGGATTTGTTGGCAAGACTGCCCTGCACCCCCTGTGACATAGATGCCGTATGTACATCTTACGACACGAAAAAGAAAGATTCTATAACTCAAATACAATATAACCCAAACAAACAGAATTATGGCAAAAATGAATTTTGGTGGCGTTATCGAGGAGGTAATGACACGTGAAGAATTCCCCCTGGAAAAAGCTCGTGAAGTACTTAAGGATGAGACCATAGCCGTCATCGGTTACGGTGTTCAGGGTCCTGGTCAGTCGCTCAATCTTCGTGACAATGGCTTCAACGTTATTGTGGGCCAGCGTCAGGGCAAGACATTCGAGAAGGCAAAGGCCGACGGATGGGTGCCAGGCGAGACTCTCTTCTCTATCGAGGAGGCAGCAGAGCGTGCCACAATAGTCATGTGCCTTCTCTCTGATGCGGCTGTCATGTCTGTATGGCCTTCGCTCCAGAAGCATCTCACACCGGGCAAGGCTCTCTATTTCTCTCATGGATTTGCCATCACATGGTCAGACCGTACAGGCGTAGTGCCTGCAAAAGATATTGATGTCATCATGGTAGCCCCAAAGGGTTCGGGCACATCGCTCCGCACAATGTTCCTTGAGGGTCGTGGCCTCAACTCATCATACGCCGTATATAACGACGCTACGGGCCGTGCTCTCGAGCGCACTCTCGCCCTCGGCATAGGCATCGGCTCAGGCTATCTGTTCGAGACAACATTCCAGCGCGAGGCGACATCCGACCTTACCGGCGAGCGTGGCTCGCTCATGGGTGCTATCCAGGGTCTTCTCCTCGCCCAGTATGAGGTGCTCCGTGAGAATGGCCACACACCGTCAGAGGCATTCAATGAGACTGTAGAGGAGCTGACACAGTCGCTCATGCCACTCTTCGCACAGAAGGGTATGGACTGGATGTACGCCAACTGCTCTACGACAGCCCAGCGTGGCGCGCTCGACTGGATGGGCCCATTCCACGATGCATGCAAACCAGTTGTACAGCGCCTCTATGAGTCAGTGAAGTCAGGCAATGAGGCACAGATATCCATTGACGCGAACTCTAAGCCAGACTACCGTGTCGGACTTGAGAAAGAGCTGAAGGCTCTCCACGAGTCAGAGATGTGGCGCACAGCAGAGGTAGTAAGACAGTTGCGCCCTGAGAATAATTAATGAGCGAGCGAGGAAGAAGGCGTAACCCCTGACAGACAGTACACCTTTAGCCCCGCGCGAACACAACACGACAGGCAGGAAGAGTATCTCACCCGTGCGAACATCATTCGCCCCGAGATACCCCTTCCTGTCTGTCTCTTGCTGATATGGGAGGCCAGGAGAGAGAAGCTCGGGAATGACTTATCCTCTGGACCCACCACTGACACATATCACACGGATTATCACGGACGGTCACGGAGATCATTATTTTTTTACTGTCCTGCAAACATCCTCAACACCTTGGAATTGTTCGAATAAATTCAGACGTTTTCTTGCCATGGCATAGTCTGAGCTCAGCCTTTGGCTTAGATTATTGTCACAGAAGAAAGGTTGATTTTAAGTTTTTGTTTTTTAGCTGACACTGAATCTCCCCAGTGCCACCAATCCTGCTTGTCTTTTTAGTTATGCCGATACACAAGGCTAAATGAATTTGACGATTGACATTTTATTATCATTACACATTTAGTCGTAACTATTCTCGAATGCGCTTTGTTATGAAATTTGATGTCTGGTTTCTCAATTAGCACGCGCTGAATAGTTACATATTTTCGGCATTATCTTAATTTTTTTCAAAAAGCGACATTCCAGTTATAAACGTATGTTAGACAAGAGAGGGAAAATGTTAAAATGGGACAAAATTCGGGCAGAAAAGGAAGCAGAAACGTCACTTTGCATTAACTTTGCATATCAAACAATATAAATGTTAACGAAGATGAACAATACATTTCTACTCACAGCCAGCATCCTCGCATTGTCATGCGCCAGTCTGGCTACAACAAAGGCTAACCCCACACCGACAACAATATCAGCGCCAGTGGCTGGCCAGCCCGTCGATCTGACCATTGCAGCAGAGAGAGCCCTGCCATGTGTGGCCCACATCAAATATTTACAGAACTCGAAGGTGCAGGAGGTTGATGTCCAGAACGACCCCTTCGGCGATATGTTCGACCCCTTCGGATTCTTCGGCCAGAGAGGTCAGGGACAGAACCAGAAGCGGAAGATCCAGACACCGAAACGCGAGGGGACAGGCTCAGGAGTCATCATCAGCACTGACGGATATATCGTCACGAACAACCATGTCGTAGAGGGAGCCGACGAGCTCACAGTGACACTCAATGACAACCGCGAGTTCTCGGCACGCATCATCGGCACAGATAAATCGACCGACCTCGCCCTTATCAAGATAAACGGCACGAACCTGCCTGCCATCAAGGTGGTATCGTCAGACGACATAAAGGTAGGAGAATGGGTGCTCGCCATCGGCCATCCTTTCAACCTGAGGGCCACAGTGACAGCGGGCATAGTATCGGCCAAGGCGCGCTCGCTGGGTGCGAACGGCGTGGAGGCGTTCATCCAGACCGACGCTGCCATCAACGCAGGAAACTCTGGCGGCGCCCTCGTGAATGTCAACGGAGAGCTGATAGGCATCAACGCCATGCTATACTCACAGACGGGCAACTTCACAGGCTACGGATTCGCCATACCGACGACAATCATGAACAAGGTCGTGGCCGACCTCAAGCAGTACGGGACAGTGCAGAGAGGCCTCATCGGCATACAGGGAACAGATGTCAGGGCGTATATTGACGCACAAAAGGAGCAGCAGAAAGACATCGACCTGGGAACGAACGAGGGCATATACATAGCCGAGGTGACAGATGACGGAGCCGCACAGGAGGCCGGACTCATAAAGGGCGACGTGATAACGGGCATCGACGGGCGCAATGTCAGCAAGATGGCAGAGCTACAGGAGTATCTCGCCACCAAGCGCCCAGGCGACAAAGTGAATGTGACATTCCTCAGGAAGAAGGCCAAGAAGAGCCTGACACTGACCCTGCGGAACGAACAGGGTACAACAAAGGTTGTGAAGGATGCCGACCTTGACATCCTCGGGGCATACTTCCGTGAGCTGAACGAGAACGAGCGTAAGGATCTGAACGTCGCCTACGGCCTGAAGGTGATAAAGGTGGGCAATGGAAAGTTCAAGGACCAGGGTGTCCCAGTGGGATTCAGCATACAGAAAGTGAACGAACTTAGCGTGAAGACAATAAACGACCTTCAAAAAATAGTCAAGGACGCAAGCAAGTCTAAATCGCCAGTGCTATACATACAGGGCATATATCCTTCAGGGAAGAAAGGATACTTCGCCGTGCCTCTCGAAGAGTAAGCCCTTGACGACACACAGGAAGAAAGGAGATGCCTGAGAGGGCCTATACCCCGAGGGCATCTCCTTTGACAGGATTCAAGAGGCACGAAAACCACTTTAACAGACGGCACGCCTCAGTCGAAAGATATATAGCCGCCAGCCACTTTCATTCCAGAAAAACATCAATAAAACAAAATCTGAAACAACAGCAAAGACATGGACATAAGAGAACTGAACATCAAAATAGAACAAGAGTCTGGATTCATCCAGAGCCTTACAAGCGGTATGGACAAAGTGATAATAGGCCAGAAGCACCTCATAGACTCTCTGCTCATATCTCTCCTGAGTGATGGGCACATACTGCTTGAGGGCGTGCCGGGTCTCGCGAAGACTCTCGCCATAAACACGCTGTCAAGGCTTGTCTCGGCCGATTTCAACCGCATACAGTTCACCCCTGACCTTCTCCCTGCCGATGTCATCGGCACGATGGTTTACTCACAGAAAGACGAGAAATTCCATGTGAAGCAGGGTCCTGTCTTCGCCAATTTTGTCCTCGCCGACGAGGTGAACCGTGCTCCAGCCAAGGTGCAGTCGGCACTGCTTGAGGCCATGCAGGAGCATCAGGTGACGATAGGCGACACGACATTCCCTCTGCCAAAGCCTTTCCTCGTCCTGGCGACCCAGAACCCCATAGAGCAGGAAGGGACATACCCTCTGCCAGAGGCACAGATGGACCGTTTCATGCTGAAGGTTGTCATCGGATACCCAACTCTGGAGGAGGAGAAGCTCATCATACGCGAGAATCTTGCCGGCTCCCTGCCAGAGGTGACACCTGTCGTGACGAAAGATGAGATAACACACGCAAGGGAGATAGTGAGAGAGGTGTATATAGACGAGAAGATCGAGCAGTACATTGCCGATATTGTCTTTGCTACCCGATATCCTGAGAGATACGGGCTTGAGGGGTTGAAATCTCTCATAGCATTCGGCGGATCTCCACGTGCGTCAATCAATCTGGCCAAGGCGGCCAGGGCGTATGCCTTCATAAAGAGACGTGGGTATGTCGTCCCAGAGGATGTACGTGCCATGGCATACGATGTCCTGCGCCACCGCATCGGCCTGTCATACGAGGCTGAGGCGACAAACGTGACGACAGAGGAGATTGTATCGCAGATAATAAACAAGGTTCAGGTGCCATAAAATTCCCGCGTGGCAAAAATGACGAGGCGGGCGCCATCCCGGCCACCATGCCGGGGGAGAGGATGGCGGCTCACGACAAATAACACGACAAAGATAATGAACACCAACGACATACTCTCGAAAGTAAGGAAGATAGAGATCAAGACGCGCGGGCTGAGCAATAACATTTTCGCCGGGCAATACCACTCGGCCTTCAAGGGGCGCGGCATGGCATTCTCTGAGGTGAGAGAATACCAGTTTGGCGATGACATCCGGGACATCGACTGGAATGTCACGGCACGTTTCCACCGCCCATATGTCAAGGTGTTCGAGGAGGAGCGCGAGCTTACGGTCATGCTTATGGTTGATGTCTCCGGCTCGCTCTCATTCGGCTCACAACGACAGGCGAAGCGTGAGATGGTGACAGAGATAGCCGCCACGATAGCGTTCTCAGCCATACAGAACAATGACAAGATTGGTGTCATATTCTTCTCTGACCATATAGAGAAGTATATACCGCCCAAAAAGGGGCGCAAGCACATCCTCTATATCATACGGACACTGCTCGACTTCCAGCCCACAAGCGGACGTACAGACATAACGAACGCGATAGAGACACTGACGCGGCTGCAGAAGAGACGCTGCACGGCATTCATGCTCAGCGACTTCTACCAGCAGAAGCCTTTCATGAAAGAGTTGCAGATATGCAACAAGAAACATGATATGGTGGCTATCCAGGTATATGACCGCAGAGACACAGAGCTTGCCGACGTAGGTCTCATGCGCGTAAGAGACGCTGAGACTGGACATGAGGAATATCTTGACACATCGTCGGCCCGTGTACGCAATGCCTACCACACCCTGTGGGAGGAGAGGCAACAGCGCCTGAGAGACACCCTGTCACGATCGGGGGTTGACTCGATATCTGTATCTACAGCCGATGACTATGTCAGACACCTTATAATGCTGTTCAAACAGAGAAGCTGATGAGCGGGAAGGAGACGGGGGAACCGCTTTTCTCTGACTATCATCAGGCAAACACCGATATGAATCGACAATAATGAAAAGATACTTACTCATAATACTAAGCATAATATCGACAGTCTCGTACGCACAGAAGGTGCAGGTCAGCGAGGAGCTTGACTCCATCGGAATTGTCATGGGCGACCAATGCCATCTTTTCCTTTCTGTGACAGCACGCGCGGGCTCAGACGTGAGGTTCCCTGACTTCTCTCAACAAAAGCAGATGACAGCCGGTATCGAGGTCGTAGAGCAGATGAGGGGTGACAGCATTCTGAACGAGGACGGAACGATAAGGCAGACTGTCATATACACAATAACATCATTCGAGCCAAAACTGCATTACATAGCCCCTCTCCCAGTCATCGTGGAAGGCAGGAAATATTATGGAAAGAAGCTTGCGCTGAAGGTATTGGACGTACCTGTAGATACGACGAAGCTCGACCAGTTTTTTCCTCCAAAAGGAATTCAGACAAATCCGTTCAGCTGGAGTGAATGGCTCCCCTCCATTATGCTCTATGCTGCCGCATCCCTGCTTGCGGTGCTTGCCGTATTGTTATACCTTATGCGCAAGGGCAACAAGCCCATACGTATATCGTTCAGGATCATACGTCGTGTGCCCGCCCATATAAAGGCCATGACAGCCATTGAGGACATCAAGGAGACAAAGCTCGACATCAATGGCGACCAGAAAGAATACTATACGCGGCTCACAGACACCCTGAGGATCTACCTCAAGGAGCGTTTCGGATTCTCAGCCATGGAGATGACGACATCAGAGATTATTCAGCGTCTGAAAGATGAGAATCCGACAAAGGTCGCAGAGCTGAGAGAACTATTCGAGACTGCCGACTTGGTCAAGTTTGCCAAATATTCAACACTCATAAACGAGAACGACCGCAACCTTGTCTGTGCCATAGACTTCATAAACTCGACAAAGACAGAAGAGACTGTCGTCGAACAGCGTGAGGAAGAACAGCTGACAGAGCAGCAACGACAGATGAAAACCACACGCCGGGTGCTTAAATGGGCAGTGCGTGTGGCCGCGGTGCTTGCGACTCTGCTTCTCGGCCTGTCGCTCTACAGCATATCCACACTAATTGAATAACCGTCAAGATATCTTGGCAGACCACAAGATACAAAGAGAAACATGGAATTCGCAAACAAAGAATACCTCCTGCTGCTGTTCCTGCTTATACCATATCTGATATGGTATTTCCAGTTCAGGAAGAAGTCGGAACCGTCTATGACGCTCAGCGACACATGGATGCTGAAGGATATGCCCAAGACACTCCGGCAGCGGCTCATGTGGATGCCCATGGCATTAAGGTGCATGACGCTGATACTCCTGACAATAGTCCTCTGCCGCCCACAGACACGTAACGCATGGGACGAGCGTACGGTGGAGGGCATCGACATCATGCTTGCCATGGACATCTCGACATCAATGCTCGCTGAAGACCTCAAGCCTAACCGCATGGAAGCGGCGAAGAATGTCGCGTCAGCATTCATATCGGACCGTCCCAATGACAACATCGGACTTACAATATTCGCCGGTGAGGCATTCACACAATGCCCTATGACGACTGACCACGCATCACTCCTCAACCTGTTGCAGAACACGAGGACGGACCTGGTGAAACGCGGACTCATAGAAGACGGCACAGCAATCGGAATGGGGCTTGCCAACGCTGTGACAAGGCTTAAGGACTCGAAGGCGAAATCAAAGGTCGTCATTCTCCTTACTGACGGCTCAAACAATGCGGGGGAGATATCCCCGCTGACATCGGCGGAGATAGCCAAAAGCCTTGGCATAAGGATATACACAATAGGTGTCGGGACAAACAATGTCGCCCCATATCCTATACCCGTAGGTGGAGGAGTGCAATATGTCAACATCCCTGTTGAGATAGACGGGAAGACACTGGCGGAGATAGCCCAGAAAACAGACGGGCACTATTACCGTGCGACAAACAACAATGAGCTGAAGAGGATATATAACGACATAGACCAGCTTGAGAGGTCAAAACTCAATGTCAAGAAATTCTCAAAGCGATATGAGGCGTTCCAGCCTTATGCCATCCTCGCTCTTATAACACTGCTGGCTGAGATACTCCTCAGAATGACATACTTCAGGAGGATACCGTAAAGGAGGGGGCAGATATAAATATGGCTTGTACGCTGGGCTGTATATTCATTCCCTACCGAAAAAGTCAGTAAGAAGAAAAATAACATAAAAAATGAGATTTGAAGACCCGATATACTTATATCTCCTCGCCATCATCCCCCTACTCTATTTATTGAGATTCTGGATGTTATGGCGTCGCAGGAAATCGCTCAGACTTTGGGGTGAGAAAGAACTGACTCTCCAACAGATGCCCGATGTCTCGCGCCACCGGCCTATGATAAAGTTCAGCATACTCATGGCCGCTATGACATTAATCATATTCATGCTGGCACGCCCCCAAATGGGCACGAAAGTCAGCAACGAGAAGCGTCACGGCATAGAAGCCATTATATGTCTTGACATATCAAACTCCATGATGGCAGAAGATGTGACGCCCTCAAGACTTGACAAGTCAAAGATGCTTGTGGAGAATATGGTTGACAACTTCACAAACGACAAGATCGGGCTCATAGTCTTCGCGGGCAGAGCTTTCACACAGCTGCCGATAACAGCCGACTATGTATCGGCCAAGATGTTTCTGCAGAACGCCGTGCCATCGCTCATTGAAGAGCAGGGTACAGACATAGCAAGAGCCATCACATTAGCCCGGAACAATTTCACCCAGCAGAAGAACATCGGCCGCGCCATCATCATCATTACTGACGGAGAGGACCATGAGGGCGGAGCCCAGGAAGCAGCCAAGGCTGCCAAGAAGGCAGGCATGAGGGTCTTCATACTTGGTGTGGGAAGCAGCCAAGGCTCTCCAATCCCCGACGGGAATGGAGGATTCATGAAGGACAATCATGGAGAGACGGTAATGTCGGCTCTTAACGAGAAGATGTGCCAGGACATAGCCGCCGCAGGCAGCGGTACATACATCCATGTAGATAACACGAACGAGGCCCAGGAGAGGCTGAACAATGAACTGGCGAAGATGCAGAAGAATGATGTGTCGAGCGTTGTCTATAGCGAGTATGACGAGCAGTTCCAGGTCTTTGGCTTCATCGTCATGATCCTCCTTATGATTGAAGTGGTCGTGAGCGAGTGCAAGCCACGGTGGCAACAGAAGATGAGTCTTTTTAAGTCAAAAGAAGCAAAATGATCAAAACATTATATCTTATCATAACATTGGCTATATCATCTGCCGCTACAGCAAGCGCACAGAACGACAGGCAACTCATAAGAGAGGGCAACCGTCTGTTCAGGGCGGAAGACTATGAGAGGGCAGAGGCGGCTTACCGTAAATCTATTGCGGCCAACGGACAGAATCCTGAGGCTCATTATAATCTGGGATGTGCGCTGATGGCTCAGCAGAAAGACTCGGCAGCAGTGAGAGCATTTGAAACCGGCGCGAGACTGCAGCCCGACCGCACTCGCCGCGCACAGGCATACCACAACATCGGGGTGATATGCCAGCAGAAGAAGATGTACGGCGAGGCAGCCGAGGCATATAAGGAGTCTCTGCGCAACAACCCCAAAGACAATGAGACACGCTACAACCTCGCCCTGTGCATGAAACAGATGAAGAACCAGCCGAAACAGCAACAGCAGCAGCAAAAACAGGACAAGAATAAGGACAAAAACAAGGACAAGAATAAGAACGAGAATAATAACAAGAACGAGAATAACAAGAACCAGCAGCAGAATGACAAGATGAGCAAGGCGAACGCCGAGCAGCTTCTTAATGCCGCGATGCAGCAGGAGAAGGCCACACAGCAGAAGCTGAAGAAGGCGCAGAACCAGCCACGCAACTCAAACCACCTGAAGAACTGGTAAGGGGACGCGTCAAGACGCCCCCACTCCCGCCACATCCTCGTGTGCAGAAGCTGCGGCACAACAGTGAGACACATATCACATGCCCCCGCCCCCATGTCACTGACAAGACAGAAGAAGACACAAGCAAAACGGGTTTTGCCTATGAATCGACATATATCACTTATTATAGCATATATTGTACTCAGCGCCATAACCGCAATGGCGCAGACGATACAGGTATCAGCTCCCCAGCATGTCAATGTTGGAGAGCAGTTCCGGTTACGATATACGGTACAGACACAAGATATCCAGGGTTTCCGTGCGGGCACCATCCCCGACGGGCTGGAGGTGCTGATGGGGCCGAGCACAAGCTCGCAGTCAAGTTTCCAGATGGTAAACGGCCATACGTCAAGCAGCTCGTCAATAACATACACATATATACTCTCTGCCGAGCGTGCGGGCACATATGTCATCCCTGGGGCTCATGCCCGTGTCTCCGGCCGCGATGTCACGTCCCCCTCAATAAAGATAAAGGTCAGCGGCAGCGCCCAGCAGTCTGGCCAGGGAGTGAACGGCCAGCAGCACCACCAGCCGGGCCACATACGCCAGGCTGGAGCTCCTATATCAGGCAATGACCTCTTCATCCGTGTCACGGCTAACAAGCGCCGTGTCCACGAGCAGGAGCCTGTGCTGCTGACATACAAGGTATATACCCAGGTGGAGCTGACACAGCTTGAGGGAAAGATGCCCGACCTAAAGGGTTTCCACACCCAGGAGGTGCCCCAGCCTAACCAGAAGTCATATCATCTTGAGAATCTTAATGGCCGCACATACCGTTGTGTGACATGGAGCCAGTATGTCATGTACCCGCAGATGACTGGCCTCCTCCGCATACCGTCCATCACATACAAAGGCATTGTAGTGCAGGAGAACCGCAATGTTGACCCTTTCGAGGCATTTTTCAATGGTGGCTCAGGCTATGTGGAGGTGAAGAAGAACATTGAGGCTCCGGCAGTAGAGATACAGGTTGACCCTCTCCCCGAGCGTCCCTCCGGCTTTTCAGGTGGTGTCGGCCACTTCACGATATCCTCCTCACTTACGAAGAAGTCGGTGGCCGCCAACGACCCTGTCACCCTGCGCGTCGTCGTCAGCGGCACCGGCAACCTGAAGCTGATAAAGCAGCCGGAGGTGCAGTTTCCGAAAGATTTCGACAAGTATGACCCCAAGACGACAGACAAGACGCGCCTGACCTCTAACGGACTTGAGGGGAATATGATCTACGATTATCTCTTTGTCCCCCGCAACCAGGGTGAATATACCATACCGGCCATCGAGTTCACATATTACGACACGTCGTTGAATGCGTATAAGACAGTGCGCACATCTCCTTTGACAATCAATGTCACACAAGGCAAGCCTGGCGAGAAGGGCTCAGTGGCCGACTTCTCGGAGGCCGACCAGGACATCCACAATCTGAAGACCGACTCAGCCTCGACAGCCGCCTCGGACATCCTCTTCGGCACCTCCGCCTACAAGGCTCTCATCAGCGTCATCTTCCTGGCTTTCCTGATGCTTGTATGGATTTTCCGCAAGCGTGCGATAGAGAACGCTGACATTGTCGGTATGCGTGGGAAACGCGCCAACAAGGTAGCGTCAAAGCGGCTCAAACGTGCCGCGAAGCTCATGCGCCAGCATAAGCAGGACGAATTCTACGACGAGGTGCTGCGTGCTTTATGGGGTTACATAGGCGATAAGATGAATATCCCTGTGGCAGAGCTGTCGCGTGAGAATATCACGGCATGCCTGACAGAGCATAACGTCGATGAGGGCGTTGTCAGGGTTTTCGTTGACGCTATTGACGAGTGTGAGTATGCCCGCTACGCTCCGGGTGAGGCGCGCGGAAAGATGGCAAACGTTTATGACAAGGCGATGAAAGGTATTACAGACATTGACAATTTCCTGAAGAGCAAGCGCAAGAGCGCCCTCCACAAGTCCATGCCGGCGTTCATGCTCACGCTTGTCGTCCTCTCAGGGGTGAGCACCGGTGTGTCAGGTGCCACCATGACAAAGGAGTATGCTGATGACGCCTTCGCGAGAGGCAATTACCAGTTGGCAATAAAGACATACACCCATCTGCTGACAAAGACGCCGTCGGCCGAGCTGTATTATAATCTTGGCAACGCATACTACCGCGTTGACAACATCCCGCAGGCCATACTGGCCTATGAGCGTGCGTCGCTGATTCTCCCGGCTGACGCGGACATCCAGCATAATCTCAATGTGGCGCGGACGAAGACGATAGACAAGATGCAGCCAGGGAAGAAGACCATCATCGGGGCAGGATGGACGGCATTCTGCAATTTCTTCAACACAGACACCTGGGCATGGATATCCATCCTCACGCTTGTCTCGCTTGTCATGCTCACGCTGACATATATCTTCTCCACGAGAGTCATTCTCAGGCAGATCGGGTTTATCGGCGCTGTCGTCTGCCTCGTGGTGTTTATTGTCGCCAATATATGTGGTTACAGCCAATATGACAGGCTTCACCACTCGATGGGGGCGATAGTTGTCAAATCGGCTTGCCAGGTGAAGAAATCGCCCGAGCCGCGCTCTGCCGACGCCACGATAATACACGAGGGCACCCACCTCACCATTACCGACAGCTCTATAAAGGGATGGTATGAGGTCATTGTCGATGACGGCACAGAGGGCTGGATACTTGCCGACAATGTTGAGATGATAAGGAAAGAGTGAGGAGGAAGAGAAGAAGAAGAACCGGACACAGGTAAAGGTGGTAGGGGCTGTTAATTACCTCCCTACGGCCAGCGGGGGCCGAATGGCAAGTCTCCCACCGACAAGGGGGGAAGTGATTAACATCCCCCCCCCCCACCACCAAACAACAATAACCACTATCATATATACAGACAAGATATGCTGAACATAAAGACGTTTCAGGTCAATCCACTACAGGAGAACACGTATATCATCAGCGACGAGACGCGCGACTGTGTCATCATAGACTGTGGCGCATACAGCCCCTCAGAGCGTTCTGAGATATCAGAGTATATCGACACGACGGGGCTTCGTCCTGTGGCCCTGCTCTCCACCCATGGCCACCTCGACCATAACCTTGGCATAGGATACATATATGAGCGTTATGGGCTGAAGGTGAGCGTCCACCGTGGCGACGAGCGTCTCCTGCGTGATATAAGCATTCAGGGCGAGTCGATGTTTGGCCTGCATGTAGATTTTGTGCCTCATACAGGCACGTTTGTTAATGATGGCGACGAGATACGTTTTGGCAGCCACAGCCTGAGATGCATAGCCACCCCCGGCCACACCATGGGAGGTGTGTCATACTACTGTGCCGACGAGAAGGCCCTGTTCTCCGGCGACACACTGTTCCGCCTCTCGATAGGCAGGACAGACCTGCCGGGCGGCTCGATGTTCATGATCATCAACTCTCTGCGCCAACTGTGCCAGTTGCCCGACGACACGACGGTATATGCCGGCCACGGCCCGTTGACGACCATCGGCCACGAGCTCGCCCATAACCCCTATATGGACCGATGACAGAGCGTGTGATCTTAGGCATAGACCCTGGCACGAACGTGATGGGGTATGGAGTGTTGCGTGTCACAGGCAACAGGGCCGAGATGCTTGCTATGGGGGGCATAGACATGCGCAGGATGTCCGACCCCTATCTTCGCCTGGGCCATATCTTCAAGCGTGTGACAGGCATCATAGAGGAGTATCTGCCTGATGAGCTTGCCATCGAGTCGCCATTCTTCGGCAAGAATGTCCAGTCGATGCTCAAGCTCGGGCGTGCCCAGGGCGTTGCCATAGCGGCTTCCATACAGCGCGATGTCCCTGTCCACGAGTATGCCCCCATGAAAATAAAGATGGCCCTGACAGGCAATGGCAGCGCCTCGAAAGAGCAGGTGGCGGGTATGTTACAGCGTATGTTGAAGATTCCCGCTGACGACATGCCTGTCTTCATGGATGCCACAGACGCGCTTGCCGCGGCCTACTGTCATTTCATACAGATGGGGGCGCCACAGTCGGCCGCGCCACACTACGGGTCATGGAAAGACTTCGTCATGAAGAACAAGTCACGTGTGTCTGACTGACAGCCCCACACCAAGGCGGCACATCACCCCCGCCTCACCCCCATACACCGCCTGTCCGCGCATGGCATCACGCTGTCCTCACCCTCCAGCTCCAGCCTTATGGCCACACTCCCCGCGCGCGCCACGTGCGTCTGGAGCCTGAAAAAAACCTCCCCCGCCGCGCTACATCTTGCCCCCGGAATGGCACGTTGGGAGGAGAGTCTGCCCACAGAGCGGAGTTATAGTAACAATCCCCCCCTGAATATTGACCTTGTCACATGCAGAAGATAATTGACATCACAGATGGAGTCTGCCGTATGCCATCATGGCGTATGACCCGGCCTGTAAACTTCAGCCTTTGTTCTGACGAGCACATCGCCATTGTCGGTCCCAACGGCGGCGGGAAATCGATGCTTGTGGATATACTGACAGGAGCACACGCCCTCTTGCCCCTCCATCCTGCCCGCTACGACTTCTCGCCCTCCAAGGCCCGCCTTGTCAGCGACAATATCAAACACATGACATTCCGTGACTCGTACGGCACCTCTGACGCCACCTACTACTACCAGCAGCGGTGGAACCAGCACGACATCGAGGACACCCCGACAGTCGCCAGCCTGCTCGACGAGGCGTTCCGTGTGGCAGAGGAGAGCCTGGGCCGCCAGACGGTCTATGACCGTTACGTTGTCAGGGACGAGAGTGCCGGGGAAAGGGCCTCACGCCTTGCGGCAGAAGCGGCGGAGAGGGCAGAAATGCACAAGACGCTGCGTCATGTCCGCGAGATGCTGTACACGTCATTCGGTATAGACCAGCTTCTCCAGAAACATGTCATCATGCTCTCGAGCGGCGAGCTGCGCAAGTTCCAGCTTACGAAGACGCTCATGACCAACCCCCGTGTCCTCATCATGGACAACCCCTTCATAGGGCTCGACGCCACGGCACGCGGTCAGCTGCATGATTTCCTGAGACGTCTCACAGAGGAGACATCGGTAAACATCATCCTTGTCCAGTCGAAGAGCGACGACATCCCCGACTTCATAACCCATGTTGTTGAGGTGAGGGATATGGTTGTCGGCGAGAAGACGCCCCTCGCGGCATACCGTGAGTCAGCGCCTCCCCGTCCCCTCCATGTCCTGAGCCCCTCGCGGCGCGAGACGTTGCTCTCCCTCCCGTGTCATGACGTAGAGTCGGAGCGCATCATCGAGTTCCATGATGTCAGCATCAGATATGGCAGCCGCACCATTCTCGACAGCCTCTCCCTTACCGTGTGCCGTGGCGAGCGCTGGGCTCTCTCTGGCGGTAACGGAGCGGGCAAATCGACACTCCTCAGCCTTGTCTGTGCCGACAATCCCCAGGCGTACGCCAATGACATCACGCTCTTCGGCCATCGCCGCGGCCGCGGCGAGAGCATATGGGACATAAAGCGCCACATCGGGTATATCTCTCCCGAGATGCACCGCGCCTTTCTCCGCGACCTCCCCGCCATAGACATTGTCGCGTCAGGGCTCTCTGATGTCAACGGGCTTTATGTCAAGCCGCGCCAGGAGCAGCGGCAGACATGCCTCTTCTGGATGGACATGTTCGGTGTCGCCACGTTTGCCGACCGCACTTTCCTGAAGCTGTCGAGCGGCGAGCAGCGTCTTGTCCTCCTCGCCAGGGCCTTTGTGAAAGACCCCGACCTCCTCATCCTCGACGAGCCGCTCCACGGCCTCGACCTCACGAACCGCCGCCTCGTGAAAGACATCATAGAGACATTCTGCCAGCGGAGGCATAAGACACTCATCATGGTCACACACTATGCTGACGAGCTGCCCTCGTGCATAGACCACAGCATATACCTGCGGCGCGCGGACGGCAACGGCGGGAAGCCGTGCTCTTGAGGCGGGCCCCACCTTCAGGGAATCTCTGCATATCCTATACACACAAATCACCTTTCCCCCACCCCTGTCCCTATCCATGACAACATCATCACACTCTCCAGAGGTCATCACCTCCCTCCCCGACATCCTCGGCTATGACCAGGACGGAAACCTCATCACACGCGAGAGCCTCAAGGGGCGCCGCGTCATACTATACACATACCCTAAAGACAACACGAGCGGATGCACAGCCGAGGCATGTTCCCTGCGCGACCATTATGCCGAGCTACAGTCGTCAGGCTATGACGTGATAGGCGTCTCCAAGGACAGCGCCGCATCCCACCAGCGGTTTATCGGGAAGCACGACCTCCCGTTCCCCCTTATAGCCGACACGGAGACGACACTCCTCAAGCAGATGGGGGCATGGGGAGAGAAAGTGGCATGTGGCAGACGCACCGTAGGCACACTCCGCACGACATTCCTCATCGACGAGGACGGGAACATCACACGCACCTTCCTCCCCAAAGAGATAAAGACGAAGATACACGCAGAGCAGATTCTCGCGGAGATAAAGTAAGACGAGAACAGCGAGTGACGCAACAAATTGGCTTTTTGGCCTTGAACGGACTGAGGCGCCCAGCCTGCAAGGCCTGACAATACTGCCGGGCCGCAGCCAACATCTAACGAAGATAAAAAAACCGATTTATAGAACACCCCCTAAAGACAATTCCTATATTTATTAACCCTAAAAAAACACCACAAAAAACACTATGGCAAACATCAAGCCTTTCGCAGGACTCCGTCCTCCCAAAGAGTATGTCCAACAGGTAGAGTCACGTCCTTATGATGTCCTCGACTCGGCCGAGGCCCGCATCGAGTCGGCCGGCAACCCTATGTCCCTGCTCCATATCATCAAGCCGGAGATCAACTTCCCTGAGGGGACATCAGAGTACGACCCGCGCGTCTATATTGAGGCGCGCCGCCAGTTTGAGCTTTTCCAGCGTAACGGATGGCTTCTGCCCGACGACAAGGAGTGTTATTATATCTACGCCCAGACATCGTGCCTGCCAGCCAACGGCGGCAAGGAGAAGACGCAGTATGGCATTGTCCTCTGCGCCCACCAGTCAGACTATCGTGACGGTGTCATCAAACGCCACGAGCTGACACGCCGTGACAAGGAGGAAGACCGTATGCGCCATGTCCGCGTCAATGACGCCAACATCGAGCCCGTCTTCTTCGCCTATCCTGACAACGAGCGTCTCGACAGCCTCATAATGCGCTACGCCGCCACCGAGCCCGAGTATGACTTCACAGCCCCCATCGACGGTTTCGGCCATAAGCTGTGGGTAGTGTCCGACGATGCCGACATAGCCGCCATCACGGAAGAGTTCGGCAAGATGCCAGCCCTTTACATCGCCGACGGCCACCACCGCTCGGCCGCCGCAGCCCTTGTCGGCGCCGAGAAGGCCGCCGCCAACCCCAACCATACCGGGCGTGAGGAGTACAACTACTTCATGGCCGTCGCCTTCCAGGCCTCCCAGCTGACAGTGCTCGACTATAACCGCGTCGTCAGAGACCTCAACGGGCTGTCGGCAGAGGAGTTCCTCACACGCCTTGCCGACAACTTCTCTGTCCGCGACATGGGCGTGGAGGAGTACCGCCCCGAGCGTCCCCACCAGTTCTCGCTCTATCTCGACGGCCATTGGTACGCCCTCGACGCGAAGCCCGGCACCTTCGACCCCTCCGACCCCATCGGTGTCCTCGATGTCGATATATCGTCACGTCTCATCCTGCAGGACATCCTCCAGCTTGGCGATTTGCGCTCGAGCCAGCGCATCGACTTTGTCGGCGGCCTGCGCGGTCTCGGCGAGCTGAAGCGCCGTGTCGATACGGGCGAGATGCGCGCCGCCCTCGCCCTCTACCCTGTCTCCATGCGCCAGATAATGGACATAGCCGACACAGGGAACATCATGCCACCGAAGGCGACATGGTTCGAGCCGAAACTGCGCTCAGGCCTTGTCATACACAAGCTCTCATAGGGCTTATGCACCCCCGCATAAAGTCATGACCC
This sequence comes from Prevotella sp., assembly GCA_051869435.1. Lineage (GTDB taxonomy): Bacteria > Bacteroidota > Bacteroidia > Bacteroidales > Bacteroidaceae > Prevotella. The sequence goes on along the minus strand of JBJEAW010000092.1, from coordinate 1,055 downwards.
AACCCCTCCCTCGCACATAAGCCCTGCCTGAAGCCCCTCCCCCCCCCCAGCCTGAGGTCTCTCCCTCCTCTTCCCTCCCCATCCGCCATCAGCATAGCCACCGGCCATAGCGATATGGCGGGGGGAGAGAGGCAGACGGGGGAGAGAGAGACGGGAGGCTCCAGGCAGGGCATGACAACGCCACCATACAGATGGAAGATACATACCTCACCGTGACCACCCCGTCAGAAGGCCTCTACACATCCCGCCGCAGCCGTTTCCTCTCTTTCGCCCATCATGTGGAGAGCGAGGCAGAGGTGCGTGAGCTCCTCACGGCCTACCGCCGCCGCTACTACGATGCCCGCCATGTCTGCTACGCCTATATCATCGGTGTGGAGGGCGTGGGCGACGGTGTGCGGTGGCGCATGAACGACGACGGCGAGCCGTCATCGACAGCCGGCAAGCCCATCCACGGGCAGATAGTGCGTCATGGGCTGACAGACACCCTTGTTGTCGTCGTCAGATACTACGGCGGGGTTAACCTTGGCACATCAGGCCTCATTGTCGCCTATCGTGAGGCCGCCGCCGCCGCGCTGGCGGAGAGCGCCATCGAGGAGCGCGTGGTCGAGGAGCGCGTGGTCCATACCTTCGCCTACCCTGCCATGAACAGCGTGATGCGTGTCGTCAAGGAGATGGGGGCGCGTGTCGTCGCGCAGGATTATGGCTGTACATGCACCATAACCCTCGCCATAAGGCGCTCACAGGCGCCACAACTCAGGGAGAGGCTGCAAAGAATCGCCTTCGGAGAGGGCGGAGCGGTGTAGATGGCGACACAGGCAGAGGCTCATTCGCAGTTTTTTTTCTTCTTACGGGATCACCCTGAATCAACATTCTTTTTTTTTTTTTACTTTTTTACCCGCCCCGACGTTTTCGCCTTTCACACGGATGTCCGCGGAGGTTTCTTTTATCACGAGACTTGTCCTTGGACCCACTGACCAGCGGGAGTAATTATCGAACTATTCATTTCACACGGATGTCCGCGGACTGTCACGGAGGTTATTATTTTATCATGAGAC
>JBJEAW010000091.1:0-3213 GCA_051869435.1 Prevotella sp. | reverse complement strand
AAGCATGACACCACCTTCTTTCAGAAGGCTGCCATCCTCTTCAAGGCGATAAACATAAGTGCCTCTGCTCTCGTTTGCACAGCCTTTCATGTTTATTGCCTTGTGATTGATGCGAAACCCGATAGGGTGATGATGTAGATGGATGAAAATATCTGAGCTCGCTCAAGGATTTTCAGACAGCTACATCATCGATGGCTCGCAAGAGACATTTTTGCATCAAGCACAAGGGGTTGATTTCGGTTTTTGTCTTTCCAGTTGACACAGGATTTCCCGAGTGCCCCATTTCCAGCTACAAAATTACGCTTTTATATTGTAATATGCAAATAAAATCGCTTTAAAAACAATCAGTGGGGGCTTTTGTTCCTGCTATGATGATATATGTTATTCAACTTTCAAGTATATATACGCATATGCAATGATCAGCCTGAAAGGCTGTACTAAGCGAAGCGATTGTAACCCAGGACAGTGTCCTGGGTTACATGGAACAGGACAACTGTCTGGAGATTTGTCCTTGGACCCACTGACCGAAGGGAGGTAATGACAGTACCTTGCTGTATCTTCATTGAGGGCGAGGTACTGCCTTCCAGGCAGCCATTTAGCATCGACATACCGGGGACATCGTCCCCGGTTAAGACCGCTTCGCTTAGTACAGCCTTACAGGCTGGTCATGACATAATCTTTATAGTTTCCACTTATTAATCTCCTGATAGTCAAGCTTATTGATTACCTGCGAAAGTTGAATATGTTATATGCATTCCTGATAGAATGTCACTCTTCTGTCTCTCCCTTACGTGTTATCATCTTGAGCATGACGTTACAAGCCATGAAGCGCCAGCGTCTCGTATTGTGGGGGATAGGGGTGTACGTGAGGCCTTTGGCCATGCATCTTGATTTGAGTTCCGCTTCTGTCTTCTCCACTACGCTCGCTATGCTGTAGTTGCGTTCTGAGGGCGAAAGAATTAGCAGACGGCCTTCCCCACATGCCTTGTGGTAAACCCCATGTGGGTGGAAATATCGTGCCGCAGCTGTGCCTTCAGGCGGGAACCCCTCGGGCATGATAATGATTAGTTGCAACCCATGTTCACGGATTACTCTTGCCACATGCTTCTCGCCGTCACTTATTGCGACGGTGTATGTGACGGCGCCTCGCTCTGCCTCTCTTAGCGTACATTCTGCTATATGTTGTATCTCCGTCTCTGTCGCATTCCGGCTTATTGCCACCATCTGTCTGAGAGGGAAATCCAGAAGACGCTCTTTCCCCATTGTGTCAAATGTCAGTCCGTTTATCACGATGCCACGCCTTATGACGTAGAGGTTCGGGTTCTCCTCTCTCATCATAGCGTTGTCAGGGTTGTTGTGGGTATAGTTGATGATGCTCTTCAGCTGTCCCTTGTGGGACAAGGTGCGGATGAATGGCTTCTCGAACAGCACCCTTGCGCCGTTGCCGCAGTCTAACTCCTCAATGGGGAGCGTGGGCATCCTCTTGAATGCTGGTGTAGGGGTGGGGGCTGCCCTATTGAATAGGGCAGATATAGACGGCACACCACGGCTGGATGTTCCCGCAGACGAGGGTATGGTTGGCTGTTCAGCCAGGGCGGTTGGTCTTGTTTGAAAGTTAGATGTTGGCGCCTGTGTCGAGCCTTCTGCTGCAAGTGTGCCGTTTTTATCAGTGCGATTCAATCGCACGTCCCCTCCCCGCTGTCTCCTCGCATATTCTCGGGCTATGCGGCTGCAGGCTTGTGCGAAACTACGCGCCACGACTTTTATGCTCCCCTCGAACCCTTCACGACACCATACCACGGCATGGAAATGGTCAGGCATTATCTGCTTGGCCAGTATCTGTATCGAGGGGTGGATGGTCTGTATGCGGTTGAACTCACGGTATATGGCGTTGCCCAAATCGCTGGCTTCCACCACGGCGGTATGCCCCTCAGGTGTCGGGTGGGACAGCCTCCTCAGATGCCCGAATATCCTCTTCCTGTTTTTTATGACAAAGGTGAGGAAATAAATTCCCTCACCCGAGTGCAGCTTCGCTTTGTCTTTCCATCTGAATGTCATTGTGTGGTCTGGGATGTGCCAGCGTCTTGCTGGCTGATGTGCACAATTATAGACATTCAATATGCCTATATTGCTTCTAACGCTGTCATGAGTTGTCGAATGCGAACGGTCCAGTCACCAAGTCTTAGCGCTGTCTCATGGTTCTTGTCAACCAACTCCTGATAACTTGTGATGTTCTTGATAATGCTCCTTATCTGTTCGGCTGGATGGGCCGTGTCTATCTCTATGACAGGGTTATATCCGAGTATGTCTTCCAGCTCTTTCGGGCAGTGGCCTATTATTACCATGCGTGAGAGCATAGCCTCCCAGTAGCGCTGGGTCATTGTCTCCACACCTTCTGCGGTGTCGGGATGGGTGATGGAGCATGGCAGGCATATCGTTGCCTTTGCGTCAGCCATGGCATGGAACAGCTCATCATTGGTGTATATGAACCGTCCGTTTTGGCGTGTGCAGACATGTCTGATGCCATCTATGCTGTTAGTGCCGAGAACTTTCTCGTTAGAGCGACCGAACTCCAATAGGTCTATCGGCCTCTCATTTAATTCCTTTCCTTTAATATATAACGACGAGTCAACGGCCTCTGGACAATGGAACATCCTCACCTCAGGAAGTCTTTTCTGCATCGCCTCCATCTCTTCTCTCGATGTGAATATCGCTGTGTGGGTATTATGCCTCCTCATCCAGCGCTCCATCTTGTCATAGTAGCGTGGCCAACAGTCCCATATGAATGGGATTATCTCATGTGTAGCATAATACGGGAAAGTGTCGAACGTTATGGAGACAGGCTCTATAAACATCAGGCGTGCCTCGCCGGCCTTTCTGTACAGGGTGGGCATCTCGCATCTGTAGGCCAGACCGTGAAGTAGGTGTGGGGGGAACATGCTTCTTGCTGTCTGGCCACCGAGCCTTTCCCACGCCATGTATGGAGACAGCTTGAAGTTTATGCTTTCAGGATGTATATATGGCTTTACAGCTTTAATTGCCATTTTTGCAAATCGATTTATAATGTGGGCGTTGCTTTTTCTTTACACGGACTGTCGCGGATGTCCACGGAGATTATGTTCCCGCTATTTTAATGCCGTAGGTCAGAAGAGCTTTCCGTGATGTCCGTGTCCATCCGTGTGATGATTTCTTTATGCGCTGGTGTTATTCTTC
>JBJEAW010000090.1:0-53752 GCA_051869435.1 Prevotella sp. | reverse complement strand
GTCAACAGGAAAGACAAAAACCGATATCAACCGATGGAGCAGCGAGAGCAGAAGCCAAACCTAACAAAAGGTTTATTATTTGTTTATCGCCTTGAAGAGAATGGTGGCCTTCTGCAAGAAGGTGGTGGCGGGGCTTTTCGGCTTGGGGCGTTAAGAGCTTGCTCTTATAAGACCAAGCCGAAAGACCCTACACCAGGGGCTCTGCCCCCCATCATCTTCAAGGGGTTTATCATGGTTTTTGTGATACGTAACTGACACAGGGTTTTTACTGGTAACCCATAATTTTGCCAATAATCTGAGATTAACGATTTTTTCACATCCATTTTTGCCATTGATTATAATATTTTTCTTACCTTTGCAGAAGATAGGCTTCACCTCGGCATTACAACCAAGCAAGCTTGTTGTACTGCTCTCGGTTTGCACTACCTTTGCAGAAGATAGGCTTTTCAACCGAATACACATTAATAACTTAAATACATCTTTGATTATGAGAAAAATTCTACACATCACACTCATGGGCATCATGATGCTCGTCTGCGGAACAGCGTATGCAGACGCATACAAGACACTGTCATTCCCTGATGATAATAAGGAAAACAACAAGTTAGGGGCATACACCGAAACTTGGACAGCGCAGATAGGAAGTGACACATGGACCATCGCTAACTTCAACAACAACAAATGGGATAACTGGACATATATCAGATGTGGAAGGAAGTCAAATGAGTCTGTAGCATCTATCTCGACAGACTTTGCCATAGACAAGGCTATCGACAACGTTTGTGTCACCATCGACAAGGTATCTAATACCAACAAGATAAACAGCATAAAGCTCCTTGTGGCTTCTGACAAAGACTTCAACAACGTTGTGGAGACAGTGAATGCGGACATCGCGTCTCTCGCTGCCGGCAACCTGATCTTCAACGTCACGACACCAGCATCAAACAAGTATTACAAGCTTGTGTTTGACATGCAGATAGCAGGGGCGAACGGTATCATACAGATATCAAAGGTACAGTATAACGAGGCGGGGGCTGTCATTCTCGAGCCCGCACAGCTTTCTTTCAACAGAGTGACATGCTCTGCAACAATAGGCCAGGAGGTAGAATACCCCACACTGAACAACCCTAACAACCTCGCCGTGACATACGACAGCTCAGACAAGTCAGTAGCGACAGTCGCAGCAGACGGAACAGTGACAATACTCGCTGCCGGAGAGACAACGATCTCCGCCTCATCAGCCAAGACAGACAAGTTTGACGCAGGCTACGCTTACTACGTCCTCACCGTCAAGGCTGCATCAGCAGTAGATATCGCCAACACCCCAGAGACTGCCTACACCGTAGAGAAGGCACTGCAGCTGATAGAGGCTGGCGAGGGTCTCGAATCGAAGGTATATGTCAAGGGAAAGATAACAAATATCGAGGAGGTAAGCACACAATATGGCAACGCCACATACACCCTGTCTGACGAAGGCAAGGACAACGCCCTCCTTGTTTATAGAGGATACTATCTTAACGGGGACAGGTTCACGGCCGAGGACCAGATAAAGCTGAACGACATCGTCGTCGTATATGGAAAGCTCGTTGACTATAAAGGCACAAAGGAGTTCACAACAGGCAGCTCTATCTACTCTGTCAACGGCACGACAGGCATCAACACCATCGAGACAGCCACAGAGAAGAACGCCCCGGCATATAACATCGCCGGACAGCGCACAAGCGGCACATACAAAGGCATCGTCATAAAGGGCGGAAAGAAGTTTGTCAACAAGTAATCAGCCCTGGGCAGAGAGTGGAACGCTCTTTGCCACCAGGCCATAACGACACAGAACAACATACAGGGGGATAGCAAGGAGACAAGACGCTGGCTATCCCCCTATTTCTTTTTCACAGGCAATCTACACCGCCCCATAAACATCAGACACATGAAACACTACAATATCTTCTTTCTTATCGTCATCTCCCTGCTCACAGCAGCCCCGGCCAGCGCCATTGAGCGCAAGGCTCTCGTGGATTACGCCCAATCGCTGAAAGGGCTGAAGAACGCCGAGCTGAAGAACGCCATATACCGTCTGACATGCAACGCCAACGTCCTGGATTACGGCTCTTCGAACACTTCTGGAGAACGGAGGACATGGTGGGGATTCTATCTCACTGACCGCGACGCTGAGGGATATGTCATCGACCGCTACTCTAACGACAGGGTCAGGTTTGACACCCAAGGCACAGCGCCATCGGGAATGAATATCGAGCACTCTTTCCCCAAGTCATGGTGGGGCGGTGCGGAGAACCAAGCCTACAGGGATTTATATAATCTCATGCCGAGCGACATGAAGGCAAACTCTGCCAAGAGCAACTACGGCATGGGCATAGTGACCTCAGCGACGTACGACAACGGATGTATCAAGGTGGGGAAAGGCTCAAACAGCATGAAGCTGTGGCAGCCGTCAGCCGAATGGCAGGGCGACTTCTCGCGCGGATATATGTACATGGCGACAGCCTACCAGAACCTCACATTCACGGGCGAGGGGCTTAACTCGCTTGAGAACGGCAGCTGGCCGACACTGAAGGAATGGGCATACAAGCTTTATCTGGAGTGGAGCCGTGCCGACAAGGTGTCGCAGGTGGAGATAGACCGCAATAACGCCGTGGCCTCCATACAGGGCAACCGTAACCTCTATGTCGATTTCCCCACCCTCGCCGAGTATGTCTGGGGCGACAGCACAAACGTCGAGTTCAACCCTGACTATGCGCTGACGACAGCTTCTGACGATGACCGCTACGGCTCTTACGACCCGTCGGCAGGTGGTGGCGAAGGCGGCTCGGGAGGAGAGCCGGGCAACGGTGGCGAAGAGGGAGGAGGCTCTGAGGGCGGCTCAGGAGGAGAGGTGACCCCACCTGACATGCCAGAGGGATGCATCTTCTACGAGCCATTCGACGACATAGCCTCTGGCGACAACACCGTGACCTCAGGAAGCGGCGAGCCGTGGGAAGGCTGTGACCACTTCCCGACAGCCACGAAGGTCTATAAGGCTGGCGGAGCCGCAAGGTTGGGCGCGAGCAAGGCCACAGGCTCTATAACAAGCGCCACGATACCTGCTGAGGGCGGCACGCTCTGTGTCAGCCTTGATGTGAAGGGATGGACCACTGTCGAGGGCAGCCTCAAGGTCACTCTCACTGGTGCTGAGCCACAGACAGTGGAGTATAAGGCTACGATAAATGACAAGTTCGAGACTGTCACCATGACATTCCATGGCGTGGCGGCCAACCCTCAGCTGACAATAGAGACGACGGCGAAGCGTGCGTTTGTCGATAACGTGAAGGTATATCCTGCCACATCGACCGACATCACCTCTGCCACATTTACCACAGCGCAATCAGAGGCTTGGTTCACCGTCTCCGGCCAGCGCATAACAGGACAACCCTCACGTCCTGGCATATACATCATCGCAGGACATAAGGTCGTAGTAAGATAACCACAGGCATCATCAGCCTGTCGTATCAGGGCATTAAGGTTCACAACTGTTGAAGAATGCTCTTTAGCGGGACACGAAACCACGACATCTGCACTTGATTACGCACATGATATGCCGTCTTTTGTACAAAAAGACAGGACTGGGACATTCACTTACAAGCGTTCATTCACTTATACGTTGTGACAGTTGATGCGTTGCAAGCATAAGCACAGCATCTGTCGGCATGACATGGGGACACGCAAGAAGCCCCACCTCAAGCACGAAGGCTCATGGCCTGGATGCGGGAGGTGGGGCTTCTTGCGTGTCGTATAGTGGCATGACGGGGCGTGAAGCACGCTGCCTGTCATTCTGCTGACTGCTTCTCCATGAGCGAGAAGCAGCGCCACAGCGGGGCGGCCATGAGCGCCTGGAGTATCTGGTTGGTCACGAGGAGATGGCGCACAGTGTCACGGTCGAGGAGATGGACAGTGAGCTCCTCTGTGTTGTCGAGATGCTGTGATGTTGTCTTCTCCACCCCACGGGCGAGGAAACAGTGGGTCATATTGCTCATTGAGCCGGGGTTGGCCGATATTGTCATCACCTCGCTCCATTCTCCCCCGGTGTATCCTGTCTCCTCTGCGAGCTCGCGCTGTGCGGCCTGCAGGGGTGTCTCGCCCTCCTCGGCCACACCGCATGGCAGCTCGTAGCATGTCACTCCCGCCCCGTGGCGGTACTGTCGCTCCATGACAAAATCGCCGTCGGTGGTGATGGCGATGACATTGACCCATTCAGGATAGTCAAGGACATAGTATTCGGGCACTATGCGCCCGTCGGGCAGCTGGAGACGCTCGCGGCGTGCTGTGAGCCATGGACGGCGATAGACGTATTCTGACTCGATGACCTTCCAATGGCGTGTGCGGTCGATGGTGTCTTGGTTCATATTCATTCTGTTTGTTAAAGTGGATAGATTGATGTGCCTGACATGCTGCCGATTCATCAGAGACGTACATACAACTGCATCCACAGCTCACAGCAGTCGCGCTTCGCGAGGTTGCGGTCGTGTATATAGTTCAGCTGTGGCTGTAGCATGAGGTTGCGGTGGAGCTGTATGTTCGGTGTGAGCGAGTATATTGTCCTGGCCGTCTGCCATGTGGCATCGTCGCGGTATGTGTCGTATCTGAGGAATGTCTTCAGCCATGGTGTCATCGGCACTCCTATGATGGCATACCATGCGTCGGCCCTTCCGCGGCCGCTCCATGTGCCGTCGGCGTTGCAGTCAGTGACCTTATGGCCTGTCGAGTGGGCATACTCTGAGCGCACGAGCCATCCGTCGCACTCATACCTCGCTGAGAGCATATAGCGGTTGCGGCCCACGGTGACACCGTCGGCCGCTGTGTAGCGGCCTTTCCACAGGAACACCCCGACAGCCATCCCGCCCACAGGCTGCAGCTGCACGGTGCCCATGATGTCCTTGTTCGAGTCAGCGTCGCCACAGTTTATGCCCTGTCCGTTGGCTATCATGAGCTGGTAGTGGACGAGCGGATGGCTGTCCTTGCCCACGGGGATGATATCGCCCTGAACCTGAAAGCCCTGGTCACGGCCTCCGTTCGACGATGCCTCGCCACCCGTATAGTCGCCCATGCCGCAGAGCTTCTTTGTCAGCTGTGAGTAGTCGCCATTGCCAATATCCCACGGATTCATGGGATTCTCCATGCCGAAAGCCCTCTTGAACTGTCCCATCCTGATGCGCACAGCCTTGTAGCGGCGCCATTCGAGGTAATAGTCCTTCATGTGGAACTTGTCGTTGTTTGTCTGCACCTGGATGCGGTAGGCGAAATCGCGCAGTATGGTGCCATCGGCATAGAAGCGTATGAGGCGCTGTGAGAATCCGTCGCCAGAGTGCTTCCCGTCGGCCGAGGTGTAGGCGTATTTGCCTATGAAGTAGCCTCCGAGCTTCGGCGCGGAGACGTATTCGGTCACTGTCCTGCCATATTCCATGCGGTCTCCGCCGCCGGCTGTGGTCCCGTTGGTCTTCGGCGGTGATGCCATGCCCCGCTCTATGACCCTGTTGATATGCTGTGTCACGATGCCTTCCTCCAGCCTCTCGTCGCTGACGGAAGTGTCGTCGGCTGATGTTCCTGTCCCGTCGTCAGCCGCAGAGGGCACGGCGGACATGATGGCGATGGCTGTCATGGCCATCATTCTCTGTAGTATGGTCGTTCTCATTGGATAGCTTGGTATGGTCGCTGTTTGTCATCCGGCCGGCAGCCTGTCTCTGTCTGGGCAAACGGCCGGCAGCGTGCAAAGGTAACACTTTTTCCTGATATTGCAAAAATATTTCATCGCTCATTATCACTTTCGGCTTGGATAAAAGAATTTGGAAAGAACGGAAACGAATGGAAATTTGTACTCCCGTACATCCAGAAGATGACGATAATGACACAATCAGATATCGCTCACAGCACAGGACAGCAGAAATGAGTATGTAAAGACTGAGTAATTATAATTCAATCACTCAGTCTTTACAATGTAATTACTCAGTCTTTACAGTATGATTTCTCACAAATAACGCCATCAGGAGCATTATACGAGATGATAATACAGCAAAGACAAGAGGACAAGACAGCAGGAGCGGGACAGAGGGACGGAGGGAACGGCAGGCCCGCCTCACCTTAATAAATGTAAAAAGAGACGCTGTATCTTTGTCAATACCATGAAAAATGAGTAAATTTGCAGAATATCATGCGCTGTCACACTCTGCTGACGGCTACATGACAGCCATCCCCAAACCACCGCTTGCAGAATGAAAACGGCATGACAACCCATACAGACAAGCAAGGCGCACAGAGGGAGGACGGCACACAACCATAAGAAGAAACATAAAAAACAATAAAGAACCAATGAACATCCTCGAACTTTCAGAACAGGAGATTATCAGACGTCAGTCGCTCGAAGAGCTGCGCCGCATGGGCATCGAGCCGTATCCGGCAGCAGAATACCCTACTGACGCCTTCAGCACAGAGATAGTAGAAAACTTCGTTGACCTGCCCGTCATCGGCAAGGACGAGGAGGGCAACGACATACGCGAGGCCGCCACACCAGAGAACAGCCGCATCGTGAGCATAGCAGGCCGTATGATGGGCCGCCGCATCATGGGCAAGGCGGGATTCGCCGAGGTGCAGGACTCAAAGGGACGCATACAGGTCTATGTGCAGCGCGACGCCATATGCCCGGGCGAGGACAAGGAGATGTACAACAAGGTGTTTAAGAAGCTCCTCGACATCGGCGACTTCATCGGTGTCAGGGGGTATGTCTTCCGCACCAAGACAGGCGAGATAAGCGTACACGCACAGGAGCTCACACTCCTCTCCAAATCGCTCAAGCCGCTGCCTATCGTGAAGGAGAAGGACGGCCAGGTGTTCGACGCGTTCGACGACCCTGAGCTGCGCTACCGCCAGCGCTATGTCGATCTCATCGTCAACAACGGCGTGAAGGACACTTTCCTGAAGCGCGCGAAGATTATACGCACCATGCGCGGCATACTCGACAACGCCGGATACACAGAGGTTGACACGCCGATACTGCAGAATATCGCCGGCGGCGCCAGCGCACGCCCGTTCATAACCCACTTCAACGCGCTCAACCAGGACATGTACATGCGCATCGCCACAGAGCTCTACCTGAAGCGCCTCATCGTGGGAGGCTTCGAGGGTGTCTATGAGATGGGCAAGAACTTCCGCAACGAGGGCATGGACAAGACCCACAACCCTGAGTTTACCTGCATGGAGCTTTATGTCTCATACAAGGACCTCAACTGGGGCATGACATTCACAGAGCAGATGCTCGAGACCATCTGCACGGCTGTCAACGGCAAGCCGGAGGTGGAGATTGACGGGCAGGTGATATCGTTCAAGGCACCATTCCGCCGCCTCCCTATCCTCGACGCCATCAAGGAGAAGACAGGCTATGACCTCTACCCCATGACAGAGGAGGAGATAAGAGAGGTGGCAAAGAGGCTCGACATCGAGGTGGACGAGACAATGGGCAAGGGCAAGCTCATAGACGAGATATTCGGCGAGACATGCGAGGGCTCGTTCATACAGCCGACATTCATCACCGACTACCCTGTCGAGATGTCGCCTCTGACAAAGATGCACCGCTCAAAGCCAGGCCTCACAGAGCGTTTCGAGCTCATGGTGAACGGCAAGGAGCTTGCCAACGCATACTCTGAGCTGAACGATCCTATCGACCAGGAGCAGCGTTTCATCGACCAGATGCGTCTCGCCGACAAGGGCGACGACGAGGCGATGATCATCGACCATGACTTCCTCCGCGCCCTGCAGTATGGTATGCCCCCGACATTCGGCATAGGCATAGGCATCGACCGCCTCGTCATGCTCATGACAGGCAAGTTCGCCATAGGAGAGGTAATGCTCTTCCCGCAGATGAAGCCAGAGCCGAAGCAGCCGAAATCGTCCGTGGCTGAATGGGCCGCGATAGGCGTCAGCGAAGAGTGGGTGCCACTGTTCAACAAGGCCGGATACTATCTCGTGCAGGACATAAGGAACGTGAAGGCACAGAAACTCCAGATGGATGTCTGTGGCGTGAACAAGAAGTACAAGCTCGGACTGGAGAACCCGAAGGTCGAGGAGTTCCAGAAATACATCGACAGCCTCGGCGAGTGACACTCTTGTCCCCGGATTGCAGGATTAGGGCATTATACCCTGTTGCCAACAGTCTCTCACACGGATGTCCGCGGACAGTCACGGAATTCTTTTGTCACGATAAAATAACAACCTCCGTGATAGTCCGTGATAATCCGCGTGATACAGGTCAGTGGGGCCAGAGACAAGTCCCCCCGGGCAAAGCGTCTCTCACACGGATGTCCGCGGACAGTCACGGAATTCTTTTAACAGATAGCCCTGTAATTCTGCCCCCGGGACAGAAAACACAGGAAAGGGCTCCGGCCAGAAAGCCGGAAGCCCCAATCCCAGCCTCTCCCCGCTATACATGACACCGGCCTGACGGCAGAGACACCATGTCCACGGCACAGTACGGCACGGCAGAGAGGCACAAAACCAGGAGACTAATGTTTAACTGTGGAACAATAGCGATAATAGGAGGCGGAAGCTGGGCGACAGCAATCGCCAAGATCGTCATAGGACATACCCACCACATTGGATGGTACATGCGCCGTGACGACCGCATAGAGGATTTCCGACGCCTACAGCACAACCCCGCCTATCTGACCTCTGTACATTTCAATATCGACGAGATATACTTCTCGTCAAACCTCAACGACATCGTCCAGCACTATGACACGCTCGTCTTCGTGACACCATCGCCCTACCTGAAGAACCATCTGAAGAAACTCAGGACACGCATCTCAGACAAGTTCATAGTGACAGCGATAAAGGGCATCGTGCCTGACGAGAACCTCGTATGCTCAGAATACTTCCACCAGGTGTATGACGTGCCCTACGACAACCTCGCGTGTATCGGCGGCCCGAGCCATGCCGAGGAGGTGGCTCTCGAGCGTCTGTCGTACCTCACCGTAGGGTGTGCCGACACAGAGAAGGCGCAGGCGTTCGCCAATATCCTCGCCTCGGGGTTCATAAAGACAAAGACATCATCAGATGTCCTCGGCATAGAGTACGCCTCGGTGCTGAAGAACGTGTATGCCATAGCCGCCGGGATATGCTCCGGACTGAAGTATGGCGACAACTTCCAGGCTGTGCTCATGTCCAACGCCCTGCAGGAGATGAACCGTTTCCTGACCGTAATAAAGGACATGCACGACGACGCGGCAGGCACAGCATCGAAAGGCTCACAGCAGCCACCGTCCATAATCGACTCGGCTTATGTCGGCGACCTCCTCGTGACAGGCTACTCGAACTTCTCACGCAACCGCACCTTCGGCTCCATGATAGGCAAGGGATACTCAGTCAAATCGGCACAGATAGAGATGGAGATGATAGCAGAGGGATACTTCGGCACGAAGTGTATGAAAGAGATAAACCAGCGCCTGCACGTCAATATGCCCATACTCGACGCCGTATATAACATCCTCTACGAGCGCATAGCGCCACAGATAGAGATAAAGCTGCTGACAGACTCGTTCAGATAAGGTATAAGAACAAACCAACACCCTTTAACGATGAAATACGCAAACATAATCCAGGCAGCCGTCATAGCCCTGGGCCTCGCCGTCTCAGGCCTGGCCATAAAGGGCGGCATAGACAACTTCGCAGGCAAAGACAGGCAGGTGACAGTGAAGGGACTGGCAGAGATGGAGGTGCCAGCCAATAAGGTCACATGGCCCATAGTGTCGAAAGAGATAGGCAACGACCTGCCGACACTATACACCAACATCAACGCCACAAACGCGAAGATAGTGAAGTTCCTGACCGACAGAGGGCTCACAAAGAATGAGATATCCATCAACGCGCCTGTCGTCATAGACCTCAACGCCGACAGATACTCACAGAACCAGCAGCCGTACCGCTACAATGTGACATCGGTCATCACCGTCACATCTGCCAAGGTTGAGCCCGTAAGGAAGATTCTCTCACAGCAGGGCGAGCTGCTTAAAGACGGCGTGGCCATCGTCAGCGGCGACTATGACAAGCAGATAAGGTATGAGTTCACGGCGCTGAACGATATCAAGGCGAAGATGGTTGACGAGGCCATAAAGAACGCAAAAGCGACAGCAAGCCAGTTTGCCAATGTCAGTGACAGCCGCCTCGGCAGCATAAGGAGCGCGTCGCAAGGACAGTTCACGATAGAAGACCGTGACGAGAACTCGCCACATATAAAGAAGGTGAGAGTCGTCTCGACCATAACATACTCTATCGAAGACTGACCCCAACGACCCCAAGACACCGCCACCCACACCCCAAGGCATATACACACGGCAACAGACAAAGCCGCATACAGACACAAGGAGTAAAGGAAGAGACTCCCGTTTCTGTATGCGGCTTCTTCTTTGACATGCATATCAACCAGGCGGCAGACACTGAACGACATGCTGACAGCGAGGGACGTGCGCCATCCATGCCCCTGTTGTACGGAACGGAGACAGGGATATACCCCAGCTTATCTGCAAGGGTACATCCCTGTCTTCATATCTCATGTCCACCATCTACCTCCCACACACCGTTGCAGGCATCAGCCCCATGAGGCACGGAAGATGAAGGCGGGGAAAATATATCAGACGCTTGCCACGACAGCTTCTACAGCCGAGTTGAGCCCGTCAGGGTTCTTGCCTCCGGCAGTGGCGAAATGTGGCTGTCCGCCACCACCACCCTGAATATGGCGGGCGGCCTCGCGGACAAGATTGCCGGCATGGAGGCCATGGTCGCTGACGACATCCTCAGAAATCATCACCGTGAGCATAGGCTTGCCATTCTCCACACTGCCTATGACGCAGAGCATGTTGTCGCCCATCGCCTCGCGCACCTTGAAGGCGAGGTCCTTGGCCGACTGTGCCGACATATGCAGCACAGCCGATACGACATTGACGCCATTCACCATGCGTGCCTCCTTGACAAGGCTCTTGCATGTGCGCTCGACAGCCTGCGCGTGGAACGCGGCGATGCTCTTGCGCATAGAATCATGCTCCTCAATATACTTGGCTATGACGCCACGGAGATCCTTGGCATTGTTGAACATAGAGCGGATGGCCTTCAGAGCGTCCTCAAGGCTGTACATCATGTCCTCACACTCTAAGCCTGTCTTGGCCTCTATACGGCGTATGCCGGCGGCGACGCTGCTCTCAGAGATTATCTTGAACATGCCGATGCGGCCTGTCGAGCTGGCATGTATGCCGCCACAGAACTCGCATGAGGGGCCGAAACGCACGACACGGACAGTATCGCCATACTTCTCGCCGAAGAGGGCTATGGCTCCAAGCTTCTTAGCCTCCTCAAGCGGAGTGTCACGATGCTCGTCGATATGTATGTCCTCACGTATCATGCTGTTTACTATGCGCTCCACCTGACGCAGCTCCTCGTCGGTCACTTTCTGGAAGTGTGAGAAGTCGAAACGCAGGGTGTCAGGGCTGACGAAAGAGCCTTTCTGCTCCACATGGTCGCCAAGAACCTGCTTGAGGGCATAGTCGAGAAGGTGGGTGGCGGTATGGTTGGCCGCGCTGGCGTCACGCTTGTCTGTGTCGACACAGGCCATAAACTCGGCGGTAGGGTCGGCAGGGAGAGCCTTCACTATGTGTACACTCTGGTTGTTCTCGCGCTTGGTGTCTATGATGTTGATAGTCTCATGCTCATTGACAAGCACTCCACTCTCGCCTACCTGTCCGCCCATCTCGCCGTAGAACGGTGTCGTGTCGAGCACAAGCTCGTAGAATGTCTGCTTCTTCTGTGTCACCTTACGGTAGCGGAGGATGTGGCAGTCATGCTCTGTAAGGTCATATCCGACAAACTTCTGCTCGCCCTCTGAGAGCACCTCCCAGTCGCCATTCTCTACGGCAGCGGCATTGCGTGCGCGTGCCTTCTGCTTCTCCATCTCCACTGCGAAGCCGTCCTCATCGACAGTATATCCTTTCTCACGACAGATAAGCCCGGTAAGGTCGAGAGGGAATCCGTAAGTGTCAAACAGGCGGAAAGCCTCTTTGCCGTCAAGCTGTCGCTTGCCCCCGGCCTTGAGAGCCTCTAAGGCGTCGTCAAGGAGAGAGATGCCCTTGTCGAGCGTGCGGAGGAAAGAGTCCTCCTCTTCCTTCATGACACGGCCGATAAGCTCACGCTGGGCTGTCAGCTCGGGGTATGCGCCTCCCATCTCGCCGATAAAGACAGGGAGCAGCTTATACATGAACGCCTCTTTCTGGTTGAGGAAAGTATAGGCGTAACGTACGGCACGGCGCAGGATGCGGCGTATGACGTAGCCGGCCTTGGCGTTGGATGGGAGCTGGCCGTCGGCTATGGAGAATGCTACGGCACGGAGATGGTCGGCAATGACACGCATAGCGACATCTGTCTCTTCCTTATCGCCATAGCTCAGGCCAGAGAGGCGCGATATCTCGCGTATGATGGGCTGGAAGACATCTGTATCATAGTTTGAGTGCTTGCCCTGTAGGGCGCGGACAAGTCGCTCGAAGCCCATGCCGGTGTCGATGACATTCATCGTGAGCGGCTCAAGAGTGCCATCGGCCTTGCGGTTGTACTGCATGAAGACGATGTTCCATATCTCGATGACCTGCGGGTCGTCCTTGTTGACAAGCTCACGGCCTGGGACAAGGGCTTTCTCTTCTGGCGTACGGCTGTCGAGGTGTATCTCTGAGCAGGGGCCGCAAGGGCCTGTATCGCCCATCTCCCAGAAGTTGTCGTGTTTGTTGCCGTTGATGATATGGTCGGCGGGGACATGCTTCAGCCAGTATCCGGCTGCCTCGTCATCACGTTTGAGGCCCTCAGCATCATCACCCTCAAAGACTGTCACATAGAGGTCAGAGGGGTCGAGCTTGAGCACATCGACAAGATACTCCCATGCCATGTCTATGGCACCCTCCTTGAAATAATCGCCAAAAGACCAGTTGCCGAGCATCTCGAACATGGTGTGGTGGTAGGTGTCGTGTCCCACTTCCTCAAGGTCGTTATGCTTGCCGCTGACACGGAGACACTTCTGCGAGTCTGCACGGCGGCGTGGCTCAGGGTCGCGTGTGCCGAGAATGATGTCTTTCCATTGGTTCATTCCGGCGTTTGTGAACATCAGTGTGGGGTCGTCTTTGATAACCATTGGCGCACTTGGCACAATGGCATGTCCTTTTGACTCGAAATACTTCTTAAACGAGTCACGGATTTCGTTTGCTGTCATCATTTGTATATTGTGTATGTATTTTGTTCTGAAGGATTGCCTGCGGCAACCAGCACATACCATGCCGATCATGTCCAAGGCATGTTGGGGCTGTCAGATTCTGTCAAGTTCTTTGCGAAGCTCCTTAAGCTCGTCGCGTACAGAGGTGAGCGTGTTGAGTATCTCTGTGCCTTTGTCGATGGCAGAGGGGTTCTTGTTAATCATCTTACGCGCCGCTGAGATCTTGAAGCCCCGCACCTTGACGAGGTTATGGATATTGCGTATGAGCTTTATATCCGCCTCGCTGTATTGGCGCACCTTGTTGGATGTCGTCTTGGGTGATAACGTCGGGAACTCTGTCTCCCAGTATCTGAGAAGACTCTCGGAGACATTGAACATCTGTGCCACCTCCTTTATGGAGTAGTAGAGCTTAAGTGATTTGTTTGTATTCAGTGCCATGGGGTAAGGTATGATATGAGGGGATATGTTTCTTATGTACGGCCTGAGGCATCTGTCCCCACAAAGGGGAAGGCGCATAAGGCATGAGTGGTATATCTATCGGATAAGACAGCCCGCTTGACAGTTACCGGGCTGCTGTGTCAGAATGTATCGCTGTCTCTTCTAAGTTCTACTGGTGGGCAGACATCATCTGATGACTGTGTGGTGTAGAGCCATCATCTGAGGCGGTCACGCTCAAAGGTCCGGCGCACATGGGTGAAGAAGAACAACACTCCAAAGGCATTGACCAAGGCTCCCATCCAGAAAGCGGAGGCGTACCCCCAGACCTCGGCCATGATGCCACCGAAGAAGACTCCTATGCCGACTCCCGCATCCCAAGCGGAGTAGAGCGTGGAGTTGGCTGTGCCACGCTGGCTGTTCGGCGCGAGGTTTATGAACATTGTCTGCACCGCGGGGAACATATGTCCATTGCCAAGACCTATTATCAGCGCCGAGGCATAATACGCCCACATGTCTGGGACAGCGGCGAAAAGGATGTACCCGAAGACAGATATGCTGATGCCTATCGCTGCATTCTCTGACACTTTGCCGTCTCTCAAAGCACGTCCGCCCTGTATTCGCGAGAGCATGAGGCCTGCGGAAAGTATCATGAAGTAAAGTCCTGTGCCTCCTGTTATGCCAAGACGCTCCTTACCATATATGGCAAGATAGGTGGAGAGGACACCATAGCTGAGACCGAAGCAGCATATTATCACCGCCTGACGCCATCCACGGACAAGGAAGAAGCGGTCGAGAGACAGCTTACGGCACTCCACAGGGCGCCGTGGCCTCATCTTTATCTGCGAAGCTATGTACAGCCCGATGCCAGCAGAGAGCATGGACAAGGCGAAGAGCAGCATGAAATTGCCCGTCAGCTCGTAGATGAATATTCCGACAGAGGGGCTCAGGGCCGTGGCGAGATTGTTCGACAGGCCGTAGTAACCGATACCCTCGGCACGCCGCTCTGGCGCGAGGACATCTATCGCCACCGTGCTGTTGGCAATTATCGTGGCACCATACGGCGCGCCATGCAGCGTCCTGAGTATCGTGAAGAATAGCAACGAGCCGCCAATGAGGTAGAATCCGCACAGCAGGAATGACAGGCCATAGAACACGAGCAGGACACGACGGCGGTCGAAGCTGTCAACAAGATACCCGCTGAAAGGCCTCACCAGCATTATCGCTATGGTATATCCGGAAAGGACAAAGCCTATTGTATGCTTGCCTGCAAGATACGTATCGCTGAGATACAAAGGCAGGATGGGGACAATAAGCATGAAGGAGAAATAGAGCATGAAGTTTGCCGTCCATGCCTTGGTGTAGTCCCTGTTCCAGAGGGCAGGCTTGCTCTCTGGTGTCACCGGTGCCCTGTTCTGCGAAGAGTCACTATTGTTCGCCATGATGTTATCCTTGTTGTGTCTTGTCAGGGGTGTGTAAGCCGCTACCCATTCATATCAGTTGGCACACTGACAGGCAGCGGGTAATGGCGGGGACAGACACATAAGCGTCAGTCAGTGAGCCATGCTGTGTCTCCGTCGAAGACAGTCTCGTATGTTATTGCCTTAGCCTCTTTCTTCGTGAGCTGTCTTGTCCATGCCACGCGTCCCTCCTTGCTGGCTCCCTCTCCGCTATTGTTATACTCATAGTAGCGTGCTGTCTGCTCATTATTCTTGTTGCCCCAGTTGTGCCATCCCTCAGGAGTGATATGCTGTCCGAGCTGACAGTTCATGAACAGGGTGTAGGCATAAGGTCTCCATGGGCGTCCGAGATAGCAGCGGTCGATGGCCTTGCCGCCGTTGCTCTTGCTGGCCTCATCGCCTTGCAGGCAGCGTATGGTGCAGTTGTTGAACACATATCCGTATGCCACATCCTTTGGTGTGGAAGCCGCTGTGACATAAGAGTTGATCTTGTTCACTATGTCACAATGCTCAAACCATACGGTCGAAGGGCCAAAGATAAAGTCGGTGGTGCCCTCGATATAGCAGTCCTTGAAGTATTGGCGCACACCTCCGCGGCCAGTATATATGGTGTCCTGGTTTCCGAGGAAGCGGCAGTTGACAAACTTGCATTTGTCTCCCTCAACATGCAAGGCCACGGCCTGTCCGAGACGGGCGGCGTTGTTCTCTATCGTGATGTTCTTGAATGTTATCTGTGAGCCTGTCACCTTCACCGTGTATGTGCGGAAAGTGCCCATCTTCAGCTCAGTCCCCACGAGGCGCACGTTAGCGTGGTCGTCCCATGTGATTACCGTCTTGTCACGATTCTCGCCACATATCTCGATGTTTGTGAGCCATGTAGGCACCTCGATTTTCTCCTTATACACGCCGTTCTTGACGAAGATGACCTTATGATAGTCCATGAACGCGCGGCACACCTCTATGGCGTCGGCGATATTCCTGAACTCACACGTGCCGTCTCTTGACACATACAGCGTGTCGGGATTGTCATATTTGTTAGCGGCCTGGACAGTCATCACTGCGGTCAGGGCAAACAGTGAGATAATCAGTTTCTTCATACAGTCAGATATTTTTCAGTGATTATGCTTGTCAATGATTAACGCTATTCTCTCGCCACCTCCTGAAGGTCGGGCAGTTCGAGCAGGAGGTCCATGATATGGTTCACCTCATTACGGTCGTGGGTGCGGAAAGAGAAGTGTGCATCGAATATTCCGTCAGAGCAGTTGATGTTCACCTTAAGGATATTCAGCTGTAGCTCAGACGAGAAGATGTGTGTCACATCGTTTAGCAGCCCTATGCGGTCTATGCCCCTGACATGTATGCTTGCCTCGAAGAGCATTGTCCCGTTCATCCTCCATTTGGCATCGACAATCTTGTTGCCGTAGCTCGACTTCAGTTTCACGGCTATGGCGCAGTCTCGCTGATGTATCTTTATCCTTCCGCTCTCGTCGATGTATCCGAGTATATCATCCCCGGGAATGACATGACAGCACTCGTCGAAGACGAAGCAGCGGATATTGTTCTCGGTGATGAAAACGGGCTTCTTCTTGTTGAAGGTGTCGAGGATATGGAACTTACCGTCCTTGTCGAGGTGTGTTCCCTCTACCATATCGACAGCCCCCATATCGTCTGTCACGACCGTCACAGTGTCCGCCGTGTTCTTGTTCTTCTTGTCTTTCTTGGACTTTCTGCTCTCGCCTCCCATGAATGCCGGCATGAATTTTCTCCATCCGGCCTTGTCTCCCGTCTTCTGTTTCTTGTCTGTCAGCGATGTGTAGAGAGAGTCAGAGAGTTTTATTGTCTTGCGTCCTATGCCGAGGAAGAGCTGCTCATGCTTATGCACCTGGAACGTGTCGCACAGCTTGTCGATGAATGACGTTGACATCTCCGTACCGTGCTGGCTGAACCATTCCCTGAGCATCTCCTCTCCTTGCCGGCGTATCTCCTTCTCCTCTTTGTTCAGCTGGGCCTGTATCTTGCCACGTGCCTTGGCCGTAGAGACGAAGTTTATCCACTCAGGCGATACATGCTGTGCCTTTGATGTGAGTATCTCCACCTGGTCGCCCGACTGCAGCCGGTGGCTGATAGGTACGAGCTTGTGGTTGACTTTCGCCCCGATGCAGTGGTTGCCGAGGAAGGTATGGATATTGTATGCGAAGTCAAGCGCCGTGCTGTTGGCGGGCATTGTCATGATGTCTCCCTTAGGGGTGAAGACGAATATCTCGCTCGCGAAGAGGTTGAGCTTTATAGCGTCGAGGAAGTCCATGGCATCTGGCTGCGGGTCGTCGAGAATCTCCTTTATTGTCCTCAGCCAGTCATTAAGCTCCCTGTCACGCTCGTCTTCAGACGTCGCCGTGCCGTCCTTGTATTTCCAGTGTGCCGCAAATCCCTGCTCGGCTATCTCGTCCATATGGTCAGAGCGTATCTGCACCTCAATCCATCGTCCTGTATGTGACATCAGTGTGACGTGCAGGGCCTGGTAGCCGTTAGCCTTAGGATGGTTCAGCCAGTCGCGTAGGCGGTCAGGATGAGCCTCATAAATCTGGCTTATGGCCACATATATCTGGAAGCACTCGTTTATCTCGTCCTCCCTGACATGCGGAGTGCATATTATCCTTACGGCGAGTATGTCATATATCTCGTCGAAGGAGACATGCTTGTTGCGCATTTTGTTCCATATAGAATATGGGCTTTTCACACGTGCCTTTATGAGATAGTTCACGCCCATACGGTCGAGTGCTGCCCTTATGGGTGCAGTGAACTCTGCGAAGAGCTGGTCGCGTGTCTCCTGTGTTGACTGTAGCTTGCGGCAGATGGCGGCATACTCCTCAGGATGCTCATAGCGGAAGCTGAGGTCCTCAAGCTCGGTCTTGATCTTGTTCAGTCCGAGACGGTTGGCGAGGGGCGCATATATATATAATGTCTCGCCGGCAATCTTATACTGCTTGTTGGCGGGTTGTGATGCCAGTGTGCGCATATTATGCAGCCTGTCGCATATCTTTATGAGTATGACGCGTATGTCATCGCTCATTGTCAGCAGCAGCTTTTTAAAGTTCTCGGCCTGTGCCGACGCCTTGTCACCGAATATTCCGCCGGATATTTTGGTCAGTCCGTCAACTATCTGCGCTATTTTCGGCCCGAAGATATTCTCTATGTCGTCTATTGTATAGTCGGTATCCTCGACGACATCGTGCAGGAGGGCAGCACAGATACTTGTCGAGCCGAGTCCCATCTCCTGACACGCTATCAGGGCTACTGCCAGCGGATGCATTATATATGGCTCACCAGAGAGGCGTCTCACTCCCCGGTGTGCATGACAAGCGAAGTTGTATGCCTTTGTTATTATGTCCACCTTACGCCGGTGTGGAGAGTTGATGTAGCATTCCATGAGTCTCTGGAACGCCTCGTTCACCATCTTGTCGTCGTTAAGGCCCTTAGTGTTTTCGTCTGCCATATATGTGTTGTCTCGTTTGCGTTGCTATGCCATGTATAGCGTCGGGTATTCTCTTTCGTCTGTCCCGCGCCGGTCTATGGCATTCGTTTTCCCTTTTGCCTTGTAAGCGGTCGCGCTGTATGGTTATTTCACCTTGATCTTCTTTCCGGCCCTGATGCTCGTTCCGGAGATTTTGTTCAGTTTCTTCAGCTTCGCCACAGTGGTGTGGTTGCGTGCCGCTATCTGCGACAGGGTGTCTCCTTGTCTGATAGTGACCGTCTTTCCTCTTCTGCTCTTTCTTGCATTGCGGCTTCTCTTTGAGCTGCTTCCCTTGCTTGAGCGTGTGTATGTCTGCACCTTCACCTCTGGCACCTCGACTGTCTCGCGCTTTGTCAGCAGTATGTCACGGTCGCTGACATATATCGAGTCCTCGCTGTCAATGAATGCGTTGACATACTCCTGTGGCAGTCTGAGGGGCATAGGCTCGGCATATCCGTTCACGATATCCTTCCTGTACTGTGGGTTGATAGACCTCAGCTGGTCGATGTTTATGCCGAGGACATTGGCCACCTGCTGCAGATGGATGTCCTTGTTGACCATCACTGTGTCTGTCTTCACAGGGAGTGTTGTCACCATGGGGCATATATTATGCTCGCAGTAGTAGTTCATTATATAGTTTGCGGCGATGAACGCGGGCACATATCCACGTGTCTCATGTGGCAGGTAGGGGTATATCTGCCAGTAGTCCTTCACGCCTCCGGCACGCCGTATGGCCTTGTTGATATTGTCCGGGCCGGCGTTGTATGCTGCAATGACGAGGCTCCAGTCGCCGAAGATGCGGTAGAGGTCGCTGAGATAGTGTGCCGCGGCATACGATGCCTTCAGCGGGTCGCGTCGCTCGTCGATGAGCGAGTTGACCTTCAGGCCATACTGCTGGCCTGTCGTTATCATGAACTGCCACAGTCCGGTGGCGCCTACGCGCGACACGGCGGTAGGGTTCAGTGCCGACTCTATCACAGGGAGATACTTCAACTCGAGCGGGAGATTGTATGTCTCAAGCGCCTGCTCGAACAGAGGCATGTAGAAATTGCTTGCCCCGAGCATGAGGCTTACGGAGCGTCTCAGCTTTGTGGCGTACCGGTCAATGAACTTCTGCACGATGTCATTGTATGGCATCTCGATCACAGTAGGCAGCCTTTTGAGCCTGTCCTGGAACACCTCAGGCTCAAAGAAAGGGTTCACGTCGCGCATGTTGCATGACTCGTCCGGCTTCAGGTACATCTTTGCGTTATAGATGTTCAGCAGAGAGTCGAGGTTCTGTAGCATGGCCTCCGGGAGGTCGATGGTCTCGTCGTCGCCTTCCTCGTTAGTTACAATGATGTCTTTTTCTTCGTCTTCAACATACACCACCTGTGCGCTGGCTATGCCGTATGCTCCGCATGCCATGATGGCTGTTGCTGTAATGTATTTCTTTATGATATTCATCGGGTTAATGATATGTGTTCTTTCCCTTACGGGTCATTGTCTGTTAGTCTTTCAGAAGCATAGTCTGCACCTCACGCCCAGTCCACCGTTGGCCAATGCCGAGCGTGATGCTGTCATGTTCTTTCCGCTACCATCGATGAAAGCCGGTGTAACCTTCATCGAGAGGTTGTCGCTGATGTCGAACTGTGACAGTGAGGCATCGACGTAGGCGTCTATTATCGACAGTCCGTAAACGCCGATCATACAGAAGAGGCTCATGTCTCTCCACCGGCGGTAACGGTCTTTCCTGTTCTTGAAGAGCGTCTTGTACTGTTCGAGGTTGTCCTCGGTTATCGCGGCCCCGAGGTGCAGGAACTTCTCGTAGGATTTTGTTTCCGGGTCGTCGTCCATGATGTCAGAGTATGCCTTTGAGTAGTCGTCGTACATCTGTCCGTTCCATCTCATGGCGTAGATACATCCGACGAGCCCTCCATAGACTATCGGGAGCTTCCAGTATTTGCGGTTGTATATCTGTCCGCCTCCGGGAATCACGACAGCCATCCAGAGCGCCTTCTTCACGTCAGGTCTCCATTCCCGCCAGTCTTTCTTCTCTTTCTTTGGTTTCCCCGCCTTCTGTCCTGTCACCACGATGCTCTCCTTCCCGCCCGCCTCCATGAGGCTATCGACAGCAGCCTCTATATGCTTGAAGGTTGTGTCCACGGGTTCCTGTGCCGTCGCGTCTGTCACGGCGGCAAAGAAAAGTAGCAGTATGGTATAGAGTGTATTCCTGTTCAATTGTCCTGTTCGGGGTGTAGTGTTTATCCTTATGTTGTGTCTGGGGCATACAGCTGCCGCCTTATACATCCCGGCCGCTGTCGTCTGCTGTGGCCGGGATGTCTTCTTCCCCTGCCTTGCTGATTGGGGTGGGCGGGTCTGTGCTCCCGTCCGCTCCCTGCAGGTGTCTCATCCCCTTATTGTCTGGAGTATTCTCTCGAGCTCCTCCTGACTTCCGAAAGGTATTGATATCTTGCCTTTCCCGGCGGCGTTCATGGTGAGTCTGACCTTCTGTCCTGTTATCTCGGCCACTCTCTGCCTCTCGTTCTCAAAGAATTCTGGCAGCTGTGCCTCGGCCTTCAGCTTTTTCTTTCCCACCTCGACGCTGTCGCCGGACTTCAGCTGCTGTATCATCTCCTCGACCTTACGTACAGAATACTCGTTCTTGACAATCTCCTTGAACATCTTTATCTGCAGCTTCGGGTCGTCGAGGGCGAGGAGTGCGCGTGCGTGTCCCATGTCGATCTCTTTCTTCTGGAGTGCCATCTGCACCTGTGCCGGCAGCTTCAGGAGACGCAGGAAATTGGCTATCGTGGCGCGTTTCTTGCCGACACGCTCTGCCACTTTCTCTTGTGTCATGCCCGTATTGTCTATGAGGTGCTGGTAGGCGAGTGCTATCTCCACGGCGTTAAGGTCTTCTCGCTGTATATTCTCCACGAGAGCCATCTCCATGACGTTCTCGTCGTTGATGGTGCGTATATAGGCTGGTATGGCTGTGAGGCCGGCGAGCTGTGACGCTCTCCATCGTCTCTCACCCGCCACAATCTGGTAGTGGCTGTCGCTTATCTGCCTCAGTGTGATAGGCTGCACAATGCCTATCTCCCTTATGCTGTTGGCCAGTTCCTGCAATGCCTCCTCGTCAAACTCGCGTCGTGGCTGGTTCGGGTTGCGCTCTATCTGCGTGAGGGGTATCTCGTTCATTGTCGAAGAGCCTCCTGTCTGCACGTTGTCTGTCGATATGAGTGCCCCGAGCCCCTGTCCGAGGTCGTCGAGTCCGCGTCCGAGTGTATTGAATTTCTTTCTTACTGCCATTTTTCTTTGTCGTTAATGATGCTCCTTTCTCCTGCCATATCCACTTCCGGGCATTCCCGGCCGTGTCGTTATGGCTTGTCGTTTGTGTTCACGTTTTTGTTGTGGCGTTATCATGCCGCGGCACAAGACGCATGGCAGCCCTGGGCTGTGGGGGCCATTTTCCCGCCATGCCTGTCTCCGTCCGTCTGTCATGTCCGGTGTCGCCTGTCCGCTTACGTTATGCGTCACGTCTGCATGTGGCACGCGCGGCCGTGTCTCTTGTCTCGCTTACTCGTGGCTCTCGCGGCTGATGATCTCCTTTGCGAGGGCGAGATGGTTCTTCGCTCCGTTCGACTCGGCGTCGTACAATATGGCCGGTATGCCATGGCTTGGCGCCTCAGACAGCTTCACATTACGCTGTATGACGGTTTTGAACACCAGTTCCTGGAAGTGTCTCTTCACCTCGTCGTATATCTGGTTGGCCAGACGGAGGCGGCTGTCGTACATTGTCAGCAGGAAACCCTCTATCTCGAGCCTTGTGTTCAGTTTCGACTTGATGATCTTTATCGTATTGAGCAGCTTGCTGATGCCCTCAAGGGCGAAGTACTCACACTGTACAGGAATGATGACCGAATCGGCCGCTGTGAGGGCGTTAACTGTAATGAGGCCCAATGACGGAGAGCAGTCGATGAGGATATAGTCATACTCATTGCGCACAGGCTCCAGGAGTCTCTTCAGCACGTTCTCCCTGTTGTCGAACTCAAGCATCTCTATCTCGGCTCCCACAAGGTTAATATGGCTTGCCACGATGTCCAGTCCGTCAATGTCGGTAGTATAGATTGCCTCATGTATGTCGGCCCCGTTGACGATACACTCGTATATGGAGCACTCAAGCTGCTGTATATCGACACCGAGTCCGCTTGAGGCGTTCGCCTGAGGGTCGGCATCGATCACCAGCACGGTTTTCTCCATTGTGGCGAGCGATGCGGCAAGGTTTATCGTTGTTGTTGTCTTTCCGACTCCACCTTTCTGGTTGGCAAGTGCAATTATCTTTCCCATTGTAACAGAATTGCTTTATAATGTATATTTGGCTACAAAATTACTTATTTTTTTTGAGATATTCTAATAATAAACTTTTTTTTACTACTTTTGCACTAAAATTAAGGTAGCTGACGCCATTCTTACATGCCGCGCAATGCACTTTATTTTCAATTTGTTGCATACTGCGGCTGGTATATCGCCTGCCTTCACACACGCCCACAATCATCCCCTATATTATGGTTTCCGGGCGTCCTCTCCCACCCCATCACGCCTTTCTCATGGCTATAACTGACGGCTCACAAGCCTCATTCACATAGCCGTGTCATGCCGGCACCCCACCCTATCCTTACCCATCATTATCACCGAAAAGCGAAATCACAGACTTATGGAAAAGCCTTTAATACTCATATCGAACGACGACGGCATAACAGCCAAGGGCATCGCTGAGCTTGTCCGCATGGTGAGCCCCCTCGGGAGGGTCATCGTGTGCGCCCCTGAGGGTCCCCGCTCAGGCCGCTCACGCGCCTTCTCGCTCACTCCGCTGACACTCACGCCCCACCCACACCCGCAGCATGACGGCGGCGACGTGACATGGTACGCCTGCAACGGCACGCCTGTCGATTGTGTCAAGATGGCCTATTCGTTACTCTGCGACCGCAAGCCGTCGCTCATTCTTGGCGGGATAAACCACGGTGACAATGCCTCTACCAACGCCCACTACAGCGGGACGATGGGCATAGCCTTCGAGGGGACGATAAAGGGCATACCGTCAGTGGCGTTCTCCCTGTGCGACTATGATGCCGACGCTGACTTCCGCCCTATGGAGGACATCGTGGGACGCGTCTGCCGGCATGTCCTCGCCAACGGCCTGCCCCACGGTGTGTGCCTGAATGTCAATGTCCCTAAAGTCCCGACAGCCAGCGACTTGCACGGCGTGAGGATATGCCGCATGGCACAAGGAGGATGGCATAACGAGGTGGAGAAGATAGAGGGCGACAGAGACGAGAGCGGACGACAGAGGTACATACTCAAGGGATTCTACCATAACGACGAGCCGGAAGCGGAGGACACCGACGCCTGGGCTCTCGCCAACGGCTATGTGGCCATCACTCCATGCACCAACGACATGACAGCATACGGCATGGAAGAGCGTCTCGGAGGCATCATCACCGGACAGGAGCAAGACCGCCACTTATCGTAATTCCACCCACCACAAGAACCCGAAAACCCAAACAAACACAGCGAATATCATGGTAGGAAGATATAAAGTCATAACCCTCTGTGGCAGCACACGTTTCAAAGACGAGTTTATGGAAACGCAGAAGCGTCTAAGCCTCGCCGGCAACATCGTCATATCCGTAGGTCTCTTCGGACACAGCGGAGACAATGAGGTGTGGCAGGACGGAGTGAAAGAGATGCTCGACGATATGCACAAGCGCAAGATAGACATGGCCGACGGGATATACGTCATTAATGTAGGAGGATACATCGGGAGCTCGACACGCTCGGAGATAGAATACGCCATGGCCCACGGCAAGACAGTGGAGTATCTTGAGCCGTAATGTCGGGGGCGGCCGATGATGGCGCACGGCATTATGCGACACAACTGACAGGTGCGCACGGCATAGCAGACAGCACGGCGAAACACGGCGGATTGTACAGCGCGAAATAGCGGACAGAATAGCGACACACGGCGGATTGTGCAGCATGACATGGCCTACTAAACAACAAGACATAGCATGAAACGTGATGGGCGGCTCAGGATGAGCTGCCCATTTGTATTGAATGACACTGTAAAGACTGAGTAATTACAACGTAAAGACTGAGTAATTACAGTATAAAGACTCAGTCTTTACCACGCCATTACTATGTTTTCATATTATAAGGGAGTGTCATTCGCGGCTCAAGACGGGGCATTTGGGGACATCATGGACTGTCTCTCCGGCTGCTGTGCGTGGTCTGCGGCATAGCGCCACACGCCCCATGGCCACACCACGAGCAAGCCTCAGGCATGGGACGCAGGCCACCGGGCGACGTGAGAGGGATGACGGAGAGGACAAGGGGAGCAAGCAGACAAAAAGAAGAGGCCGCACATGATGACATGGATATGTGAAGGAGAGAGGCGGAAAAGGACGGTTCCACACGCCATAAACCATAAGGACAGCCATCCGAAAAGATTATTTTTGGCCACAGGAAGCAGAAAAACGGCTTTTCGTTTGGTGTCTGTCGCGATTTTTTATTATCTTTGCCGTGATATATGCGCCTGCCGGTCATCATGCCCAAGGGCAGTCGGCACACCATAACACGGAACAGAACATAATACATTCATAACCATGAAGAAACAGATATTGTTGCTATCAGCATTATTCCTCTGCCTCGTCATCAGCATGACGGCCCAGGAGAAGCGCTACGCCATGTACGCCGTGGGGTTCTACAATCTTGAGAATCTCTTCGACACATGTCACGATGAGGGCAAGCGCGACTATGACTTCCTGCCTACCGGCTCGTACAAATGGAACGGCCTGAAATACTCGCACAAGCTGCACAACATGGCACGTGTCCTCGCCGAGATGGGGACAGACCGTCTCCCGAAAGGCTGTGCGGCGATAGGTGTCAGCGAGGTTGAGAACGCACGCGCCCTTGCCGACCTCTGCTCACAGCCGGCACTGGCAGAGCGTGGCATGAGGTTCATCCACCGTGAGGGTGTCGATACGCGTGGCGTGGACTGCGCGCTGCTGTATAACCCCTCGCTGTTTGATGTCGATACCACACGCACCGTGCTCTATCCCTATGAGGACGCCGACACGACATTCAAGACACGTGGATTCCTCACCGTGTTCGGGAAGATAGCCGGCGACGATGTCTGCATCATCGTTACACACCTCCCCTCGCGTCTCCGTCCGGGCGATGCGAAGCGTGTGGCAGGAGCCGAGCAGATAATGGCAATAATGAACAAGATACGCCAGGATGAGCCTGGGATGAAGTTCATCGTCATGGGCGACATGAACGACGACCCTACCGACCGCTCCATGACCGAGGGCCTCAGAGGCAAGGAGAAGATTGACGATGTCGGCAAAGGCGACATGTTCAACCCATGGATAAGCATACTGAAGAGCGGGACAGGCACACTGAGGTATGACGGCCAGTGGAACCTGTTCGACCAGATTCTCGTCTCGCCGAGCCTCCTCAACTATGGTGGCAAGCGCGACTTCACGACGCTGAAATATTTCAAGCAGCAAGTGTTCCGGCGCGACTATCTCTTCCAGACTGAGGGGAAATACAAGGGCAACCCTAAGCGCACCCACGCCGGAGGCCAATGGCTCGACGGATTCTCTGACCATCTGCCTACTCTGATATATCTTGTCAAGGAGGCTAAATGATATATAACGTATGGGGCACCGGAAGCGTAACATGTCTTCCTGTGCCCCATATAACATTAATAGGCCTTTTCTACAGATACGACAGCCGCCGCCTCTGCCTATGTCTCTATACCTTTCTGCCATGTCCCGACAGTCTTGCCGGCCCATTGGCAGCCCATGACGCTGCACGCCTGTCAGAAGCTCAGCTTAGCCCCCACAAACCATGAGCGGGGCTGTGAGGGGCCGTAGATATATCCCGAGTCACGGTCGGCACCCTGGTCGAAATCCTTCTGGTATGCGTTGAAGATATTCTGCACACCAGCGTTCAGCTCCAGTTCGACATCCTTATACAGATGGAAATCATGCGAGAGCTTCACTCCCATGTCCATGAACGAGGGCGTCTTCTCCACCCTGTCCGCCTCGATATATCCCGCCCTGTGCTCTACAAGCATCGAGCCGGTGTATGTCCCTGAGACGGCCATCTGGAAATGATGGGTGGGGCGGTAGCTGAGTGTGAGGTACCCGTAGGTGTGTGGCGTGCGGAACATGCGCTGGACAGGAGCCACCTCGGGGTCGTCGCTCCACTGGCGTGGCGACTTGTAGCGCGCCTCCTGCACGGTCACCCCCATCTGCAGCTGCACCCTGTCACGGTAGGCGAGGCGTCCCTCGGCCGTCAATCCGTACACGCGCGCGCCCTCCTCGTTGTAGCGTTCGTTCATGAGTATGCCGTCCACTATGCCCAGTTCGCGCAGGGCGAAGACATCAGAGAGCGACGTGTAGAATCCCTCGACGAGCAGATTGGCCTGCCACAGGCCCCATGTCTGGTACATATCGGCCGAGAGACTCAGGCTCTGCGACTTCTCCTCAGAGAGGTCGTCGGCAAGGCGTATCATGGAGACCGTGCCGCCGACATTGGCCACATGGAGATCCTCGTCGAAGGCTTGTGGAGCACGGAATCCCCATGAATAGCTCGCGCGGATGTTTATGTTGTCCGTCGGGTTGTAGCGCATGGTGGCGCGTGGACTGAAGATGACGTGGTCTATGAGCGAGTGGCTGTCAAGCCTTCCGCCGACGAGCAGTCCCCAGCGGCGTGTCTTCCACTCATTCTGCAAGAAGAGGCTGGCGATGCTGATCTCCTGATCGGTGGTGCGCTGGTAACCCCACATGTCATCGTGGAGGTCGTCATGGTTATACTCCACGCCGGCTGTCAGCGTGGCGGGCATGAAGAGACAGCGAGCGAACTGGTAGTTATACTGCGCTCCCGCCATCCATGTCATGTCGCGTGTGGTGCCATAGGCGTTCATGTCATACCCTCCGCCGTAATAGCTGTCGCGGTGTATGTGCTGGGCCGAGGCATAGGCCGAGAGGCTGTGTCGGCTGTCCGGGGTCTGCCAGTCATACTTCAGGCTGCCGGTGTTTATGGCGTGCTCGGTCTGCTCGGCCACACTCGCCTCGTGCGGCGGGCGCGATATGTTGTCTCCACCACGGCGGAACTCCTCTATGTGGTGATACTCCATAGTAAGTCGCTGATAGTCGGCCAGCCTTATGAACGACCTCACGCCCAGTGTCTGTCCCTTAATCTTCGACAGCTCGGTATATCCGTCGCCATCGGCATCATACCCCCCACGCTCCCGGTTCTGCGCGAAGAGGTACAGTCCGGCCTTGCGGTTGTCTGTGACGAGCGAGGCGTTCAGCGTGGTATTGTTGTCAAAGGCATCGCTGCCGCCAAGGCCTGTCAGCGCGTGTGAGACGGTGGCGAAATTGCGCTTCGGCTCTTTCGTGATGATATTCACGATGCCGGCGATGGCCGACGAGCCATAGAGCGCCGACC
Source organism: Prevotella sp. (assembly GCA_051869435.1). GTDB lineage: Bacteria > Bacteroidota > Bacteroidia > Bacteroidales > Bacteroidaceae > Prevotella. Next base: position 25,566 of record JBJEAW010000090.1, on the reverse strand, counting down.
CTCCTCCCCTCATCACCTCGACCCGCTCTATCATATTGGCCGGTATCTGCTCCAAGCCATAGACGCCCGCAAGCGAGCTGAAGATGGGGCGTGAGTCAATGAGTATCTGTGTGTAAGGGCCGTCAAGGCCGTTTATCCTCACCTGCTGGAAGCCACAGTTCTGGCAGTTGTTCTCGACACGCACACCGGGCTGGAAGTTGAGTCCCTGCGAGAGGGTGGCTGAGTTGGTTGTGGCGAAGAGGTTCTCGCCTATCACGCTGACAAGTGTCGGAGCCATGCGGCGTGTCGTCTCGTTACGGTTTGACGAGACGACGACAGCCTCAAGGGTGCGTGTCAGCATGTCCTCACTGTCAGCCTGGGCATGGGCAGGCAACACCATAAGCGAGGAGACGGCGAGGAGTAATGTCCTCAGTGGATGATGTCGTTTTATCTTTTGCATAATAATTCGATTTGCCTTGAATGACAATTGGTTTGGGGGTGCAAAGTTACACATAATAAGCCGTCAGGGAAATACCTAAAAACAGGTAATCCGGGCAGCAGAAGCAGAATACCGATTTGTAGGTATTGCAGAAAAGAGAAAAAAGCGGTAACTTTGCGCCCGAGAACATACAGACGGCTGCATGGCTGCAGACAACGAAGAAAAAGATAGCAGGATGAAGGAGAACAAGATATACGAGACAGGCGACCGCATGGCGTCGATCATCTCTGACAACTACAACACACTACAGAGTCTCGGGCGTTTCGGCATCGGACTCGGATTCGGCGAGAAGACCGTCGGAGAGGTTTGCGCGGAGCAGGAAGTGGACAGCTACACATTCCTCGCCATCGTAAACTTCACGATAAACGGGTGGCGCGACTTCGACGACGAGCGTCTCTCGGCCCACACGATACTGAAGTTCCTGCGCGCATCCCACGACTACTACCTCGACTTCCAGCTGCCATACATACGCCGGCAGCTGGCCGACATCCTCGACAAGAACGACCGTCTCGCCACACTCATCATGAGGCTGTACGACAATTATGCGCATGAGGTGGCCGACCATATGAGACACGAGGAGGAGACAATATTTACGTATGTTGACAAGCTCATCGACGGACATCCCGACACATCGTACAGCATAGACTGTTTCATAAAGAACCACCGGAAGACCGACAAGACCCTGCACGAGCTGAAAAGCATCATCATACGCTATCTGCCCGCCGACAACCGCACGGGGAACCATCTCATACAGGCTCTCTACAACCTCTATAACAACGAGGAATGGCTGAAGATACACGCGAAGATAGAGGAGGAGATATTCGTGCCGGCTGTCAGACGCCTCGAACAGCAGCTGAGACGCAGCGATGTCAGCCAGCGCATATCAAGGATGATATCGTCAGAAAAAGCAGAGGAACTGTCAGAGAGGGAGAAGGAGATCGTTGTTGGCGTGGCACAGGGAATGTCGAACAAGGAGATTGCCGACAACCTCTTCATATCGTTGAACACCGTCGTCACACACCGACGCAACATAGCCCGCAAGCTGCAGATACACTCGCCCGCCGGACTGACCATATACGCCATCGTCAACAACCTTGTCGATATATCTGACGTGAGGCTGTAGGACGCATGCGCGCACACAGCCTCACGACTCCTCCGCTGGCGCCACAGAGGATGGGGAGAGCAACCTCAGGGACAACGAGAGAGAGGACAGGAAGCGGCAGAAGGCAGCTAAGGGGACAACGGGACATGGCCATACACCATGATGCAGACAAAGAGAGAGAACAACACAAACACAGGGCGACGCCACAGCAGGCAAGCCACAAATGGCTAACAAGCAGAGACAAAAGCCTCATGTCCCACCATAAAAGCGAGGCTAAAAATTGCAGAAAAATTGTCGAAGTATTTTTTTGAGCATCACTAAAAGCGGAAAAACAAGTCAGGAAGAGAAGAAAAACACGCCAAGATTTGGAAGTATCGGAAAAGTATATTATCTTTGCAGAGATGTTCACCTTATTATATGCCATGCCAAGGAAGACAGCGTGAGCGGCATTTTTCAGCCAACACAGTGACGGCAGGACACCACTCACAGCATGACCATAACACATACAGCTAACCTCAAGGGCGGCAGAGGGACACCTTACAGCCCCCACAACCAAGACCATGGCCGTCAGACGAGATTACAGGGGACATCCTGACAGACGTAATATTCAACAAAACTATCATACCATGCACAAGAAGCTAACAATGTTTATGGCGATGATATGCCTGGCACAGATAGCCGCCGCACAGGTCGGGAAGACCGGCGACGACAAGCCTGTGACCCAGCAGCCGCCATCTGACAGCGAGACCTTCACATTCACCGAGGCACAGCTTGGCGAGGACGACGACATGTCACAGAATGTCACCATCCTCGGCTCGTCAAACAATATATATGCCTCTGAGGTGGGGTATCTCTTCTCGCCCGTGCGTTTCCGCTACAGGGCTTTCAACCAGAAGTACAACGACATATATGTCAACGGCATGTCGCTGAACGACATGGAGACAGGACAGTTCCGCTACTCGTTAGTGGGCGGTCTGAATAATCAGACACGTAACGTTGAGCAGTCACTGCCCTACGAGGACAACCTCTTCTCGCTGACAGCCATGGGAGGCTCAAACAACTATAACTTCCGTGCCGGCTCAATGGCCACAGGCCACCGTGTCAGCATCGCCGGAGCCAACCGCAACTACACGATGCGCGGCATGTACACATACAACAGCGGATTCAACGACAAGGGATGGGCCGTATCTGCCAGCCTCACATACCGCTGGGCAAACACCAGCACAGCGTATGTGAAAGGAACGTTCTATAACGCCCTGAGCTACTTCATCGGCGTGGAGAAGATACTGAACATGAACCACAGCCTCTCTTTCGCCACATGGGGCAACCCGACAGAGCGCGCAGGACAGGGCGGCGCGACAGACGAGAGCTACTGGCTGGCAAACTCTAACACATACAACCCTTACTGGGGATACCAGAACGGGCAGATCAGAAACTCACGCATCGTGAACGACTACTCGCCGTCAGCACTCCTCACATGGGACTGGAAGATAGCCGACGACATGAAGCTCACGACAACACTAGGCGGAAGATACTCCATGTACAAATCGTCAAAGCTGAACTACAACAACTCTGACAACCCAAGCCCCGACTACTGGAAACGCCTCCCATCAAGCTACTATGACGTGTGGAACCCTGACAACCAGCGCAATAACGAGTACAGCGCCGAGGCATGGCAGAACGCATACAACTTCTTCACAGCGTCAGAGGCTAACCGCCAGATAAACTGGGACCGTCTCTATGCCGCCAACAAGAGCGTCAACGGACAATGGAGCGAGGCATCGCTCGAGCAGAAGTATGCCGGACAGGCCATGTATTTCCAGCAGGCGAAGCACAACGACGCGCTGACCCTGCAACTGAACTCCATACTCAACTATGACATCACACGCAACCAGCACCTCACTGCCGGCATAGGGCTCGGCATGAACCACGCACGCCACTACCAGACAATGGAGGATCTCCTCGGTGCTGACCACTTCTATAACATCAACACATACGCTGTCAGCAGCTATGGCTATCTCTCTGACTATGTGCAGTATGACCTCAACAACCCGGGCCAGAGCATAGGCGAGGGCGATGTCTTCGGGTATGACTACTACCTCAATCTGCGCCGCGCCAACGCATGGGCGGCATACACAGCCAACATAGGACGCCTGCACCTGCTGGCCGGAGCAAAGGCAAGCTACATCACAATGCAGCGTGACGGACGTATGCGCAACGGCCTCGCGGCTGACAACTCATACGGGAAATCAGGCACAGCGAAATTCGGCGACGGCGGCGGAAAGGTGGCCATGACATACAACATGGGCCGCGGACATGCCCTGTCAATAGGTGCCGGATATGAGTGGCGTGCCCCTCAGGCACAGGCGGCGTTCGCAGCGCCAGAGGTGAACAACGACTTCGTCACGAATCTTCATAACGAGAGGGTCTTCAGCTCTGAGCTGAGCTACCAGATGAAGATGTCGCGCGTGGCATTCAACCTCTCTGCCTACTATACCCACATAGACCATGGCACAGAATGGCAGAACTACTATTTCGACGACGAGAACTCATTCACATACGTCTCCATGACCGGCGTGAAGAAAGAGTACTACGGCATTGAGGCCGGCCTGAAGGTGAAGCTGACATCAGCCCTCGACTTCGTGGCCCTCGGCACTCTGTCTGAGGCGAAATACATAGACAACTGTAACGCACGCTACATGATGTCAACAAGCGGAAAATACAACGAGACTCTCGTTTACAGCAAGAACATGCGCGAGAGCGGCACACCGCTCACAGCGACATCACTCGGACTCAGCTACCACTCAGGCGGATGGTATATAGACCTCAACGCCAACTACTATGACCGCATATACCTCTCATGGTCGCCGTCACTGCGCTACGAGTCGTCGCTCCAGCTGCAGGGACTCATCACGACAGGCGTGGACGAGAATGGCAACATCGTCACCATAGTCAACTCTCCGGCCCAGGCGGAGGGACGCGGAGGATGGATGCTCGACGGCTCGATAGGCAAGAACATATACCTCAAGCGCGGCTCGCTCTCCATCAACCTCTCTGTGACAAACATCCTGAACAACATCAAGATATGCACAGGCGGATATGAACAGGCACGCTCAAGCTACACCACAAATGCCGACGGCTCTATGTCCGGGGCACGCGTATATAGCTTCCTGCATAACCCAAAGAAGTTCTACGCCTACGGCACAAACGGCATGCTTAACATAACATACAAATTCTAACAAAACCTACAGGAGGACAGAAACAATGAAGAAAATCATGATTCTCATAGCCGCCACAATAGCGACAGCAGGACTCCTGACGGCTTGTCAGGATGGCGGTTACGGCGATATGGAAGATGTCACGACACAGACAGCATACGGCAACGACACCATAACAGAGCGTAACGTATGGACTCTCGAGCAACTGCGCAAGAGCGCGAAATACAGCACTGTGCTGAAACAATACCGTGACTACCAGCGAGTAGAAGACGACATACAGCTGAAGCTGAGAGTGGCAGGCAACGATATGGGCGGTAACATATATAATAAGGTGGCCCTGCAGGACGAGAACGGCGAGGCAATCTTCGTCTGCGTATATTCGGGAGGACTGTTCTCATACCTGCCAGTAGGACAGGAGATTCTCATCAACCTGAAAGACCTCTATATCGGCACATACGGCTACCAGCGCCAGATAGGCACGCCATACACGACATCGAGCGGCAACACATACCCCGGACGTATGGACCCCAACCTATGGCAGAAACACTTCAAGCTACTCGGGCGGCCTGACCCCACAGCCGGGAACATACAGCCAATAGAGTTCACAAGCGATATACAGAAGAATATCGACCTCTATGCCGGACGCCTCATGACCATAAAGGGCGCGACACTGAAGAACGCTGACGGCACCGCCACATGGGCTCCAGAGAACGGCTCTGACTTCTCTATAAGCCAGGCGATAAGCGGATATCCTTCGTCTGTCGTGGTATATACCTCGACAAGCGCAAAGTTCGCGGCAGAGATAATGCCGACAGGAAAGGTTGATATAACCGGAATATTCTCACGATACAGCAGCACATGGCAGATACAGCTAAGGACATCTGACGATGTAAAGCCAGCGGCTGAATAACAACAAACCCTTAACGAAATAAAACAATCCTACGATATGAAGAAAATATTTTATAGCATCATGGCCCTGACTATAGCTGCCATGACATTCCAAAGCTGTGAGGATGTGCCAATGCCTTACGATATGCCAGGAAGCGAAGACAAACCATCTGCTGTAGAACCGGCAGGTATGGGTACAGAAGATGACCCATACAACATTGCCGGAATACTGAATGCCACAGAAGGTCTGAATTCAGGCGAGAATTTGCCTGAGAAAGTATATTTCAAAGGTGTTGTGACAAGTGTGAAAGAGTGTAGCCCATCATACGGCAACGCAACTTTCTACCTTGGCGACGACATCGAATCGACAAAGACTTTCTATGTCTATCAGTGCCTCGGATTGGGAAACAAGAGCATAACCTCAGAAGACGAAGTCCAGGTGGGCGACACAATCACCATATACGGTACCATCACTAACTACAACGGTACGATAGAGACCGCGAAGAAAGAGGCATACATCTATAAGTCATCACGCGGAGGCTCAAGCGGGCCAGTAGAGGAAGCTATCGAAATCACATGTGCTAAAGCCATAGAGCTGTGCAATGCACTTGCAGACGGAGCATCATCAACAGAGACATATAGCATTACAGGATATATCACGGATGTATATTCAACAATAAGCTATAACCAACAGTCGTTCTGGCTTTCTGATAACAATGATGGGCAGAAGATGGTTCAGGCTTATTGGGCAAATCTGCCCCAAGGTGTTGAAGCTTTCACCAAAGGCTCGAAAGTGAAGATTACAGGTAAACTGCTCAAATATGTGAACAGTAGCAATGAGGTAATTACAGAGATTAAGAATGCCGATGTCGAGATAATAGAGCAGGGATCATCAAACACTGATACTCCTTCTGGAGACGTAAAGCACATCACAGTTTCTGAATTCCTCAGCAAGAAAGATACCCAGACAACATACGAGCTGACGGGCACTGTAAAGAACATTGCCAACACGACATACGGAAACTTCGACCTTGTTGAAGGTGATGCAAAAATCTATATCTATGGCTTACTTGACAAAGACGGCAATACAAAGAATTTTGCAAGTCTGGGTATAAGTGAAGGGGACGAAGTTACACTCACTGGTATATATTCGGAGTATAATAACAGTCCACAGATTAAGAATGCACAGTTCGTGAGTATGAAGAAAGGTTCTGGTGGCGGTACAGGAGAAAACAATCCTCCAACAGGAGACAACCTCCTCAGCAACGGAGGATTCGAGTCATGGACAGGCGGACTACCAGACAACTGGAAGAGCACATCGACAGCAAGCAGCGCAACACTGTCGCAGAGCTCTGACGCTCATGGAGGCTCATACTCTGTATGTGTGAAGACAGGAAACACAGCTAATAAACGCATAGCATACAAGGAGACGGAGCTGAAGGCCGGAACATACGTATTCTCATTCTATGCAAAGGCTACGACGAGCGAGTCATGCCAGGTGCGTCCGGGATATGTACCAGTAGAGGGCGGCTCAGTAGGCACATATGTCTATAGCGACTATGCATCAATCACCACAGCATGGACTCTCGTCACATATGAGTTCACACTCGACAAAGACGCTACCGTCTGCCTCGTCGTGATGAACCCTAAGGGCTCATCATACGCTACGGCTCAGGATGTGCTCATCGACGACGCAAAACTGGTGAAGAAATAAGCCTGACACACCTGCTCAGCAGGATGCGATCTACATACATGGCACGAGACATCTAACACCCTGCCACACCACATTATCAGGGAGTGGCTTTAAGGGAGAGATGTTTCGTGCCATGTATTTTGTGGGCTATCCACCAAAGCCCCGACATGCCTCAAAACAATAAGACATATCTCGCGATAGCATCACAAGACATGAGCTGGCAACAAGAATAATCTGTGAGAAATAAGAAAAAAGTAGAATAATATGCCGCTGTTTATTTTGAATATTCAAGAAAAAAATGTACTTTTGCAGTCAGCAACGTTATTATCCAATATTAACAAATGACCAACCAACACATATCAGAATATAAGCCGGGCAAGAATATGGCATGGCCCGTATCTCTGTCAAGCATACAGATGGTGGTTGTCTTCTGCCTGTTCCCTTTGCTCTTCTCCGCCTGTGGCGATGACAACGACGAGCCGTCAAACATAGAGCAGAACGCCAATGCCAACACATCGGCCAAATCGCAGTATGCCACTCACATGGAGATGCCACACATAATGAACGGCACAAACTATCTCCTGATAACAAAGACCGACCCAAGCATTGGCGAGGTATATACCATAGAATGGGACTGTATGCGCCGCGCACAACGCTGGGCATGCTGGGAATGGACAAAGGCGAACAGTACCAAGGGATGGGAACGCAAGAACTGGGACGGCGCGACATGGATGGGCGAGAAATGGAACGGCGACCCTTTCCAGGCCGACCCCGAGATACCCGCAGACTACCGCACAGAGCTGACAGACTACCGTGGCTCAGGATATGACCGCGGACATATATGCGCATCAGAAGACCGCATCTGCTCTATGAATGTCAACGGACAGACATTCTTCCTCTCTAACATGCACCCACAGATTAACTCGTTCAACGCTGCGGTGTGGGCCACGATGGAGAGCCGTGTGAGGACATGGCGCGACGCTGTCGTGAACGCCGGTGGCATAATGTACATCTGCAAGGGCGGCACAATAGGCGATGTGACACTCAACGGAGCGAGACAGGCGGGAACACTCGACAAGAACCCCTCGACAGGACGCAGCAACGAGGGTATGCGTATGCCTGTGCCGAAATACTTCTTCATGGCGATACTGAAGAAGACGGCTGCCGGAGTATATCAGGCCATGGCTTTCTGGGCTGAGCACAAGCCCGACAACAGCAAGGACCTCACCCCTTATATGATATCAATAAACGAGCTGGAGAGCAGGACAGGCTATGACTTCTTCTGCAATCTCCCTGACAGGATAGAGGAGAGCGTAGAGGGAATGGTGAACAGCGAGGAATGGAAATAAGCCTCCCCGCCGCCCTCCACACTAAACAAAACAGACAGACAAAACCTAATCAGAAAATAACATTAAATATATGGCAACAGTCGATGACAAGAAAATAATCTTCTCGATGGTGGGAGTCAGCAAGATTATCCCACAGAACCAGAAGCAGATTCTGAAGAACATCTATCTCTCTTTCTTCTATGGTGCGAAGATAGGCATTGTGGGTCTTAACGGTGCCGGCAAGTCAACCCTCATGAAGATCATAGCCGGACTGGAGCAGCCAACGATGGGCGATGTCGTATGGAGCCCGGGATACACCGTAGGCTATCTGCCACAGGACCCTCCGCTCGATAACACGAAGACCGTCAAGGAGAATGTGCAGGAAGGCGTGCAACATGTCTATGACGCACTGAAAGAGTATGACGAGATAAACGTCAAGTTCGGGCTGGAAGAGTACTACTCTGACCCTGACAAGATGGACAAGCTCATGGCAAGACAGGCTGAAGTGCAGGATATCATCGACGCTACCGACGCATGGAACATGGACTCACGCCTCGAACGTGCCATGGACGCACTGCGCTGCCCTCCTGGAGACTGGGCTGTAGATAAGCTCTCTGGTGGCGAGCGCCGACGTGTCGCACTCTGCCGACTGCTGCTACAGAAGCCCGACGTGCTGCTGCTTGACGAGCCTACCAACCACCTTGACGCAGAGTCGATAGACTGGCTCGAGCAACACTTGCAGCAGTATGAGGGCACTGTGATTGCCGTCACACACGACCGTTACTTCCTTGACGATGTCAGCGAGTGGATTCTTGAGCTCGACCGCGGAGAGGGAATACCATGGAAGGGTAACTACTCCTCATGGCTCGACCAGAAGACAACACGCATGGCACAGGAGGAGAAGACAGCATCAAAGCGCCAGAAAGCCCTGCAGCGTGAGCTTGAATGGATACGCATGGCACCAAAGGCACGACAGGCCAAGGGCAAGGCACGTCTTAACTCGTACGACGCGATGCTCAACGAGGAGCAGAAAGAGCGTGAGGAGAAGCTCGAGATATTCATCCCTAACGGCCCACGCCTCGGCAACAAGGTGCTCAATGCAGAGCATGTGGCAAAAGCCTTCGGAGAGAAAGTGCTCTTCAACGACCTCAACTTCATGCTCCCTCCTAACGGCATCGTAGGCGTGATAGGCCCTAACGGAGCCGGCAAGACCACACTCTTCCGCCTCATCATGGGACTTGAGACTCCTGACAACGGAACATTCGAGGTTGGCGAGACTGTCAAGCTGGCCTATGTTGACCAGCAGCATACTGACATAGACCCTAAGAAGACAGTCTATGAGGTGGTGTCGCAGGGAGTGGAGACATTCCGCATGGGTGGACGCGATGTCAACGCACGAGCATACCTGAGCCGCTTCAATTTCTCTGGCAACGACCAGGGTAAACTCTGCGGCGTGCTCTCGGGCGGCGAGCGCAACCGTCTCCAACTGGCTCTCGCCTTGAAGCAGGAAGGCAATGTGCTGCTGCTCGACGAGCCGACGAACGATATCGACGTGAACACTCTCCGCGCTCTTGAGGAAGGCCTGGAGTCTTTCGCCGGCTGTGCCGTGGTCATATCCCACGACCGTTGGTTCCTCGACCGCATCTGTACCCATATCCTCGCTTTCGAGGGCAACGGCGAGGTGTTCTTCTTCGAAGGAAGCTACTCTGACTATGAGATAAACAAGGCACAGCGCCTCGGGACAGACGAGATAAAGCGCCCACGCTACCGCAAGCTCATGGAAGGATAAACACGGAGACAACAGACAATAAAGACATAGGAATAATAACGATTTTAATAATAGCAGAACAATGAAAAACATCTCATTAGACATCACAAAGGCCCAGCAGTTTCTTCCTGCTGGAGCTGTCATGGCTCTCAAGGAGCAAGTAGCAAACGCCCAGAAGGGTCTTGAGGAAGGCACCGTGCCTGGCAATGACTTCCTCGGCTGGCTCCATTTGCCATCATCTATCACTCCAGAGTTTCTCGCTGAGGTGAAGGCTGTCGCTGCCGACCTCCGCGCTAAAGCAGAGGTCATCGTCGTGGCAGGCATCGGAGGCTCTTATCTTGGAGCCAAGGCCGTTATAGAAGGTCTGCAGAACTCTTTCGCATGGCTTGTAAAGGACGAGAAGACACCTGCCGTAGTGTTTGCAGGAAACAATATCGGCGAGGACTACCTCTCTGAGCTTACCGATTATCTTAAGGGCAAGACATTCGCCATCATCAATATCTCAAAATCAGGCACTACGACAGAGACAGCCCTGACATTCCGCCTCCTGAAGACACAGCTTGAGGCACAGGTGGGCAAAGAGGCAGCACGCTCGCTCATCGTTGCCGTCACTGACGCGAAGAAAGGTGCGGCACGCACATGTGCCGACAAGGAGGGCTACCGCTCGTTCATCATCCCTGACAACGTAGGAGGACGCTTCTCTGTGCTGACACCTGTCGGACTCCTCCCAATAGCATGTGCCGGCATCGACATCGACCAGCTCGTGGCCGGAGCCGTGGCTATGGAGCGTCAGTGTGGCATTGACGTGCCTTTCGAGGAGAACCCTGCCGCCATATACGCTGCTACACGCAACGCACTCTACCAGAACGGAAAGAAGATAGAGATACTCATCAACTACCAGCCAAAGCTGCACTACTATGCTGAATGGTGGAAACAGCTCTACGGTGAGTCAGAGGGCAAGGACGGCAAAGGACTCTTCCCCGCATCGTGTGACTTCACTACCGACCTTCACTCCATGGGACAGTGGATACAGGACGGCGAGCGCACCATATTCGAGACATGCATCTCTGTGGAGAATCCTGAGCGCAACCTTCTCTTCCCTCATGACGAGGAGAACCTTGACGGACTGAACTTCCTCGCAGGACGCCGCATTGACGAGGTGAACAAGAACGCTGAGCTGGGCACACGTCTCGCACATGTTGACGGTGGTGTGCCTAATATCCTTATCACTATTGAGCGCCTCGACGCTTACAACTTCGGTCAGCTCATCTATTTCTTCGAGATAGCCTGTGGCATATCAGGACAGCTGCTCGGCGTGAACGCCTTCAACCAGCCAGGTGTAGAGGCTTACAAGAAGAACATGTTCGCCCTGCTCGAGAAGCCTGGTTATGAGGCTGAGACAGCCGCCATCAAGGCACGTTTAGCGGCAGAGTGATAGCGACGGTAGAGGCTCTATCCCCCTGTCCTGTGTGTCAGTGCCAGACAGGCCAGCATGGGGCACAGCCTTTATGACAAATCCCCGCCTCACAGGCCGAGGGCAAGGACATGACATCCTGCCACGGGGCACACATACTACATTCTATATACTCCAAAACGGGGCAGAAGGTTTATTTCCTTCTGTCCCGTTTTGGAGTATGGAGCATCCAATCGCTGTTCACGCCCATCCTTTCCCCTATCCTCTCCTTCTCCCCCATCCCTCTCCTCCGTTCCTCTCCCTCCCTGTCCCTCATAGCCACCGTTCCCCGCGGTTTCGCCGCGGGTCTCCTCGCCAAGATCCATCGCCTCGTCATGCGGACTCTTCGCATACTGGTCCCGCAGCACCTACACCCCCACCCGTTCGGAGGCAGGTAAATGTTCTATTACCCCCACATAACAAAATGACTCGCAAATTCACGACAGCGCGCCAAACACTGAACGAATGTTAAATATCACATTATGAAAATAAACCATCCACTCACTTTACATGTCAAAAAGGAAAAACAGGAGAATTGAGAATATAGAGCCTCGCAGCTGTCTCAGACAGAATGGGGAGCGAGCGAGGAAAGACATAATCATGCTGGCGACGAACATAGCACAACAGTAAAAAAAAAAAGCAAAAAGACAAAGGAAAAAAGATAACGGACAAAAGAAAAGAAATGAACATGAAGACATCAGGAAAGCATTGGGCTCATACCCTCAAACGGCCAGGGTTATGGATTGCCACACTATTGTTCTCAGGAATCATACAGCCCGCATCGGCACGTCAATGGACATTGTCTGACTGTCTGCGCTATGCCATGGAGAACAACATCACTCTCCGCAAGAGCGCGCTGCAAGAAGCAAGCGCTGAGGAAGACAGGATACAGTCATGCCGCCAGCTTCTGCCTTCGTTATCAGCATCTACAAGCCATTCTGGCAACTACACGCCATGGGTGGAGGGTGGCATCAGCGGAGACGGATACTCAAGAGCATCTGTCGATAAGGGCTCATACAACGGGACATACAGCGTCATGGGAAGCTACACAATATTCGACGGAAAGAAAAGCAGCAACCAGATAAAGCTGAACAAACTCGCTGTAGAGGCAGCAGAGATAAACACTGAGCTACAGGCAAAGACAATAGAGGAACAGATAGCACAGCTCTTTGTACAGATACTCTACTCACAGGAGGCGGTAAGCGTGAACAGGGAGATACTATCGACAAGCATCCAGAACGAGAAACGCGGGGAGGAGATGGTCAGAGTTGGAAAAATGAGCAAGGCCGACCTGGCCCAGCTAACTTCCCAGCGCTCCCAAGACGAGTATAACGTCGTGGCGGCAGAGACTAACGTCATGGACTTCAAACGCCAGATGAAACAGCTGTTGCAGCTGACGGACAGCGAGCCGTTTGACATCGTCATACCAGAGACAACAGACATGATGGCCATGGCCGATGTGCCACTGCTGGAGACGGTCTATATGGACGCCATAGAGCAGCGTCCGGAGATGAGGCTCTACAAGAACCGCATCGAACAGAGCGACATGTCAATAAAGATAGCGAAGGCCGGATGGATGCCTACAATAAGCGCCAACGCACAGCTTTCGACAAGCACGACATCCATGAACACATCAGGATGGGGAACACAGATGAAGAACAATCTCAGTGCCGGCGGCGGTCTGACCATAAGCATGCCGATATATGACCGCCGGCAGACAAAAACGAGCGTCAACAAGGCACAAATACAACGGCAGGAGGCTATGCTCGACCTTGAGGAGGCACAGACAACACTCCATTCTACGATAGAGAACTACTGGCTACAGGCCACAACAAACCAAAGCAAATACAAAGCCGCACAGGCCAGCGTCATGAGCTCACAGGCCAGCTATGACCTTCTGACAGAACAGTTCAGGCTCGGGCTGAAGAATATATCAGAATTGAACATGGGAAAAGACGCGCTATTACAGGCAAAGCAAAACATGTTACAGGCGAAATACATGTCCATACTGAGCCTTGACATGCTGAGATTCTACCAGAACGGGACGATAAGAGAATAACCGGAAACAACAAAAAGAGGAACCATACAAATATTGTTAACCACATGAGACATATTAGTAAAATATGGATAGCCATAGGCGCTGTCGTCATTATCGCCATAGCCGCATGGCTGCTATCCGGCGGAAAGAAGAACGAGGAGATATCATTCAAAGAAGAGAAAGCCGCAAAGGCATCCCTACAAAACAGCGTGACAGCCACCGGCACCATAGAGGCTGTAACAAGCGTCACTGTCGGCACACAGGTGTCAGGTATCGTTGACAAACTGTATGTTGACTATAACAGCACAGTGAAAAAGGGTCAAGTCATAGCCGAGCTTGACAAGACAAACCTCATAAGCCAGCTGAACACCTCTAAGGCAGAGCTGTCGAGCGCACAGAGCTCGCTGACATACCAGACGGCAAACATACGGCGATACAAGACGCTCTACGAGAAAGGGCTTGTCAGCGCCGATGACTATGAGAGCGCACAACTGGCATACAACCAGGCCAAGCAGCAAGTGGCTCAGGCCAAGGAGAACGTCCAGCGTGCGCAGACAAATCTCTCTTACGCCACCATAACATCGCCCATAGACGGCACCGTCATATCAAAGAGCGTGGAGGAGGGACAGACAGTAGCGGCCAGCTTCAACACGCCTGAGCTTTTCACCATAGCCAAGGACCTTACAAACATGCAGGTCGTGGCCGACGTTGACGAGGCCGACATAGGCGAGGTGAAGGAGGGCAACAGAGTGTCATTCACTGTTGACGCCTACCCGAACGATGTGTTCCAAGGCAAAGTGATACAGGTGAGGCTGCAGGCCACAACGACAAACAATGTCGTGACATACGAGGTGGTCATCTCCGCTCCGAATGCCGACCTCAAGCTGAAGCCCGGACTGACAGCCAACGTCACAATATATACCCAAGAGCGCTCCGGCGTCCTGTGCGTGCCGAGCAAGGCATTACGATTCACACCAACGAAAGAGACTGTAGGGAAGACAAAGATCAGCGACTGCAAGGGCAAGAACAAGGTATGGACTCTCGACAAGAAGACGAACACGCTGACAGCCCACCCTGTCAATATCGGACAGACGGACGGCATACACACCGAGGTGGTGAAGGGCATCAAGGAGGGTACAAGCATCGTGACAGAGATTGTCGCCATAAGAGAAGAAGAGACTATGCCCGAGCAAACCCAAGGACTAATAAGCGGCCCAGGCCCTCGCGGAAAGAAGAAATAACACACACACTTCGTGCCTGTGTGGCGGGAGTGGTATTAGGCGCAGCCTCCTCCCCTCCCCCACACACATAAGACAATAATCATGGACAATAACAAAGTTGTAATAGAACTGGACAATGTCAGGCGCGATTTCCTCGTAGGCGATGAGACCGTCCATGCCCTCCGCGGCATCAGTTTCAAGATATACGAGGGAGAGTTCGTGACCATCATGGGAAAATCAGGCTCTGGAAAATCAACCCTTCTGAACCAGCTTGGATGTCTCGACACGCCTACAAGCGGAGAATACTATCTCGACGGAGTGTCTGTACGCACCATGTCGCGCTCAGAGCGTGCTATACTGAGAAACAGGAAGATAGGCTTTATCTTCCAGAACTACAACCTTCTCCCGAAGACCACAAGCGTGGAGAATGTCGAGCTGCCTCTGATGTACGACTCTTCTGTCAGCGCCACAGAGCGCCAGCGGCGTGCCATAGACGCCCTTAAGGCAGTAGGCCTCGGCGAACGTCTCTATCATGAGAGCAACCAAATGTCGGGCGGACAGATGCAACGCGTGGCGATAGCCCGCGCTCTTGTCAACAATCCCGCTGTCATCCTCGCCGACGAGGCCACAGGAAACCTCGACACTCGCACAAGCTTTGAGATTCTCGTACTATTCCAGAAACTTCACGCCGAGGGACGTACGATAATATTCGTCACACACAACCCGGACATCGCACGCTATTCAAGCCGCAATATCGAGCTGCGCGACGGACGTGTAATAAGCGACAAGCATAATGCCGACATCCTGTCTGCCGCCCAGGGCCTCGCCTCGCTACCTGCCAATACCGACGAGTAGGGACGGAGAAATAACGTCAATCACTCTCTTTTTTTTTACAGGGTAGTTCTATAAATTAGCCTTAGATAATTCCTCTAAGAATTGTAATTAATAGAACCACCCTTTACACATCATCCACTCATCCCCAATCGAATACCCCCCCATCAACACAATGAACTACCGTAACCTATTCAAAATAGCCATACGTGCCATATCGGCCAACAAGACACGCTCCTTCCTGACAGCTCTCGGCATCATCATAGGCATAGCGGCTGTCATCACCATGCTCGCCATAGGCCAGGGAAGCAAGGCCAGCATCAAAGCGAACATAGCCGAGATGGGCAGCAACATGATAATGATAAAGCCAGGAGCAGACATGAGAGGTGGTGTCAGACAAGACGCCTCGTCGATGGAGACACTGAAGCAGACAGACTATCAGACTATCAGAGACGAGTGTAACTACATATCAGCCGTCAGCCCGCTTGTCAGCAAGGGCGGCCAGTGGATAAACGGGAACAACAACACACAGAGCACTATATATGGTGTCAACCGTGAATACCTTGATATACGCCAGCTGAAAGTCTCTGACGGCTCGATGTTCACAGACAACGACATCAAGTCAGCGGCAAAGGTTTGCGTCCTTGGCCAGACTGTTGTCGATTATCTGTTCCCTGACGGCAGCGACCCTGTCGGCAAAGTGGTGCGTTTTGATGCCATACCGTTCCGCGTTGTCGGCGTGCTCAAGAAAAAAGGATACAACAGCATGGGCATGGACCAGGACGACCTCGTGCTTGCCCCATATACTACTGTCATGAAGCGTATTCTCGCCCAGACATACCTTAGCGAGATAGTCTGCTCGGCCATTACAGAGCAAGCCTCTGAGCCTGCCCAAAGTCAGATAACAGACATTCTGCGACGCAACCATAAGCTGAAAGAGGCCACAGAGACAAGTGCCGCCGACGATGACGACTTCAACATACGCTCACAGGAAGAGATATCGAGCATGATGAACTCCACCATGTCAACCATAACCATCCTTCTTGGCTCCGTGGCGGGCATCTCGCTTCTCGTAGGCGGCATAGGCATCATGAACATCATGTATGTCAGCGTTACAGAGCGCACACGGGAGATAGGGCTCCGCATGAGTGTCGGCGCGAGAGGCATAGACATCCTTAACCAGTTCCTCATAGAGGCCATCCTGCTCAGTGTGACAGGCGGAGTGATAGGCGTACTCTTAGGCGTCAGCATATCCGTTATGCTCAGGCAGTTGTTACACATATCCACTCTGATAGAGCCATGGAGCATAATAATGAGTTTCGCCGTGTGTACGCTTACAGGCGTATTCTTCGGGTGGTATCCGGCAAAGAAAGCCGCACAGCTTGACCCGATAGAAGCCATAAGGTACGAGTAGCCACTGTATGGTACACATACGCGCGGTGAAGCCTACATTATCGGTAAGCAGAATCAGTGGAGGCTGGGGATGCCCGGCCTCCACTGATTATAATATACCAATCCTTTCTCCCCCATTGACAGAAAGGCGGTTACTCCCGTTATCTCCCCCTATTCGCTATTTTTAGTATTTTTTTCATACAGTGAGAAAGAAAAAATAGAAAAAATTAGGTTAATTAATATTTTTTGTGTAATTTCGCAGCGGTTTATCCACTCTCTCCTTCTATATGTGTCAAGTATGGGAGGAAGAGGGTATGCCGTATATATACGCTTACAAATAAGCGTGTACAAAACATTCAGATTGTGGGGCCAATGGGGGGCTTAGACCTATGGCCCAAGCACGGGACAGAGGCAACAGCAAGAGACCCCCCACTGTCCTATTAAAGACTCATAAAGGCGGCCTGCCGCCACGGATGGTATCCCAGGGAAGGAAGCGTTTGCTGCTTTGCACGTGCGCAAACACTCCGGCTCAAAAAGCCTGACATGAACAGCACACACTGCAAAAAGCCTCATACCCCCTTCCTCTCTCCCCCACCATACGCCCAGACGCTCCTGCCCAAATTTCCCCACTCTACCCTTGGAGACTGGCAGAGGTGTGCATCCGTGCGACGCGAGAGGTCGCTATAAAGCAAATTATTTATATCAATGATGGACTCTCAAGAGAAGCGCTACGAGACGATGGCGCAGATTGTAGAACGTGTCAAGGAATTGGCCGACAGCGGCGTCACACCAGAGAAAGACGAATTGGAGACACTAAAAAGTCTCTTCTACCGCATGCATAACCAAGAGCGTGACAAACAGCTGAAAGACTACCTCGACAATGGAGGCGAGCCGGAGCGCTACGTCATACAGCCAGACCCCAACGAGGCTGAGTTCAAGGCAGCCATGGCTGTCATAAGAGAGCGCAGGCAGAAAGTCTTCATGGAGCAGGAGGCCGAGAAGCAGGAGAACCTCAAGCTGAAGCAGGACATCATAGAGAAGATAAAAAATATGGCCACCACCCCCGAGGAGGCCAACCAGCAGTATCAGGAGTTCAAGGAGCTGCAGCAGCAGTGGCGCGAGATAAAGGCTGTCCCTGCCGAGCACGCCACAGAGCTATGGCGCTCATACCAGCTGTATGTCGAGCAGTATTATGACCTGCTCAAGCTGAACTCTGAGGCCCGCGAATATGACTTCAAGAAGAACCTTGAGGCCAAGACACGCCTCTGTGAGGCTGCCGAGCGTCTCGCAGACGAGGAGGACGCAGTCAGCGCGTTCCACCAGCTTCAGGAGCTTCATCAGGAGTACCGCGAGATAGGCCCTGTCGCGAAAGACCTCCGCGAGGAGATATGGAGCCGTTTCAAGGCCGCCAGCACAGTCATAAACAAGCGCCACCAGCAACACTTCGAGCAGATACGCGCCGCTGAGGAGGAGAATCTCCAGCAGAAGACAGCCCTCTGTGAGAAAGCCGAGGCACTGCTTGCCCGCGAGTGTCAGACAGCGTCTGACTATGAGGAGGTGACAAAGGAGATTATAGCTATACAGGCTGAGTGGAAGACAATAGGCTTCGCCCCACAGAAGATGAACGTCAAGATATTCGACCGCTTCCGTGCCGCGTGCGACGCATTCTTCCAGAAGAAGACACAACATTTCCGTGAAACGAAGGAGCGTTACGCCGAGAGCCTGAAGAAGAAGCAGGCCCTTGTAGAGAAAGCCGTGGCCCTCAAGGACAGCACAGAATGGCGCAAGACAGGCGACATACTACAGCAGCTGCAGAGGGAGTGGAAAGAGGCTGGCGCTGTCCCGAGAAAGCAGGGCGACACCCTATGGCAGGAGTTCATAGGCGCCTGCAACACATTCTTCGAGCACCGCAACGCTGCCACAGCCGACACACGTAACGGCGAGCGTGAGAATCTCCAGAAGAAGCGTGACATTATCGCCCAGCTTGAGACCCTCGCCACAGAGCAGGCCGACGACATGCAGCAGCGCATGCAGCAGCTCATAGAGCAGTTCAACGCTGTCGGACATGTGCCATTCCGCGAGAAAGACAGCATCTACGACACATACCATGCAGCCCTCGACAAGCTCCACCTCATGCTCAACGCCAACAGCCAGCGCCGGCGCATGGACGCCTTCAAGCAGAACATCAAGGCGGCCGCGAAACGCGGAGGACAGGCCGTGGATAACGAGCGTACAAGAGTGCAGCGCCGGCTCGACCAGATGAGACAAGACCTCAAGACATACGAGAACAATATCTGTTTCCTCTCCGTCTCCTCGAAGAAAGGAAACTCTCTCCTTGACGAGATGAAACGCCGTGTTGAACGCCTGAAGGCAGACATAGCCCTCGCTGAGGAACAGCTGAAAGAGATAGCACAGTAAGGCACACACTGATATATGAGCGCCCACACACATTGAGAATGGGCGCCATGACACGAGACTAATACACAGGAAGCCCCGGCATCCATAAGTAGTGAAAATTTAACGCACTCATTCAAGACACCTGCCTGCAAAACTACGCAGGGTCGTCTTGAATGAGTGCGTTTTTTTGTCTGTGAAATAACAGAGGCGACACAAAACGGGCGCCGTAACATGTTCAGATGGAACCCCTGGAAGAGGGGAAGGACGGAGGAGACGGAGAGGAGTGCTGGACTGGGCGGCAGCCCCACGGCAAAACCGTGGGGGACGGCGGCAGAGGGAAAGGGTTTTACGCTTTCTGTATCCTGTATAAGAGGGCGTTCTGATAGATCAGCGGGCGGTGGTGTGAGAAGAATATCACTCCATTCACTGTGGCTTTCACCTCTTCGAGGATATTTCCATTGAGGGGGTCAATGATTCTCGACATGACATCTCCTGGCCGCACCGCACATCCCACCCCCATCACACGCTGCAAGATTCCGGCATGACGTGCCTGCACCGTGACAAGCTCAGCCTCATCAATCAGCACAGAGTCGTAGGCTGGCGATGGGGGTACAAAGTCCGTGACGCCTGTCTTTCCCATGAACCTCAGCATTGCCTCACGCGAGATGAGAGCAGCCTCCTCATCGATTGTCTCTGTGTGTCCCGAGTACAGGGAGAAAGCCTTTGTCTCCCATATCTGCCAGTTATAATTGAGCAGGGTGGTATCGAAAGGCAGCGGCTCACGTATTGTCACGTATGGCAGCCCGAAGAGCCTTGCGCCCCCGATGTCCTCATATCCTGTCCTGAGCATCCTGACATGTGGGATGAAATCTCCCGGGACATAGAACGACGCAAGCTGTATGCCATACTTGAAGCTCTTTATCTTGTCGAATATGGCAGCGGCTATACGCTGTGTTGTCTCACCCTTATCGTAACCAGGGAACATACGGTTGATGTCCGTTCCGTCCATCGACCAGAACCTGTGGTTCACATTGAGAGAGAAGGGATTGCATGTTGGTATGACGAGAATACTTTTCCCTGGCATTATTCCCCCTCTCCTCTCCACGCGCTGGAGCTCGTTTACCATTGTCGCACAGATATACTGCTGTTGCGCCTCATCGCCACGCATGGGCCCGACGATAGCGAGAGAGGGCTCTCCTGTCCCGAACCAGTATCCCTGTATGCGGAATGTGTCACGATAGGGTGATGACATCTCGAATATTATCTCTTTTCGCATTTATGTCTAAGTTTGTTGTGTGTGTGTTGTGTTGCCGCTGCCATGCGTCACTCTGTGGGCAATGGTGTCCTGAATATGCGTGCCATGAGGCTTCCCTCATAAACGATAGGATAAGCGCGTATTGTGAAGAGAAATCCGTCAGAGGGGGCTACTACCTCAGACAGTATGCGCCCCTCCATGGGCGATACGATCTGTCCTATACACTCTCCTTTCGTGACGTATGTCCCTGTACGCTTCTCTGTGAGGAACACCCCAGAGGTATCGGCATTGAGGAAATCGACCGTGTCTCCCTTGCAGACCATCGTATGGGCAAGAGCCGTCGTGTCAGGTTTCTCGCTCCACATACCCATAGAGTGCATGAGGTTGAATATCCCGTCTGTAAGTCGTGAGCACATCTTATTATTCACTCTCATGCCTACACCCATCTCTGCCACCAGACATGGTGTGCCTGTAGAATTGAGCGAGTGGGCGAGAGTGGCCTCAAGGACGGTCGCGGCATCATGCACCCACACAAAGTCGATATGCATTTTCTTTGCTATCGGGACGAGGCACTGCTCGTCGTTGACATTAATCCTCACCTGTGGTGTCTCCCTGAGATAGAGGTTTGACGAATGTATGTCGATGACGAGGTCTGCCCCTTTGAGGTCGTTTATTATGCAGAAGGCGGTCTGCTCGGCCATCGTGCCATCAGGCATGCCGGGGAAGATGCGGTTCATGTCAAGGTCAAAGTTGGGGATACCACGTTTCAGGGTGTCTATGCCGAGAGGGTTCAGCGCGGGGTAGATCTCCACTGTACCGTTCAGCATCCCGATATTCTCATTGATGCGCCGTGCTGTCTGGTATGCGACGAGCTGTCCCTCAAGCTCATCGCCATGGGTCCCAGTGACGATACACAGCCGGTGCCGCCCGTCTCCATGCGAGATGACATTCTTGCGTATGAAGAAATGCTCATCGGCAGGCAGGGCTGTTGATACTATGGTCTTTATCATCTTTTATTGGAGTTACGGTAGTTTTTAGAAAAGGCAAGGAAGAGGCAGGTAGGTGTTAAGGGAAATATAGGTGGCACAATTCAGAAAGATGTCCTGTCGCCTTCCCCAATTCTCACGACGGTCACTCTTACCGATGTCTGCTGTCCGGCCTCGCCTATATATATACCTCTGCTGACAGGACAGTCGTTCGCGTCCCTTCCATGAGCAATCTTTATGTAACCTTGCGTGACAAGCGTGTCGTGCGTGGGGTCCATGGCAGTCCACACCCCATCGTTCCACACCTCGACCCATGCGTGTGTGACACCTGTCCCCAGAAGCAGTCCGTTGGCATATCGTGACTTTATCCCACACTGCCTGCATACAGCAATCATCAGATGTGCCATATCCTGGCATACGCCCTTTCTCTGTGCCATCACCTCGGCTGCCGATGTCGTCATAGTAGTTGACAATGGCACATAACAGATGTCCCTGTGTATGTTATGGCATATCTCGGCGGCAAGCTCCATCGTATTCCCCTCTCCCTGTGGCATGAGCTGTGACATTGACGGGGAGAACATGGTAAGACGTGTCGGGAAGTCATAATAAGCCGCAGGATGACTGTCACGTATGGCATAGTCAGTGCAGCGTATTATGCCTGTCGAGAAGTAAGCCAGAACATCATGCGGGGCGCGGGTACCTCCATATATGATATTGTTGCCGTAAGCATCTGTGCCATGCACGACCCTGAAGCCGGTATGCATGACAAGGTGCTGGCAGGCAATATGCTGGCAGGTGTTTTCTGCTGGCACACATCTGAGCATGATGTCATGGTGTGTCACAGGATTGGAGAATGTCACCACTGTCTCGTAAGAGTACATGTATTCGGTGTATTCTCCATTCATACGAAAATCAGCTGGTTGATATATTTCAGCAGTGTGTCCTTATAGACAGCATCCCCGGGGTCATACTTTTCAGCTGTCAGCATGTCATCAAGGTTACGCTTGATGTGCTCGTCAAAGAAGTCAGGGTTATCATTAAGATACTGTGACACCATCTGATAGTATTTCTCTATTCTGTCGTACGGATACCCGAATCTCACCATCATATCTATGTCTTCTATGCAGCGCCCGATGATGAGCAGTGCGAGCGCCTTCATATTCTGCACACGCTGCTGGACAGAGCCCCAGAAGGCGAGAGCCCAGTCAGTCACTGACTGCAGGTTGGTGATATTGCGCGTTCCCTCCTCCTTTATGCGTCTCATGAGCGCGACAGACATCTCTATATACGAGAGTGTCTCAGACATAATATCCTCACGTAGCAGCATAGCGTTGTCCTGGGCACGTATCTGTGCCGCGAGGACGCTTGTCGGTGTCGTATCGTCGAACATCATTCCCCACATGAATTCCTCTGTTGTCGAATAGCTGTTATAGACATCGAGTTTCTGCCAGAATGTATCATAATCGGCAGGCTCACCGTCAATCATCTTGTCATAGCATTTACGCAGGATATGCAGCGTCATATACACGCGCTCCTCATATCTCCCGAGCCAATAAAGGCGGTTGGCCTTCATTGCTGATATTATGTTGTTCTTGACCATCTGTTCTGTGTTTGTGTTTTGTGTTATGTTTATTGTGCAGTCTCTCTGTTATCCATCAGTCTTTACGCCAATGTCTGCAGACGGGTATCATTCCATCACCCATGTGTCCTTAAAGCCTCCCCCCTGACTGGAGTTGACGACGAACGAGTCAGGATTGCGCGAGAAGCGTGTGAGTCCGCTTTTCCATACTTTTGTCCCTGCTCCGGATGATATTACGAAGGCTCTGAGGTCGGCCTTCCGCTCCACGAGTGTTCCGCCGTCAATTATAGGCAGGTCTTTGAAGTCAATGACCTCTTGTGCTATCCATCGTCTTGGCTCACGGATGATGAGCTGGCGCAGCTCCTCGAGCTTGTCTTCCGACAGCTCAGAGCCGAAGACGACTCCATATCCTCCGGCCTCAGCCACATCCTTTATGACGAGACGCTCCAGATTGTCCATGACAAAATCGTGGTCTTCCTTATAGTAAGGCAGATAAGTCGGTGCATTATGCAGGACAGGCTCCTCACCGAGATAATATTTTATCATTTTAGGGACGAAATAGTATATGCCCTTATCGTCTGCCACGCCGTTTCCTATGCCATTGACGAGGGCGACATTCCCTGCCTTGTAAACCTGCATGATATTAGGCACACCGAGCATTGACGACGGCTCGAAGACCATAGGATCCATATACTCGTCAGAGACACGCCTATAGACACACCCCACACGTATCTTCTCCCTGAACATACCACCATAGTAGAGTTTGTCGCCCTCGACAAAGAGGTCGCCAGGGTATGCCAGTGTCGCCCCTGTCTTCTCGGCGAGGTATGAATGCTCGAAGAAAGCCGAGTTATAGCGTCCTGGGGTGAGGATGACAGCTATGCCACGGTCGGCGCAGACGCTGTCCATCATCTCACGCAAGAGGTCGGCATAGTTGCGGTTGTCAGCGACAGACAGGTTCTTGAAGGTGTCTGGCGACACCTTTCGCTCTATGTTACGGGCTATCATGGGGTAGGACGCTCCCGACGGTATGCGCAGGTTGTCCTCCAGGATATACCATTCGCCGTCCTTTCCCTCCACAAGGTCTATGCCTGAGATATGCGAGTATATGCCGTGTATGGGCGATATGCCCTCACACTCTGGCATGTACCCTTTGCCAGAATAGACGAACTCCTCAGGTATGACACCGTCCCGCACGATGTTCTTGTCATGGTAGATGTCCCACAAGAATTTGTTCAGGGCATCGATACGCTGCACAAGTCCTTTCTCCAGACGGCCCCATGTCTCTCTGTCTATGACACGCGGCACAGAGTCGAATGGGAAGAGCTGCTCCTTGAAAGTGTTGTTCTTATAAATACCGAAACGCACACCAAAGCGTTCCATCCACCGGTTCACCGTGTCACGGCATTCTGTCAGCGAGCTGACTGACCGCTCCAGTGTAGCATAGTAGTTTCTGTCTTCCATAATAAGAATATTTTGTGTTGTGTTGTTGTGCGAGCATTCAGGCTGATGTTCACTTCAAGAAGGACATAGCTGTAATCCCATGTTTTGCGTCTGTCCTGTTTCCTTGCTGTGATTGTTATCCTATTCGTGGTCAGCGCCTATACTGCCACTCTCTCCATCCTGACCTTTTTTATGCCACAGGCCATGCATGGAGAGACAGGCATCTCCTTCTTCCCGTTCAGGCTCTGGCCATATCTTCTTCCTGACATTATGTCCTTGGCTGCAAAAGCCTGGCTTATACCCGTTCAGGCTGTACGTGGATGATTACAACATGACACATACCGTTCATGTCTTCATAACAGGCACAACCTTACTGACTGCAAAGTTAATCATTTTGTTATACATATACAAATATCTATTACGTTTTGTTATGTTTTTGATGTAATACCTTAATTCCGCAGCAAAAAAACTTGCAAGAAATCCAAGTGTCTGAGAAA
>JBJEAW010000089.1:0-3343 GCA_051869435.1 Prevotella sp. | reverse complement strand
GCAGGGCTGAGATAAGTGTGCGGGCTATGCGCTCGTCCTCGACAAGGTATTTGAAGACCGAGTCGTATATCGGGTTTGCGATGTTTATTCTCATATTGTCTTTCCTTTTTCAGTGGCCGGATGTTGTATTCGTTGTCGCATACAAAAATACAACAAATAAGCCTAAGTCCCAAAAATATTCATAAGTTTTTTTTCCTGGAGGCCTCTCCTTCTGATGGCCCCCCGCTCTTTCTGATGGCCGTCCAGGCCCTCCCGTGCCTACCCGCCGATGTATCTCAGCACAAGCATGGTGATGTCATCACTCTGTGGGCGCTCTCCCGCGAAGTGTCTCACATCGTCAGTGACAGCGCGTATGACATCTGCCGATGAGAGGCTGGGGCTGAGCGACGACAGCAGGGCGGTGAGGCGGCGGTCAGAGTACAGCTCCTCGTCGTTGTTCTCAGCCTCTGTGATGCCGTCGGTATAGACCACGAGGCGGTCGCCTTTCCCAAGCGTGAGGGTCTCCTCCTGATAGTCGAAGTCAGGGATGACACCAACCGGGATGTTCGGCCTGACATCTACGAAGCGTGTTGTCTCCCCGCCCATCATGACAGGAGGGTTATGGCCGGCATTGCAGAATGTGAGGCCTCCTGTATGCAAATCGAGCACGCCGATGAGCATCGTGACGAACATGTTGCGCTCGTTGTTCTCCGCCACGACATTGTTTATGGCGGCGGCGATGGCTGCGGGCGAGTCGGTCTGTGCCGACAGTGTGCGGTACATGCTCTGTGTGACAGCCATGACGAGCGACGCGGGTATGCCTTTGCCCGACACGTCGCCGACAGCGAAATGCAGCTTCTCTCTCACGATGCGGAAGTCATAGAGGTCGCCGCCCACCTCGCGCGCCGTCGTCAGCAGGGCGTGGAGGTCTATCTCGTCACGCTCGGGGAATGCCGGGAATGTCAGCGGCAGCATACCCCTCTGTATGGCGCACGCTATGCTCAGCTCGCTCTCGATGCGCTCGTTCTTGGCGAGACTCTCGCGGAGGTCGGCTATATACCTGTCCAGCGACTGCTGTAGATAGGCCATGGCGTCATGCAGCGGGGCCATCTCCCCGATATGTGAGACATCGGGCAGCGGCTCGTCAAGCTCGCCGTGGGCTATCTTCCGGGCCACGGTTGAGAACTGGCTGAGGGGGCGTGTCTCACGCCCCACGAGCCAGCGTATGCACAGCCACAGCAGTATGATGCCGACAATCTGTACGGCGATGGTGACGAGCATCGGCACACGCAGGTTGGCCGTGATGGTTGAGTATGGGCGGACATTGCACACTGACCATCCCGTATGCGCTATCGGGGTGTAGATGCAGAGCATGTCAGTGCTGTCGATGTCCATGCGCTGATAGCTCTTCTCCCCGCCGGTCATCTCCCGCCCGAGCCTCCTGAGCGCCGTGTCCGCCTTTTCCTCCGCCCGCGTGAAGATGTCCTGCCTCATGACGAGATCATTGTCCCAGTGGCAGATATAGCGTCCCTCGCGGCTGAGGACAAAGGTGCGGCTGGAGGGATGCGGGCGCAGGGTGTTCACCATGCGCTCTATCGACGACAGGGCGACATCGGCCGTGACGACAGCGACAAGCGCGCCATCTGTGCCGCGTATCGGGAAGGCGCATGTCGTCATGAGCATATTGCCCGCGCCCTCGTCATAGTACGGCTCAGACCATACGGCATGGCAGGAGTCCCTCGCCTGCACGTACCATTCCTGCCGTAGATAGCCGTACGTCGAGTCTGTCAGATGGGTCAGGGCTACATGCCCGTCCTTGCCGCGGCTCACATACTCCATGGCCGAACGCTCTCCCCGTGGCGAGCGATGAGGCTCGTAGGCCACACAAGCCCCCACGATGTCGCTGTCAGAGAGTACTATGCCACGGACGGCCTCTATATGGGCGGCCTCGGTATAGTGATTCTTTATATACAGCGCGGCGTCGGCGACATGTGTCTCCACAGCGAGGAGACGCTTCTCTGTCTGCATCGCCATGACCTCAAGGCGGCTCTCGGCGCCGGCGACAGCGAGGGCCTCCTCCCGTCGCGTGCTGAACTGGAGGTCTATCATGCCTACGGCAAAGACCACGAAGAATATGAGCGTCTGGAGGAAGAAATTCAGACGGGCGGACAGGGTCCTGAACTTTCGCTTTAGTATCATAACGTAACAGTGTGTATGGAAAGGTGCCTGCAGGCGGGTTCCGTGAATTACGTCCCTTTGGGTCAGCGGGGCCGGAGGGAAAGAGGCTGAATTACAGACCCCGCTTTAATAGATTCTGCCTTTCGTATAGCCCACCTACATAATCCGCCCGGCCTCCCGCCGGCAGACCCCTTTCCGGGGACATTGCCGGCACGGGCATGGCGGCGGATGTGCGGACAACTCCTGTGGAATCATCGTCCCGCTCTTAGGCAGGCGGAGCGCGAATTGGAGATTATCGTGACAAAAGTACAAAAAAATCTTGACATACAGCAACATACCTCCACAATATTTCCAAAAATCAGAGGTTACCAGTAAAACCCTGTGTCAGTTACGAATGACAAAAACCATTATAAACCGGGGCACCAGTAAAACCCTGTGTAAGTTCGACTCACAAAAACCAATATAAACCCCTTGAAGATGATGGGGGCAGAGCCCTGGTGCCACGCTTCCGCTTTGGTCTTATAAGAGCAGGCTCTTAACGCCCAAAGCGGAAGCATGACACCACCTTCTTTTCAGAAGGCTGCCATCCTCTTCAAGGCGATAAACAGACGATAAACATTTATTTCTGTTTTTGTTTTTCTGGTTGACACAGGATTTCCCGAGTGCCCCAAAATCAGCCCATAACGACAGCTAAACGATGAGAGCGGCCCAGAATGCCCTGACGGACGATGGAGCCATGGCGAAAACCATTGGTATCGGATGAGGCCCTCATTCAGTACAGATGAGCCGCCCATTCAGTATCTGTGGGCCCCTTATCCAGTGTCTTTCAGGAGGCCGGAGATAAATTCCTGTGGCAAAGCGTGTTGTATAGGGATGTCCTGCCCGTCAGTCCGGTCTGCGCCTGAGGCATCGACCTGCTCCAGCCGTGCAGGGCTTATGGGGCACTAGGAAAATCCTGTGTCAACTGGAAAGACAAAAACAGACATCAACCCCTTGCGCTTGATGCAAAAATGTCTCTTGCGAGACATAGATGCTGCATCCGTCTGAAAATCCCTGAGCAAGCTCAGATATTTTCAGACGGCTTCATCATCACCCTAACGGGTTTTGCATCAATCCCAAGGCGATAAACAATGAAAGGCTGGCTGCATTTAACTTCGTTGGATATCGGCTGCACTCGGCATAGTCA
>JBJEAW010000088.1:0-3410 GCA_051869435.1 Prevotella sp. | reverse complement strand
TTCCATTTGACGTGATAGCCCAATGCGGAGAGATGCTCCAGTATGGTTTTGAATGTGCGTCCACGGTCATGACCCACAAGCTGCTTCACGTTTTCGAGCAGGATATATGGTGTCTTATGGTGTTTTAGTATTCGTTCTATCTCAAAGAACATCGTGCCACGAGTGTCAGCAAACCCCTGCATTTTGCCCATTATCGAAAAGGCCTGACATGGAAACCCTGCAAGCAGTACGTCGTGTTTGGGTATGAATCCGGCATCTATTTTCGTTATGTCACCAAATGGCACAACACCGAAGTTTGCACGATAGGTTTTGCAAGCCTTGTCGTCCCATTCTGAGGAAAATGTGCATTGGTACCCTAACTCGTCGAACGGAATCCTTATACCTCCAATGCCTGCAAACAAATCAATAAATGTGTGTCGAGGGGCTTTCGGCAGCGGGAAAGGAACATCGAAGAATTCTGGGAACAGCTCCAATTGTATCGGCTTATCGCTGACCATGGAGACATCCACATCGTCATAGCCCTCCCTATGCGTCAGGTGGCCATGTATATATTCAGCCAACCTGTCCATGTCTATTTCAGCCAACAGACCTTTCTCAACCAAATTGTGGTTGTGCAGATAATGGCTTAAAACTGCCATTTGCATGTTGTATGATTCCCCACTGTAGTGTCTAACCCCTGTTTGGGGGTCTGTGCCATCTGGGAAGTGAACCATTGATAGGATGTCCTTATTCTGTTTGTATAGGTTTGCTGACATAGTGCGTAATCGTTGATTCTGCAAAATTATATATTTTGTTCCGATTTGCCAAATCTTTCTGCAAATACTTTAGTCTCTTAATACGCTTAGTGAATGTGAAAGTAGGAGGTAAACATCTGTGATTAGTGTTTACCCCCTACTCAATTATAGTCTCAAGCTATTTCCTCTTGGCTGTCTGCCCGCGTGTTGTGGCTTTCTTCCTTGTCGTTTGAGCCTGTCTTGCTGTTGTGGTTTTCTTTGCTGTAGTCTTCTCCGAAGTCTTTGTCCCTGTCTTGCTGTCTTGTCCCTGAGGTGTCTTGCTGTCCGTATGTACGGTGTCGTCAGTTGTCTTCTGCTGTGGGCGTGGTTCCCAGTCAGGGTGGGTCGGGTCGGTGCTTATGTTAGGCTCAACGATGTCAAACTCTATCGGGCTGAACGTCTCACGCTTCAACACCATAGGTGGCATCTCGTCGTTCACGACCTCTATCTCTACCATCGCCACGCCCGATGAGACCATCTCGAGCTCTTTTGCCGCACGGTATGACAGGTCGATTATTCTCCCGCGGCTGTATGGCCCACGGTCGTTGACCTTCACGATGACGCTCTTGCCGTTCTTCAGGTTAGTCACTTTCAGCTTTGTGCCGAAGGGATGTGTGCGGTGGGCACATGTCAGGCTGTCGTGGTGTATGCGTGAGCCGTCGCTTGTCCTTGCCCCTGTCGCGCGTTTTGAGTAGAATGTGGCCTTGCCTCTCTGCTGTGCCTCGGCCGGTATTATGAAGAATGATGAGTATAGGGTAAACAACAGGAGAAACAGATACTTGAAATATCTGTTCTCATCGTGTGATAATGGTGTTACGGTTGCTGCTCTTAATTCATCGTCCTTCATTAGCTAACAGTTTATGGCAGGCTCTGCGGAGTGGGGTATTCTCCGCAGGGTCTGCCTGTTTAGGGTTGGGTATTTCTATTTCTTGGACTTTATACTATGCCCTGTGCCATCATAGCCTTGGCAACCTTCATGAAGCCCGCGATGTTAGCGCCCTTAACATAGTCGATGTATCCGTCTGGCTGTTTTCCGTACTCAACACATGCGTCGTGGATAGACGACATGATGTAGTGGAGCTTCTCGTCCACCTCTTTCTCTGACCATCCGAGACGCATAGAGTTCTGTGTCATCTCGAGGCCTGATGTCGCAACACCTCCGGCGTTGACAGCCTTGCCAGGAGCGTAGAGAGTATGCTGTGCCACGAAGAACTCGGCAGCCTCTGCTGTACATCCCATGTTAGAGACCTCAGCGACACACTGCACGCCGTTCTCAACGAGCATACGTGCGTCGTCGCCGTTCAGCTCGTTCTGTGTGGCGCAAGGCAGAGCGATATCCACCTTCACCTCCCATGGCTTCTTGCCTGGGATGAACTGTGAGCCAGGGAACTCGTCGGCGTATGGCTGGCAGACATCATTGCCAGAAGCGCGGAGCTCAAGCATGTAGTCTATCTTCTCGCCAGAGATTCCTGCCGGGTCGTAGATGTAGCCGTCCGGGCCGCTTATGGTCACCACCTTTGCTCCAAGCTCTGTGGCCTTTGTCGCTGCTCCCCATGCCACGTTGCCGAATCCGGATATGGCGACTGTCTTGCCCTTGATGTCAAGGCCGTGGGTTTTCAGCATCTGGTTGGTGAAGTAGAGCGCGCCGAATCCTGTTGCCTCAGGGCGTATGCGTGAGCCGCCCCACTCAAGGCCCTTGCCTGTCAGCACGCCCTCGAAGCGGTGGGTCAGCTTCTTGTACATTCCGAAGAGATAGCCTATCTCTCTTGCGCCTACGCCTATGTCGCCTGCTGGAACGTCCTCGTCCGGGCCGATGTTCTTCACAAGCTCTGTCATGAATGACTGGCAGAACCGCATAACCTCATTGTCGCTCTTGCCGCGGATAGAGAAGTCTGAACCGCCCTTGCCACCGCCCATAGGGAGTGTTGTCAGCGCGTTCTTGAATGTCTGCTCGAAGCCGAGGAACTTAAGTATGGAGAGATTTACAGAAGGGTGGAAACGCAGACCGCCTTTGTATGGGCCTATCGCTGAGTTGAACTGTACACGGTAGCCGATGTTCACCTGGACATCGCCGTTGTCGTCAACCCATGGCACACGGAAAGTGATGATGCGCTCTGGCTCTACAAGACGCTCAATGAGCTTTGCCTTCTCAAACTCAGGATGCTTGTTATATACATCCTCAATAGAGAGTAACACCTCGCGCACTGCCTGCAGGTATTCCTTCTCGCCTGGGTGTTTCTTCTCCAGGTCAAACATGATTTTCTGTACTTCCATAGTTTTTTATGAGATTATTATGTTGGTTATTAGGTTGTTGGAATGTTATTCATGGCTTATGGCCATCATTGTGTTTTTGATGCTGCAAAGGTAAACATTAAAAACGAATAGAGCAAAACTTTTGGCGAAAAACTTCCGTTTTCTTACATTTTGTTAAGGATTGGGGTAGGGAACTGTGGGTTAAATGGGGGGTAATCGTGAACATTTGTCAAAATAATTAACGTTTCCTCCTTCTGCTATGGCCAGCCTCTCTGTCAGGCATGGAGAGTGGCCATATTGTGGGTCTATCCACTGGATTTCCGGCTGTCATATGGGCGGGAAAACGAAAAGTACATGGGAGTGGATGTGGCAAATACGATGTAA
>JBJEAW010000087.1:0-15325 GCA_051869435.1 Prevotella sp. | reverse complement strand
AGGACGTGTGTCACGAAAGAAGGACGTTGAAAGGCTTAGTTGCGGATTTGAGGATCCTTCTTTTCACTGTCTTCCCCGTTATCACATGAAAAAACATGAGGCTGCAACATTTTTCAGAGAGACGAGCCTTAGGAATAAAAATAATTTTTGTAACTTTGTGTCCGCATAATTACCTTAAGTGTGGTTCTAAAAATTACCACCGTAGATATATTCTCAGAGTGGGAGTATAACGTCTTGCCATCTTTCGCTCTCTTTTTGGCTTAAAGTGTAAGTTGACCTGCGGTCTTCCTCCTCCTTGCAAGGCATAACTCAAGCAAGCTTGGTTCTGCTCTTGCTTCAAGCGTCGGTTGACCTGCGGTCTTCCTCCTTCGCGCCTCGGCCATTCAAGTGAACTTGATGGCTCTCGGCTTGTCGTCGGTTCGCTCGGTCGCAATGCCCACATTGCTCCCTCTCTCACTTGCACTTTAACCTCAAAAATAGAATCGAAATCTGTCAAGGCTAATTTATAGAACCACCCTTAAATATACAACCAACATTTATACACACACTACTATGAGACATGCATTACGAACATTCATCCTGACGGTGATGGCGGCCTTGGCATTGCCCGCCGTGGGACAGCGTCAGACAACGGACATATCGTCTGGCGGATGGGAGCTGACATTAGACCATAACGCCACATGGGAGGGCGACACGCTGTACATAGCCCCTGAGCTCTCCGCGCTGCCCCCGCGCACACCGTCTGGCGGATGGAGCCTGCTCGACCGGCCTGACCGGCGTGATATCTCCCTGCCCGCCACAGTCGAGGGAGAGATGTGGGGATGGAACGGACAGACATTCGGCGTGACAGGCAACTATGTCGGCGTGTCATGGTGGAGAAAGACTGTCAGCATACCCAAGGCATGGCAGGGGAGGCGCATAACGCTAAGATTCGAGGCCGTGAGGTTCAGGGCCGAGATATTCATTGACCGCCGCCTCGCGGGCTACGACATAGTCAACTCGACACCTTTCGAGACAGACATAACACGCTATGTCACGCCGGGCACCACGGCAGAGATAGCCGTCCGCATAACCGACCCCAACGGCAACTTCAACTGGAAAGACTCGCAGACATACCGCTGGGGGAGGTATATGACCAACCCCTCGCACGGTTTCGGAGGCATAACAGGCCGCGTCTGTCTGCAGGCGACACCACGTGAGTATATAGAAGACATATTCATCGAGAACACCCCCGACCCCCATACCGTCAACGCCCATATAACGACATCAGCCCCAGGGAGCCTCTCGATAGACATTATGCGACATGGAGAGAAGGAGAGCCTGTGGCACACGGCGACAGACAGCAGACATGTCACGGTGAACATGCCGCAGGCGAGGCTGTGGGACATAGACACGCCAGAGCTGTATGACATGCGTGTCGTGATGGGCGGGGACACGCTGACGCGGAGGTTCGGCTTCCGCTCGTTCGAGGTGGGCGAGCGGGACGGCGACCGTATGTTCTTCCTGAACGGACGCCGCATAACGCTCAGGACAGCCATAAGCTGGAGCTTCTGGCCTGACAACGGCATCACGCCGACAAAGGAGATGGCCATAAGACAGGTGAAGGCGGCGAAGGCTCTCGGGCTGAACATGCTGAACTTCCA
Source organism: Prevotella sp. (assembly GCA_051869435.1). Classification (GTDB taxonomy): domain Bacteria; phylum Bacteroidota; class Bacteroidia; order Bacteroidales; family Bacteroidaceae; genus Prevotella. The sequence goes on along the minus strand of JBJEAW010000087.1, from coordinate 13,682 downwards.
CCGCACGATAGGCAACACTGACGTGCTGGACGCGGCAGACTCGCTGGGACTGTTGTATTTTGAGGAGCCCGGCGGGAACCAGATTCCTGAGCGTGTCTTCCCGTCGTACATCAAGGAGCGTGGCACCGCGGCCGACGGAGGAGAGGAGGTGGACGCGTCGTTCGCCTTCAAGTTCCGCAGCGAGAAGCTCCGCCGCATGATCATGCGCGACAGGTCACACCCCTCGCTCGTAATTTACAACATGCACAACGAGCGCGGAGCAAAGCCGAGAGCCGAGGACAGGGAGCAGATGATGATGGGCCACAAGCTCGACCCCTCACGCATAATGACATACAACTCATGTAACGGCAAGAACCCCGAAATGGAGCCTGACGACCATTTCAAGCTGCATCTGATGCCATATGAGATGGAATTCAGGAACACAGGATGGTGGGACAACCATCATGCCGGAGGCCCCGGTGTCTATCATGACAACATATACCAAGGGCCCGACAATTACCTGCGCATGAGCGGCAATAAGGACGAGATAGTCTATTGGGGCGAGGACGGGGCGATAGGCACACCGCCAAGGCTGCAGCTGATACGTGACGAGATTCTCGCCTCAGGACGTGACAGGGGATGGGAGGCGGCTGACTATCTCGCATGGTATGACGCATACGACAGATTCATCCGCGAGAGAGGATTCAGCAAGGCATTCCCCTGTGTTGACTCCCTGACACGCAAGATGGGGAATGTGGCATACTACTACCAGGGACGTGTCATAGAGAACATAAGGCTCAACAACACCGTCGATGCGTATGCCATAAACGGATGGGAGGCGATGAAGCTCGAGAACCACAGCGGCATGGTCGATAACTACCGCAACCTCAAGGGCGACCCTGAGCTTATAGCACAGTATAACAAGCCGCTACTCGTGGCCGTAAAGGCCGACCACAAGGTTCTGGCAACAGGCGACACGACCACCATCGACGCCTTCATCATAAACGAGAAGGACATACACGGAGGCATGACGCTCACGCTGACCGCCACAGACAGCCGGGGCACGGTGATAGGTAAGGCAAAGCGGCGCGTCAGCGTGACAGGAGGCCATACATACGGCGAGAGGCTCATGACAGGGTGGAAGCTGAGGGTTCTGTCAGAGGGATACACCCATATCAAGGCTGTGCTGTCTGACCACGGACGCGTCATCGCGACAGGACATGAGGAGATATTCGCTGTGGAAGAGAACGTCAGTCTGCCAAAAGGCGTGTGTGCGGTGGCCGACACGACAGGCGTGGTGGAAAGGTTCATGAGAGGGCATGGCGTGGAGACACGCACATACACGAAGGGGCGGCCAGAGGCTGACTATATGATTGTGGGAGCATTCGAGCCGACACAGTTCGGAAGCGGGTACAGCGATATCCTCGAATGGGTATATACCGGGCACACACTGGTCATTATTGACAACACGGAGAGATGGGCCGAGCTGCTCGCCGACAAGGAGGTGATGGACTATCGTGGCACGAGACAGTTAGGACGCTCGTGGTATGGCGGCAACTTCTTCTGTAGAAGCCACAGCGTGCTTGACGGACTTCCTGCCGACTGTGTCTTCAACTGGGAGTACCAGGCTTTTGCCGCCTATAACAGACGCCGCATGGGTATGAGAGACATGAACGGCGACATCATCGTGGCATGTGTCAGCGACCATAAGAAAGAGGTGTATAGCGCCATGAGCGAGATACGCTGCGGGCGCGGACGGGTCATCATAACCACACTCGACATCCCGTCGTGCCTGAGGGCTAACCGCCAGGAGATGGGCCCTGTTGATACCGACGGCATGAACGAGTCGATATCCTCGCTGTCACGCCATCTCTACAACAAGGCGGATATAACAGGACGGCGCCTGCTGCTGAACCTCGCCCGCTATGCGGCAGAGACAAGCGTCAGGAGGTGACCACGGCAGGGGGTGACACGGATGTATAAGGGGTGTTCTGTAAAACATAAATTTATATAGAACACCCCCCATAATACTTTCACATGGTATGGGAAAAAAGACTATTTTCCGTCTGTTTGGGACGATTGTCACTTGATGATGGGCATTTTCTCGTAAAAAGATTGTAACTTTGCAGGCACAACGTTCCCTTTACAATATGAAACCATAAATAATAAGAAACAAGAAAATGGAAAAGCTTATCATCAACTCTTACGACGAGTTCGCCTCTTATCTCTCAAAAGAGCTCGGACAATCAGAGTGGCTCACCATCGACCAGGACCGCATCAATCTGTTTGCTGATGCCACTCTCGACCACCAGTGGATACATGTCGATACAGAACGTGCCGCTAAGGAGAGCCCGTACAAATCGACAATAGCCCACGGATATCTGACGCTGTCAGTACTCCCATACCTCTGGGACCAGATTATCGATGTCAGAAACATAAAGATGCTTGTCAACTATGGCATGGACAAGATGAAGTTCGGCGTGCCGGTGGTCTGTGGCAGCCGTGTGCGCCTCGTCGCCTCACTCCATGATATCCAGAATCTGCGTGGTATATGCAAGACAGAGATAAAGTTCAGAATAGAGATAGAGGGACAGCGTAAACCCGCACTCGACGGCATAGCGTCTTTCCTGTACTATTTTGAATAGACAATAAGTATCAGCTTGAAATAACGAACATAGAGACTTGCCAATGTGGTCACACCGCTGACCAAGGACAAGTCTCTATATTCGTCTTAAAGGATGCGCAACGCCGTCCCTCTCGGGATAAATCTGCTGCAGCCGGGGCGGTGATACCGCTGGAGGGAGTGATGGATAGCGGGCTATTCGTCGTCAGGCGGCAGCATAGACTCCAGCTTGAGCATCTCGTCGCGATACTGTGCGGCCTGTATAAAGTCGAGGCTCGCCGCCGCCTCGCGCATGAGCTCGCGGGTATGGGATATCGAACGTCTTATCTCTGCCACAGACATAGAGCGCATGATAGGGTCGGCAGCGATGGCAGGCTCAGAGTCGGGGAAGAGATACCTGCGCTCTTCTGGCCCGATATACGGCACGGCAGCCTCACGCTCCCTCTCGGCGATGGCGGCGCTGCGGCTTGTCGGTGCCGTGGTCTTGATGGCGTCGAAGCCCTGTTGGCGCATGGCGGCCAGCGTACTGCCCGCTATCTCCTTCTTTATCTGCTCAGGTATGATGCCGTGGGCTGTGTTATAGGCTATCTGCTTGGCACGGCGGCGTGAGGTCTCGTCGATGGTTGTCTGCATAGACTGGGTGATGCGGTCGGCATACATGATGACAAGGCCGTTGACATTACGTGCGGCACGGCCAGCCATCTGGGTCATGCCACGCGCGTTACGGAGGAATCCCTCCTTGTCGGCGTCAAGGATGGCGACAAGCGACACCTCGGGAATGTCAAGACCCTCACGGAGGAGATTGACACCCACAAGGACATCATAGACTCCGGCGCGGAGGTCGGAGATAATCTTTATGCGGTCGAGAGTGTCCACGTCAGAGTGGATGTACGATGTTGGGACATCGTGGCCGAGAAGGTACTCTGTCATCTCCTCAGCCATGTGTTTCGTCAGCGTTATGACAAGCGTGCGCTCATGGCGCTCGCTGCGCTTGATAATCTCGTCCATGAGGTCGTCAATCTGGTTGTGTGTCGGGCGCACCTCGATAAGCGGGTCAAGGAGCCCTGTCGGGCGGATAATCTGCTCCACGACGACACCCTCAGCGCGCTCAAGCTCATAATCGGCAGGCGTGGCAGAGACGTATATGACCTGACGGGCGAGGCTCTCAAACTCATCAAACCTCAGCGGACGGTTGTCAAAGGCCGCCGGGAGACGGAAACCATATTCCACAAGGTTCTCCTTGCGCGAGCGGTCGTTGCCCCACATGGCATGGAGCTGTGGCACAGAGGCGTGGCTCTCGTCGATGAAGACAATCAAATCGTCAGGGAAGAAATCGAAGAGGCAGTAGGGACGCTCGCCCGGCTCACGGCCGTCAAAGTAGCGTGAGTAGTTCTCTATGCCCGAGCAGTGGCCCAGCTCCTTGATCATCTCCATGTCATACTCCACACGCTCCTTTATGCGCTGGGCGCGCAGCGTGTCGCCCATGTCCTCGTAGTAGGCGATGCGCGCTGTGAGGTCGTCCTGTATCATGCGGATAGCCTTGTCGGCCTGCTCCTTTGACGTGACAAAGATATTCGCGGGATATACGGTGTATTCGTCAAACGCAGCTATGCGCCCCATAGTGACGGCGTCAAGCTCTTCGATGGCGTCTATCTCGTCGTCCCACATCGTCACACGCAGCACACGCTCGCTATATGCCATGGCGATGTCTATCGTGTCTCCCTTGACCCTGAAGTTGCCTCGCTCCAATGCTATGTCGTTACGTGTATAGAGAGCCTCGACGAGCCGGCGCAAAAGGTCGTTGCGCTCTATCGTCATCCCACGGGAGAGAGTTATTACCGACCCCTTCATGGCAGCAGGCCCGCCCATGCCGTATATGCACGATACAGAGGCGACAACGACAACATCACGGCGGCCCGAGAGTAGCGACGACACGGCTGACAGGCGCAGACGGTCGATATTCTCGTTTATGGCGAGATCTTTCTCGATATATGTGTCAGAGCGTGGTATGTAAGCCTCAGGCTGATAGTAGTCGTAATAAGAGACATAATACTCGACAGCGTTCTCAGGGAAAAAGCCTCGCATCTCCTCGTACAGCTGTGCCGCCAGAGTCTTGTTGTGCGACAGTATGAGCGTCGGACGGTTACACCGGGCTATGACATTCGCCATGGTGAATGTCTTGCCAGAGCCGGTCACGCCGAGAAGCACCTGGGCCGCGTCGCCACGGCGTATGCCCTCTGTCAGCTGGCTGATAGCCTCTGGCTGGTCGCCAGTAGGGGCAAAGCGGGATGTCAGATGGAAAATGCTGTCTTCAGGAGAGCCCTCAGAAGGCTCTTCTCTATTGATGTTGTCTATGCTCTTTCTAATCATGCTGGGATGGTATGGTTATAACCTTAATATTTGCCACAAAATTAGTCATTTTCTTGAAATTATTGTTATATTTTATGTATTAATTCTTAATTTCATGCCTTTCCACTTTGTAATAAAGGAAAAAATGAGTAACTTTGCTGCCGATTTATACGTTTTTTTAACCATCCCCTTCAAAGTCTGCTTGAATGATATGCCATGACAAGAGACTTGTCCTCTGGACCCACTGGCCAACGGGAGGTAATGAACGAAGGCGAAGTCAACCGACGACAAGCCGGGTGCCATCAAGTTTACTTGAATTGCCGAGGCGCGAAGGAGGAAGGCGAAGCCAACATGGCAGGGGATTAAATGTTCCATCGTTATGAAAAAACTGATAATTGCGGCTGTTACCATCACATTGCTCCTGACCAGTTGTGCTCATGAGTTTAATGCTGTATATAAGTCGCAAGACAATCAATATAAATATGAATATGCGAAGCAGTGCTTCGTGGCAGGGAAATATATGCAGGCGACATCCTTGCTAGGAGATCTGATAATGGTGTTCAAGGGAACAGAACACGCTGAGGAGTCACTCTATCTCTACGCCATGTCGCTGTATAAGAATAAGGATTACGAGTCGGCCAGCGATGCCTTCAAGAGATGTTATACCTCATATCCAAAGGGGACATACACAGAGATGGCATACTTCTATGCGGCAGAGAGCCTCAACGAGAGTTCGCCAGAGCCACGACTCGACCAGTCGCCTACTATGGCGGCCATAAAGGCATATCAGGATTTCCTTGACATATTCCCACGGACAACGCTGAAGAAGAAAGCACAGGAGCGTATGCTCGCCCTTCAGGACAAGCTTGTCCTGAAAGAATATTATAACGCCCGGCTGTATTACAACCTCGGGACATACTTCGGAAACTGTCTCGCCGGAGGCTCTAACTATGAGGCGTGTATAATAACAGCCGAGAACGCATTGAAAGATTATCCGTACATGTCGCTCAGAGAAGAGTTTGCCATACTCATCATGAAGAGTAAATTCTATCTCGCACAGCATAGCGTAGAGGCAAAGAAACAGGAGAGATTCCAGAACGCTGAGGATGAATGCTACGGATTCATCAACGAGTATCCTGACTCGAAAGAGAGAGATAACGCCGAGCGGTTTATCTCAGTATGCAAGAGATATACAGGCGAATAAGCCAGACAGCCACAGATAATGCCGGTCAGGAGCTGTCATCCCAAAGAAAACAAAACATAAAGCTCTATACATTTAACATGGATTATAAGAAATCAAAAGCCCCAACAAACACTGTAACACGTAATGTCGTTGAGCTCAGTAATGATACTGGTAATATCTACGAGAGTGTCGTCATTATGGCCAAACGCTCTAACCAGATATCTTCTGAGATTAAGCAGGATCTGCAGAAGAAACTCGCTGAGTTCTCTTCTTATAATGATTCCATAGAGGAGGTGTTCGAGAATAGAGAGCAGATAGAGATATCACGCTACTACGAGAAGCTTCCTAAACCGACACTCCTCGCAGCAGAGGAGTTTGAGCAAGGACAGATATACTGGAGAGACCCTATGCAGGATCGCAAGAATGATGACGACGACAGATTCTGAACATCTCTGTCACGTCATCTGTCATGCATGTTATTAAGCGGGATGTCTCTCCCCGATACTTTACAGCCCCTCTCTGTGATATACAAAGAGGGGTTTAGTTTTAGCCTTAATTGCCTTTACAGAGCATGGACGATGCTCCCATAATTTCCCTTAATTACCCCAACTACCTTAACTCCCAAATACATGATACAGCGCATTCAAACCCTCTGGCTTCTTCTTGCGGCCATACTCCTTGTTGTCACAGCCTTTCTGCCAATGGCATACCTCATACCCGACGGAATAGACGATAGTCTGACAGTGTTTAACGGAGTGGTGACAGGAGGCGAGCATAGCCTCTGCCTGCCCTTGCTCGTTCTGCCCATCTTGCTCTCATTAGCTTTTCTCGCTGATGTTGTCTGCATCTTCAAGTATAATGACCGTAAGAGGCAGATGAGACTGTGCACAGCTGTGAAGCTTATACTCTTCGTGTGGTATGTGGCTTATTTCCTCATATTGTTCACAGCTTTCCCTGATGGCATGAAGGCGGAGTTCTCTCTCAACGCCCTGCTGCCATTCGTCTCTATGATATGCGTATTCATAGCGAAAGGCAGAATCAGACATGACGAGAATCTTATTAGGTCTATTGACAGGATAAGGTAAGCCCGTTGCTTTCATCATACATTGCTTTGTATAATGTGACGAAATGACTGTACAGATAATAAAATAACTAAAAAAATATCGTCACACAGACACCCCATTATAAAGAAATCTTAATTAATTAAGGACATAATGGGTAGGTTCAGATAAAATATTTACTTTTGCATAAGTAAACCTCGTTACCCCAGCCACGTAGCCATTCATGGCTGGCAAATCTACCCATACTCCTTTTTTTTGAAACATGGAAAAAGTGTCCCCTATTCTCGATTTCCTCTCTCGACATAAATACCTGCTGACAACAATAGTGGGCATCATTGTCGTGGGCTTTGCTGATGCTAACAGCATTTACCGCCGCATAGTCCTGCAGTACGAGATAATGGATCTCAAGAGCGAGATAGAGATATACAACAAGATATACAAGAACGACTCGAGACAGCTGCACTCTCTCGAGCGTAACCCTAAGAATATAGAACGAATAGCAAGAGAACGATATTTCATGAAGGCTGACGATGAGGACATCTACGTGCTCAGCACTGATCCACGCTCTGTCAGCGATGAGATGCCACAAGGACAAAAGAAGAATGAACAATCTGAATAAGACACAAAGTATAATAATGCTCATTGGAGGCATACTTATGGTCGTATGCTCGGGTGTGATCATGGCCTCCGCATTACTGCCTGTTTCTGCATGGACCGTCTATGCAGTAAGGATAGCACCATGGGCTTTCCTCATAGGCACCATAGCTTATGTTGTGATGCAGAAAAGACAGGCTTATGATGGCAACAGCCTTACGGTAAGACGGCTGACCGCGATACAGACACTTTCCGGGATATGCTTCATTGTCGCAGCTCTTCTTATGGTAGAGCAGTATAACGCCATCGTGAAACCAATGGCTGTAAGCGATATGAAAAGCTATTTCCTGTATGTGCGCGTAGTACATAACAACTGGGTCGTGCTCGTCTTGATAGGAGCCGTCCTACAGATGTACACCACCCATCGTATAGCGTCTGAAATGGAAAAAGAGTCTTAAAAACTCATAAAACACACGGTATATAAATTAAATAGCATAAATTTATTTTCCTTTGAAGACATAACATATTATCTTTGCAAATCGTAAGTCGTCCCCCCTGGCATGAGAAATTAAGGAAATACTACTCACATACATAGAATGATGAAAAAAATACTATACGCCTTCATCGCATTGTTGACATGCACATCGTGCACAAAGACATTCAACATAACAGGTTCGTCGAATATCTCTACCCTCGACGGACGTATGCTCTATCTGAAGGCTTTGCGTGACGGGGAACTGAAGAATATCGACTCTTGTGAAGTCGTTCATGGACAATTCAAATTCTCAGGCTCTACCGACTCGACAAGCATGGCAACACTCTTCATGGATGATGAGAGCGTGATGCCGCTTGTTATAGAGGAAGGCAACATCAGCATACAGCTCAATAACACAAAACAGATTTGCTCAGGCACAGAACTGAATGAGAGACTCTTTACATTCATAGAGAAGTACAATTCACTCCAGAGCCAATATAGCGACCTCTCACATAGGGAGAACCAAGCCATCATGGATGGAGAGGATATGAATGAGGTCTATAAGAAACTGACCGCTGACGCAGAGCGTATCGCAGCAGAGGAGGATAAACTGATAACAGGGTTTATATGTGACAACTTCGATAATGTCCTCGGGCCTGGAGTGTTCATGATGGTGACATCAGGCTACCAGTATCCAGAACTTACCCCATGGATAGAGGACATCATGAGCAAGGCGACAGACACATTCAAGAATAATAAGTATGTGAAAGAATATATGACAGCGGCTGAGCGTAACCAAAACATCGGTAACGGAATGGAGACACCCCCTGTATCTCCACAGCAGCCCATTCAGACTGCCCCGTTAGAGGCGGCTCCACCGACACCGGCAGAGATGGCTCAGCCTGCCAAGTAATTCTCTTTAGGGTGGTAATTTATTGAACCACCCTCTATATGACAGTCTGAAGGCATCTCTTCATTGTCAAATAATATCCAAAATACTCTAATAATGAAGACTATAATATGTAACGGAACAATAGTCAACGAAGGAAAGGCCATATCAGCCGATCTGGTTATAGAGAATGACATTATTGTAGATATTATACCATCAGGAACAAGACCCCGTGGCTCACATGACAAAATCGTGGATGCTGCGGGGTGTCTCGTTCTTCCAGGAGTGATTGACACGCATGTGCATTTCCGTGAGCCAGGCATGACGCATAAGGCTGATATTGAGAGTGAGAGCAGGGCTGCGGCATATGGTGGAGTGACATCATTCTTCGATATGCCAAACACAAACCCACCAACAACATCAGCCCATGCTCTTGACATGAAACGCTCTATAGCAAGAACAAAGAGCCATGTAAATTATAGCTTCTTCTTCGGAGCAACAAACGATAATGCAAACCTGCTCGATACAATAGACAGAACCCGCATTCCAGGGATAAAACTCTTCATGGGCTCTTCAACAGGAAACTTGCTTGTCGATGGTACGGACGGACTGAACCAGACATTCGTCAAAGCCGCTGAATATGGATTGCCTGTCATGGCACATTGTGAGGATAATGGCATAATAAAGGACAATATGGAGTCTGCAAAGCGATTGTATGGACCCGATCCCGATGTGTGTCATCATCCTGAGATACGTTCAGCAGAAGCATGTTGGAAATCAGCCTCCAAAGCTGTGAAACTCGCCACAGAGAATGGCGTCAAGCTACATGTCGCACATGTCTCAACAGAAAAAGAGCTTGAGCTCGCGTCTTATCCGGGAATAACGCTTGAGGCTACTGTGGCCCATCTGCTCTTCTCGCAGGATGACTATGAGACTCTCGGCACACGCATCAAATGCAATCCTGCCATAAAGACCGTTGCCGACCGTGATGCCTTGAGAAAAGCCGCATCAGATGGTAGAATCATGACCATAGGGACTGACCACGCTCCTCATACTCTTGAAGAGAAACAAGGTGGGGCTGCTAAAGCTGTCTCCGGAATGCCTATGGTACAGTTCTCACTGCCCGTAATGCTCGGGCTTGTAGATGATGGCATACTGACCGTGGAGCGTATGGTAGAGCTTATGGCTCATAATCCCGCACGTCTGTTTTCTGTCAGAGACAGAGGGTTCATCCGTGCTGGATATAAAGCTGACCTTGCCATTGTCTGTGATGAGAAACCATGGGTCGTTTCACCTTCTATGATACAAAGCAAATGTGGATGGAGTCCCTTGGAAAGTAAGACTTTGAGATGGGCTGTACGTCATACATTCTGTAATGGCCATCATGTTCTTAACTACGGCATATTCGATGGGGACTATGTTGGTGAGGAAATAGTCTTCGATAGAAAATAAGGCGTTGGTGGTAAGTTTCTCTACGTAATAATATACATGTATTCAGGCTATGCTAAAGATTTTATACCGTACGTATCAGGTTCTCATCCTGCTGCCTGTCCTCGTCCTCTCTACAGCGATAATTTGCAGCCTCATTACCATCGTCTGTACATTAGCGCCACGTAAGTGGAGCATACCTTTTGTCAATGTGATGTCACATGCTTGGGGACGGATAATCATCTGCACCTCCCTCCTTCCTGTCACAATAAAGGGAAAAGAGAATCTGCTTGAGGGACAGAGCTGCATAATTGTCGCTAACCATGAGAGCAGCTACGACATCTTCCTGCTCATCGGATATCTCGACATGACCATGAGATGGATGATGAAAGCCTCGCTGATGAAGATCCCATTCCTTGGGAGTGCGTGCCATGCGGCAGGATTCATACCCGTCGATACCTCTACCCCTCATAAAGTCCAGGAGACTTATGAGCATGCGTTGAAGACAATAGTCGATGGTGTGTCGCTGATGGTGTTCCCAGAAGGCCGGCGCTCATGGAATGGCAAGCTGGGCAAATTCAGACGAGGAGCTTTCATGATAGCCGATAAGCTCCAGTTGCCAGTAATCCCTGTCACGATTGACGGAGCATACGAGGTGATGCCACGCAAACGGGATTTCCATTTCATAACCTGGCACAGGCTCTCAATTACTATCCACAAGCCCATATACCATAAGGGTGAGGGACATGAGAATATAGAATACTTAATGACAGAGAGCCGCAAGGCCATAGAATCAGCGGGATAATGGTTATAGGAATTGATGTAGGAATAAGCACGACAAAGATTGTGGGTATAAAAGACGGGAAAATCCTCTCACCCATAAGGATTAAGGCTACTGACCCCGTCACCTCTCTATACGGAGCCTTTGGCAAATATCTTAACGACAATGGTCTTCAGCTGGCTGATGTGAGGCATGTCATGCTAACGGGAGTAGGCTCTGCTTATATCAACGGAGACGTTTACAACTTGCCCACCTCCAGATGCGACGAGTTTGTCGCTGACGCTTTGGGCGCAAGCTATGAGAGCAATATAGACCACATGATAGTAGTCTCTATGGGTACAGGTACGACACTTGTCAGATATGACTGCGGCAGTGTCACACATCTCGGAGGGCTCGGTATGGGCGGCGGAACCTTAGCCGGGCTGTCCCGGCTGCTTTTAGGTACAGACGATATCAACCATATCTCGCGCCTTGCTGACAGTGGCAATATCTCCAAGATAGACTTGCAGATAGGTGATATCTGTTCAGAAGACATCCCTGGGCTTCCGGCCTATGCCACAGCATCATTGTTTGGCAATGCACAACAGACTGCAGCACAGGAGGATATCGCGCTTGGCATAATTTATACTGTCGTGCAGACTATAGGCTCTGCAACCATACTTGCTGCCAAGGGAACAGGTATAAGGGATTTCGTGATGATAGGCAATCTGACACTATTGCCACAATGTCGCAAACTGTTCGGACTCATGGAACAAATATACGATGTGAAGTTCCATGTACCCCAGCATTCAGAGTTCGCTACGGCTATAGGTGCCGCCCTTAGCTTCTTCGATGATAATAATTAAGACTCGACGTTTACTTATATATGACACAAATCATACGTTCATCATTTCTCTCTGGAGTCTGTATAGGCATAGCCGGGTTTGGATATCTTGCCGAGAAGAGTATAATTGGAGCTGTGCTCTTTGCGTTCGGCTTGTTGACGGTCGTCCATTACGGCCTGAAGCTATATACCGGAACAGCGGGTTTCATACGCCGTGGAGAAATATTACAGCTCTTTATAATTCTGCTGTTTAATATTTTAGGATGCCTTGGAGTGTCGCTCATAGCACGTTCAAGCCCTATGCCGCTACAGGAGACTGCGACGGCGATATTACAGTCGCGCCTTGCGTCTGGCCCCCTCAATGGCTTTGTCCTTGCCATAGGGTGTGGATTCATCATGACAACAGCCGTTACATTCTCACGTCAGGGGCGACATCTGCCGCTTCTATTCGGAGTCCCCTTGTTCATTATGTGCGGTTTCCCACATTGCGTTGCCGACGCATTCTACTATCTTACAGTCCCAGTCTCTTTCCTATTTGACAATGCCTGTGAAATCCTGACATTCTATGTCGCCATAGTGCTTGGAAACTTTGTCGGCTGCAATCTTTACCGCCTTGTCATGAAGAGTGAATAGACACATCCCACCATACATGTCATCCTGTTATCTTGACATTTCTCCATCACCATTACCGTTATACCCCCACTCTGAAAATATATCTATGGTGGTAATTTTTAGAACCACCCTAACCACATAAACAAAAATATATTATGGACAACTATTCAAAGAATTACGGATATGAGATTGAGCAGACTAGTTCGTTCAATATTGTTTTCGCACGTCTCATGCGAAAGGTCTATCTGTGGATGTTCGCCGGACTCCTTATGACAGCCCTGACGGCCATGACAGCCGCAAAGAACAGCGAGTTTATGACAGCTCTACTTGGCAACAACCTTTACTTCTATGGCATTATAATTGCCGAGTTTGCTCTTGTCATCTACCTGTCACGTAGCCTCATGAGCATGTCATTCCTGACGGCGGGATTATGTTTCGCTATTTATGCCATCCTCAATGGCCTTGTCATGTCTGTGCTTTTTGCCGTCTATACCCAAGAGAGTATAGCCACGACATTCTTCGCCACGTCAGCCACGTTTGGTGTCATGTCGCTTGTCGGGTTCGTTGTCAAGAAAGACCTCTCTGCTATAGGCCGTTTCCTGACGATGCTTCTTGTCGGTGCCATCATAGCCACTCTGGTCAATTTCTTCATCGCGAGCAGCGGTCTCTCCATCATTCTCAACTATGTCATAATCTTTATCTTTGTCGGCCTGACAGCCTACCATACCCAAAAGATAAAGGAGACACTCATCGATGCCTCCCAGTATGGCGACACCGATTTGACACAGAAGATTGCGCTGCATGGCAGCCTCGCCCTCTATCTTGACTTCATCAACCTCTTCTTGCATCTTCTCCGTATTCTGGGAGACAGAAGATAATGGATAG
>JBJEAW010000086.1:0-58002 GCA_051869435.1 Prevotella sp. | reverse complement strand
AGTCGAAATATTAGTCGAAGTGTATAAACTTAAAATTGTAATATTCTGATAATCAATCACTACGCATCTTTCATGTGTTAGTAGAACAAAATTTATTTAGTCGATCTTAAAGAAAACAAGAGATATGTTATTCGGAGACAAAATCAGAGAGCTCAGAGACGAGCAAGGTTTGTTGCAACGCCAGCTGGCAGCTGCATTAGAGATTGATACCCCCATGTTCAGTAAGATTGAGCGTGGAGACAGACGAGCCAAACGAGAGCAAGTAGTCAAACTTGCAGAATTGCTGCATCAGGATGAAAACGAGATGCTGAAGCTATGGCTCGCCGACAAAGTTATAGAAGCCGTAGGGGATGAAAATGACCATAATCTGAAACGCGATGCCATAGAAATCGCACAAAAGACAATCATGTAAGATTACGATTATGGATGCTGACGCCATCATGAGAAGACTGCACGAATTGGAAGAGGAGAACAAACGGTTGAAGTCTCTTCTTTCCGAACATGGCATACCGTTTGAAGCGTGTGCTCATGATGGGAATCTTACTGCGTCCCAATCCTCAAGCCCAACGGCTTCGACCATCCACATTTCTTTGCAAGAAAAGGTGGAGTTGTTTCATAGCCTATTCAAAGGCGTAAATGTCTAATGGCAGGATGATTCTCTTGTCAATTTCTTTTATAGATTTCATGCAAAATCGTTATCTATGCCATGTGGCTTGAAGTGTCGTAGAACTCTGCTGGGGAACAACTCTGCTGGGATTAGGGTTGTACACTACAAACTTTGTATCCGCAATTGGTGCTTTTATACAATTGTATATCCTTACTTCCCATTCTTTGCAGTGTGTGAAGACCCACAGCAGGACATTTACTTTTATGCATACTAACTGATTATTGAGTTTTGGAACTCATGCAAAGTTGAGTACATAACGGATTGAGAAGTTTTCCATCCTGACTTATAGACAAAAAATATCTCCCGCAACCATTGTCGGTTACGGGAGATACGGTTATTGTTTACTGCATCCAGCAGTGTGTGTGATGCAGGAGATTACTTGTTCAGAGCGAGAGCGACGTTAACGGCGCAAGCTACAGTACAGCCAACCATAGGGTTGTTACCCATACCGAGGAAGCCCATCATCTCTACGTGAGCAGGAACAGAAGATGAACCTGCGAACTGGGCGTCAGAGTGCATACGGCCGAGGGTATCTGTCATACCATAAGACGCTGGTCCTGCTGCCATGTTGTCTGGGTGGAGTGTGCGTCCTGTACCACCACCTGATGCTACAGAGAAGTATGGCTTGCCAGCGAGGACACGCTCCTTCTTGTATGTACCGGCTGTAGGGTGCTGGAAACGTGTTGGGTTGGTTGAGTTGCCTGTGATAGAGACATCAACATTCTCCTTCCACATGATAGCCACGCCCTCACGTACATCGTCAGCGCCATAGCAGTTCACCTTAGCGCGTGGGCCGTCAGAGTATGCCTTTGTGCGGACAACCTTGAGCTCGCCTGTGAAATAGTCGAACTGGGTCTGTACATATGTGAAACCATTGATGCGAGAGATAATCATCGCTGCGTCCTTGCCAAGACCATTAAGTATGACACGGAGTGGCTTCTGGCGTACCTTGTTGGCCATCTCTGCGATCTTGATAGCTCCCTCTGCTGCTGCGAAAGACTCGTGGCCAGCGAGGAAAGCGAAACACTCTGTCTCTTCACGGAGAAGGCGGGCAGCAAGATTGCCATGGCCGATACCTACCTTACGGTCGTCAGCGACAGAGCCAGGGATGCAGAATGCCTGCAGGCCGATGCCTATTGCCTCGGCAGCGTCAGCAGCTGTCTTGCAGCCTTTCTTGATGGCGATAGCAGAACCTACTACGTATGCCCACTTTGCGTTCTCAAAGCAAATCATCTGGGTGTCCTCACATGTCTTGTAAGGGTCGATGCCTGCTTTCTCACATATCTCGTTAGCCTCTTCTATAGAAGAAATACCGTTCTCGTTGAGTGCTGCGAGGACCTGCTTCATGCGGCGGTCCTGTGACTCGAAGTTTACTTCACGAATTGCCATAAATGTTATTCCTCCTAATTATTCTTTACGTGGATCAATAGCCTTAACAGCACCCTGCTCAGGTTTTGTGCGGCCATATGTTCCTGTTACTGACTTCAGGGCCTCATCTGCAGGGACACCTTTCTTTATGGCATCCATGAATTTACCCATGTGTACGAACTCATAGCCACAAACCTCATTGTCCTCATCAAGGAACTGCTTTGTGATATATCCCTCTGTGAGCTGGAGGTAACGTGTGCCCTTTGCCTTTGTGCCATAGAGTGTGCCACACTGTGATACAAGGCCTTTGCCAAGATCCTCAAGACCTGCACCGATGGCGAGACCGCCCTCTGAGAATGCTGACTGAGTACGGCCGTAAACAATCTGAAGGAAGAGCTCGCGCATTGCTGTGTTGATAGCATCACAAACGAGGTCGGTATTAAGAGCCTCAAGTATTGTCTTGCCAGGAAGAATCTCTGATGCCATAGCAGCAGAGTGGGTCATACCTGAGCATCCGATGGTCTCTACAAGAGCCTCCTCGATGATGCCGTCCTTAACGTTCAGTGACAGCTTGCAGCAACCCTGCTGAGGCGCACACCAGCCGATACCGTGAGTCATACCAGAGATGTCTTTAATCTCTTTTGCTTGTACCCATTTTCCCTCCTCAGGAATTGGGGCAGGTCCATGGTTCGGACCTTTTGCAACAACGCACATGTCGTTGATTTCCTTTGTATAAATCATACCTATTTAAATAGTAAGAAAAAAACATGGGGATAACCTATCCCATAGCCTTTTGATATTTAATATGTAAGTAATTGTTTCTCGTTGCAAAATTAATAAATCTTTTTCAATATACGAAGAAAAACAACTAACTATTAATTTTTTTTTTGCAAATGTGGCATGTATGCGTTTTTTTTATTAATTTTGCAACTATGATAGACGTTGTGATTTGTGACGCGGAGCTGAAGAACGCTGCCGCCAATGGTATGGACGCTTTCGCCGAGACGTTCTACAATGCCATAATTAATAGCATCGGTGGTGGGTTGACCCAAGACAATCTGGCCTTGTTGAATAGTGACCAGATAACTCTTGTCGCATATTTCATGCTTAGGGAGGAGGTCATGGATGGTGGCTTCATACAGATGATTCATAATGGATTGGGAAGATTCATTTTCGTCAATCCTTTTGATAAGGCCCTGGCACAATGGGGGCTTACAGATATGTCACGACTGATAAAGAAAGGACATAAACTGTATAATAAATATAAGAATAAAATCGAGGTCGAATGTGATGACGACGAGTTCATGGCCATGTTTGAGCAGATGCCTGAGTTTGACGACCTTGATGATGATTTTGTGGCCAACGAGGAACAATGGACCTCAATGGTCGCCTGCTATATTGACCAGAATATCGACAGGTTTGCAACGGTGGTGGAGTAGGGCGGTTCCTGTTGGAGCCATGGGGGCAGATTCATCTTTGATGTCTCGTAAGCACATGACGCGCTTTAGGTTAAAGGCATGTGTCGTCTCTGATGTCTCTGTGTGAGATGTCCTACTCAAATTGAAACAAACTTAACCATACAATGTTATGGCACAAAGAAAGACAGCTAAAATAAATATCCGAAACAAGAAGGCTGAGCACGACTATTTCTTTATAGACACATATACGGCAGGGATTGTTCTCTCTGGCACAGAGATTAAGAGCATTCGCTGTGGTAAGGCTTCGCTTGTTGATACGTTCTGTTATGTGCATAATGGGGAAATGTGGGTAAAGGGCATGAACATCTCTCCATATTTCTATGGTTCATATAACAATCATGAGGCGCGACGTGATAGAAAATTATTGCTCAACAAGAAAGAGATAAGATATCTCGAGCAGAACACCAAGCATCAGGCCGGGTTCACTATTATCCCGATAAAGCTATATATTAATGACAAGGGATTTGCCAAGCTTGATATCGCACTCGCTAAAGGCAAAAAAGAATACGACAAGCGTAACACTTTGAAAGACAAGGAAGACCGTAGGGAGATGGATCGCGCAATGAAATGTTTTGTGTGATATCCTCAATAATCATCGGCCATCATTGTCATTAATATACATACACACTCTCGCCATGGCATAGCATTCAAGCAAGCTTGATGCTCTGCTCATTTGGCTTAACGAAAACGTTGGCTTCGCCTTCCTTTTCTCACCATGGCATAGCATTCAAGCAAGCTTGATGCTCTGCTCATTTGGCTTAACGAAAACGTTGGCTTCGCCTTCCTTTTCTCGCCATGGCATAGCATTCAAGCAAGCTTGATGCTCTGCTCATTTGGCTTAACGAAAACGTTGAATTATATCATGCATCAACTTAACCAGCTATATCGCGAAACTTTCGGATATTCTGCTTCTTCTGTCGAGAGACTGGCAGGGGCAGGCAGCAACAGGCAGTATTATCGTCTGTCAGATGATAATGGCAAGACTGTAATAGGAGTAATCGGAACCTCACGTGATGAGAACCATGCGTTCATATCTATAGCCAGGCATTTTGAAAGAAGAAAGCTGCCTGTCCCGCATATTCTCTCTGTCTCTGGCGATGAGATGTGTTATTTGCAGCAGGACCTTGGAGACAGGTCGCTTTTTGACGCAGTTAGCGGTGGGCGGGATGCCGGAGGCCGTTATAACAAGGAGGAGAAGGAGCTTCTGAGAAGAACAATACGTGAGCTCCCCAATATCCAGATCAGAGGAGCCCGTGGCATGGATTGGAATGTCTGCTATCCTCAGCCCCAGTTTGACGTTGACAATGTCCTCTTTGATCTGAATTACTTTAAATACTGTTTCCTGAAGACGACGGATATCGATTTCCATGAGTTGAAACTTGAGGCTAACTTCCGTCTCCTCGCTAAGGATCTCGCGGCGTATGATGACGTTTCTGGTATAGAGTCTCAAAGCTTTATGTATCGTGACTTCCAGGCGCGTAATGTTATGCTTGATGAAGCGTCCAATCCTTACTTCATTGATTTTCAGGGTGGACGTCGCGGGCCATACTATTATGATGTGGCGTCTTTCTTATGGCAAGCATCTGCTCATTATTCTTCTGCCCTCCGGCGTGAGATGATACTGGAGTATTATGATGCATTGAAACAGTATATCGAGGTGCCTAATGAGAAGACGTTTAACGAAAGGCTTCAGCTTTTTGTGCTGTTCCGCACGCTTCAGGTTCTTGGAGCTTATGGGTTCAGGGGGCGTTATGAGCGCAAACAGCATTTCATTGACAGCATACCTCCCGCCATTGATAACCTGAGGACGCTGTTGTCAGAGAATGACTTCCCATACCCGTATCTTGTCGATGTGCTCAGACGGCTGTGCTCAAAGGCTGAGTTCCAAATGCCTGAGATAAAGCCGAAAGAGCGTGTTGATGGTTATAAAACAGCAAGTAATGATGTGTACGTCGCAAATCCGGCTGATGGGCCAGCAACATTCTCCAAGTATGATGGCAAAGGCCCTTTGGTGGTAAGAGTGTGGAGCTTCTCATATAAGAACGGTATTCCTGGCGATCCTACAGGAAACGGAGGTGGGTATGTCTTTGATTGCAGGTCAACACATAATCCCGGAAGGTATGAGCCGTACAAGAAGCTGACAGGCCTTGACGAGCCAGTCATCAGATTCCTTGAGGATGATGGCGAGATATTGCAGTTCTTAGACTCTGTCTATCGGCTTGCCGACCATCATGTGGAGCGATACATTCAAAGAGGGTTCACATCGCTGATGTTCGCATTCGGGTGTACAGGGGGCCAGCACAGGTCTGTATATTCAGCACAGCATCTCGCTGAGCACATTCATAAGAAATATGGTATAACGGTGATCATTTGTCACAGGGAACAAGGAATACAATGCATATTGCAATAGCAGGAAACATAGGGTCAGGGAAAACCACTCTGACAAAAATGCTCGCAAAGCACTACGGATGGGAACCTCGTTTCGAGAAGGTTGTGGAGAATCCGTATCTTGCAGATTATTATAAAGATATCAACCGATGGTCGTTCAATCTTGAGGTGTATTTCCTTAAAGAGCGGTTCAAGGATGTTATCGATATCAACTCATGCCAGAAGACTGTCATACAAGACAGGTCGATATTTGAGGGCGTATATGTATTTGCAAAAAACAACCATGAGCAAGGAGCAATATCAGATCTTGATTATGACACATATATGGAACTCTTTGAGTTGATGACATCTGTGACAAATTATCCTGACCTGATGATTTATCTCAGGGCGACTACCGACCATCTTGTCGCGAATATCCAGAAACGGGGCAGGGATTATGAGCAGGCGATAAAGATTGAATATCTTCAGGGGCTTAATAAGAGTTATGAGGATTTTATATATAAGAACTACAAGGGAAAGGTTCTTACCATTGATGTGAACAATCTCGACTATGAGCATAAGCCTGAGCATTTCAGATATATTACTGACCGTCTTGACGAGATTCTCTTTGGACTCTTTCCCTTAGGCGGAGCAAATTTATAGAAACCATCTAAAACATACATTAACGATGCATATAGCAGTTGCCGGAAATATTGGAAGTGGAAAGACAACCCTGACGCGTCTTCTTGCAAGGCGCTATGGGTGGACACCACGTTTTGAGCCCGTTGACAATAATCCATATCTTGCAGATTTTTATGAGGATATGAAGCGATGGTCATTCAATCTTCAGATATTCTTCCTCAACAAGCGTTTTAAGGAGGTTATCGAGTTATCCCAGTCGCAAGAGACTATCATTCAAGACAGAACGATATTTGAGGATGCCCGTATCTTTGCGCCAAACCTTCACGGTCAAGGATACATGAGCGACCGTGACTTTGCCAATTATACCGACCTTTTTGAACTTATGATGTCGCTTGTCAAGCTCCCAGACCTCATGATTTATATACGCTCGAGTATCCCTAACCTCATATCGCAGATAGAAAAACGCGGACGTGACTACGAGCAAAGTATCCGTATTGACTATCTCACAGGTCTGAACAGCCGTTATGAAGAATGGATAAAGACATATAAGGGGCGGCTTATTATTATTGATGGAGATACATGCAAGTTCGGAGATGACAAGAAAGCCTTTCAACATGTTACTGATATGATTGACTCAGAACTATTCGGATTGTTCCCTCTCGGTGATATGTGAGAATCTTCTTGGGGGCTTCAGATGTCACTGCATGAAACCATATAACGGATACAAGTCATATTAAATGCGCAATCCCTTATCCTGAAGCATGTCACATTCTCCTTTGCGGAGGATCAGGCTCTTAAAAAAACTTAACTGTAATGGCGATATTCCCTGTTTACGAGATTTAAACATTAATTTTGCAGATAGGGCATAGTCATTTCTATACATCTTTAAGATAAATGTACAGTCTGGCTGTGGACTGACTCCATACGGGAAAAGATAGCCTGTTGGGAGCAGCAACATGGGATGATATCAGCCTCGTTTCCAAAAAACGGCCATATTGAGAGCTTTTATCATGATATTATTTGTAAATAACCAAAAACCATACTATGAGAAAATTGTTAATCATGTTATGCCTCCTCTCTTTAGGAGCATTATGCGCCAATGCCCAAGATGCATGGGTGACCACTTACAAACAGATTGAGGCACGTATTGTTGCCCCAACATTCAAGGACAAATGCATTAAGGTTTCGGTCAAGCAGAAAAATTCTGCCCGCCAGAACCAGAAAACCATCAATTCTGCTATCGCCAAGTGTTCTAAGTCTGGAGGCGGCAAGGTCATCATTCCTAAAGGAAAGTACCAGACAGGAGCTATCACGCTGCTTTCGAATGTTAACCTTGTCGTTGAGGAAGGCGCAGAGCTGATATTCGCTTTCGACCGCGATCTCTACCCAAACGTTGTGACACGATGGGAGGGGCTTGACATCATCAATTATCAGCCATGTATATATGCCTATGGTCAGAAAAATATTGCTCTGACCGGCAAGGGTATAATAAATGGCAATGGCTCAAACGAGAGATGGTGGTATATGAAAGGCAATAAACACCATGGGTATCACGAAGGTGTTGACGAGTGGCAGGGAACAGACAAAGTGGGCACACGCGCCCAGTTGCTGAAGATGGCAGACAATGCTGTACCTGTTGAGAAACGTGTATTCGGAAAGGGGAAAGGCCTGCGTCCACAGCTCGTGAATTTCGTTAAATGTGAGAATGCCCTTATTGAAGGAGTTGAGCTTCGCGACTCTCCGTTCTGGGTCATCCACCCACTATTCGTCAAGAACCTTACCGTTCGTGATGTCACTATATATAATGAAGGCCCTAATGGTGACGGTTGCGACCCTGAGTCATGCGAGGATGTGCTCATCGAAGGATGTACTTTCCATACGGGAGACGATTGTATAGCATTGAAATCAGGACGAAATGCTGATGGCCTGAGAGCCGCCACACCTTCACAGAATATCATTATACGCCGGTGTAAGATGGCAGATGGACATGGTGGCGTGGTTATCGGCTCAGAGATATCGGGAGGCGTGAAGAACGTGTTTGCAGAGGATTGTGACATGGATTCTCCCAACCTCGACCGTGTCATAAGAATCAAGACCAACACATGTCGTGGCGGAATAAACGAGAATATCTATGTGAGAAACATACGTGTCGGCGAATGCCGTGAGGCTGTCATGAGGATTAACCTCGTCTATGAGCCTAAGGAGATAGCTGAGCGTGGGCATATCCCTACAGTCCGTAACGTGTACGTTGACAATGTTGTATGCAAGAAGTCAAAGTATGGCATCTTGCTGAACGGGCTAACGGAGAAAGACTCAAAGACACCACAGATATACAATATCAATGTGACCAACTGTAACTTCGGTGGCCTTTCGGCCGAGCCTCTTTATAAGACAGGACTTGTCAAAGACATCAAGCTGCAGAATGTCACGGTCAGCGGAAGTCTGTAACCTTATTCGTTGTCGTCCAGTATGTGGACAGCGATACTTGATCCTGTCTGCATGTTATGTTCAGTTACTCATGCCACATGTATTCGTGTACACGGCATGAACACCTAATATTGACCGCATATTTATTCGACCTTATCTATCAAATATGAGAAAAATATCATTTTTATTATTAGCTCTCCTGTCCGCTGTCGGCGTTATGGCTGATGGCTGGGACACATCTCTGTACAAACAGATAGAGCAGAACATTCAGGCTCCCACATTCCGTGAGAAAGTGTATAAGCCTGCGGTGAAGACAACAAACAGCGCGTTAAAAAACCAGAAGGCAATCAACCGTGCTATTGAACGTGCCTCAAAAGCAGGCGGCGGCAAAGTCGTTATCCCAGAGGGCGTATATATGACAGGAGCGATACGTCTTCTCTCAGACGTCAATCTGGTAGTGTCAAAGGGTGCCACATTGCGTTTCGCATACGAACCGGCACTATACCCGCTTGTCTATACCCGATATGAGGGTCTCGACCTTTATAACTATTCTCCATGCATATACGCTAACGGCGCGAAGAATATCGGCATCACCGGCGAGGGCACCATTGACGGCAATGGTTCGAACGACACATTCTGGCAGTGGACGGGTGTCGAGCGCTTCGGATACAAGAAGAATGTCACGACAGAAGACTCACGATACCCGCGAGATGGCAACAGTCTTGGATACAGAGCTATTCTACAGAAGATGTGCGAGGACAATGTTCCTGTTAAGGATCGTGTCTTCGGCATGGGGAAAGGCTTGCGTATGCAACTCATCAATCCAGTCAACTGTGAGAACATCCTTATTGAGGGCGTGACAATGCTCAACTCACCTTTCTGGGTGATGCATCCGCTTTTCTCAAAGAATATCACCGTACGTAAAGTGTATGTGTATAACGAAGGCCCTAATGGTGACGGTTGCGACCCTGAGTCATGCGAGAATGTCCTTATCGAGGACTGCGTCTTCCATACCGGTGACGACTGTATAGCCATCAAGTCTGGCCGTAATGGTGATGGCCGCCGCGACGGCCGCCCCTCAAAGAATATCATCGTCAGACGCTGCAAGATGGAAGACGGACATGGCGGTGTCGTAATAGGTTCTGAGATATCCGGTGGCGTGGAGAATGTCTTTGCAGAAGACTGTGAGATGTCATCCCCGAATCTCGACCGTGTCCTCCGTATTAAGACAAACACCTGCCGTGGAGGCGTCACGAAGAATGTCTTTATGCGCAATGTGCGTGTCGGGGAGTGCCGAGAGGCCGTCATGAGGATAAACATCAACTACCAGCCCAATGAGGCTGCCGAGCGCGGTCATATACCTTATGTGCATAATGTATGGATGGAGAATGTCACCTGTGGCAAGTCTCGCCATGGCATTATCATTAATGGTGTGAAGGAGGCAGATGCTGTTTACGACATTCATGTGAGAAATTGCTCGTTCACAGGAGTGTCTGACAAACCTGTGGTCCGTGAGAATCGAATGCACGACATACATCTGGACAATGTCAGCGTTAACGGCTCGCTCGTCCTGACTGATATGCCATATAAGAGCTATGCAGAATGGCTGACACGCTCAGAGATGAAGCGTGTCCCCAATCCGATTTACCTTGACTTTACCGATTCTCAGAAGCATCCTAAGGGAAAATGGTCGTATGTCATGGGTATAGAGCTTGAGGGAATGCTCGACACATATCTTGCCCATGGAGGTGACGACATACTTGATTATGTTAAGAGATACCCAGAGCAGATGATAGCTGATGACGGGACGACGACAGGCTTCAAGTATGAGGACTTCAACCTCGACAATGTGCGCACCGCGCGTTTCATCTATCGCATGAACAAGATCGCCCCACGCAAGGGCAATGACATAGCCCTGAAGACATTCTTCCGCCAGCTCATCAACCAGCCACGTACAGACGAGGGCGTGTATTGGCACAAGAAGATATACCATGATCAGGTATGGCTCGACGGTATCTATATGGGACTGCCTTATAAGACCATCGCCGCGCCTGAGATGGTAGCCCAAGGGATGACCGTCGCGTCGAAGGGTATGCCAAAGAAGAACGTCCGTCTCTCGAAAAAACAGCAGCAGAAAGAGCTGACGGCATACTATGACGATATACTCCATCAGATAACCATGACAGACGCCCGCACATACGACGAGGCGACAAACCTCTGGAAACACGCGTGGGACTCAAAGCATGGCATGTTCTGGGCAGATAAGGAGACAGGACGCTCCAAGCATACATGGGCACGCGCGCTTGGATGGTTCGCCATGGCACAAGTGGAGATTCTCGACTATCTCCCAGCTGACTATGCCGGCCGTGAGAAGATTATCGACATGCTGCGCCGCACTATGACGGCCTGTGTCCTGTATCAGGACAAGAAATCAGGGGTGTGGTATGATGTGATGGATGTTGACTCTCCCAAAAACTATCTCGAGGCGACAGCGTCATGTATGTTCGCGTATGCCATGCTCAAAGGCGCACGCTTGGGATACCTTGACTCCTCTTTCCGTGAGGCAGGCATAAAGGCTTATAAGGGCATAATACGCAACTTCATCCGCGTCAATCCAGACAAGACCATCTCGCTTACACGCTGCTGCTCTGTCAGCGGACTCGGCCCCGAGAAGTCACCACACCGTGATGGCACATTCGAGTATTACATGTCTGAGCCCATACGTGACAATGACGCCAAGGGTATAGGCCCGTTCATATGGGCGACACTCGAGATGGAGAGTCTTGGATATGATACTTCAAGCGATTATTGATACGCTATATTCACATGTCCGTAAAGATCTCTATCTCCTGATAGAATGTTATTGGTTACGCCAGCATTTCCTGTCATGGTGAGCCAGATAACTCATTATACAACGAGCCGGCTGAGCCACTTCAACCTCATCACATAGTTTCTTCTATCTTTTGTGATAAAGGCTGAAGTGCCTCGTCCGGCTTTTCTTTATGGTCGGAATAGGCAGAGCCCGTCAAATGGAAAAAACTCACATCATGTGCCTGACCAGATTCGCTATACGGTTTTCGGCATGTCATACAGACTCTGTTCATCATTCGTGTGTGTAGTGATGATGCTGTTATGCCCTGTCAAACGGGTATTTCCTGTTAGACGTATATGTTAAGGACTGTAAGCAGAGGCTTTTGACATTCCATTTGTGTTGTTTTTAAAGGTATTTCAGAGCCTCTTACGTCCTCATCCAGCACCTCTTCTGGTATTGATGATGGGACAAGAAAACTGTAAGCAGAAGTCAGGTCAGGGCTTACAATTTATAAGATGTTCCAGTGATAATACATCATTCAACAATTTTTATTTGGATTTGATGCTATGTCGTTCATAAGCGGTCTGAATGTTTTTGTCTTGGCTGTTATTGTACGGCGTTGATGACAGGTGATACGGAGAGCGCTTTTGTTCGTGTTTCTAAAACAGCATGCATAGATACTGTTGTCCGCTTTGTCATATTTCACGACTCTTTTCAAATCCATATTGCTGCCTGTATTGTTTGTGGTTGTTGTCAAAAAAGTCCTTTCTTTCAGCATGTTATCTGCTTCGAATCAATATTTGATGATGTTTTTCTTAAAAATATTTAAATATATAGGTTTCGGGTTGTTAGAGTTTGGAAAAGTGATGGAAATGGTGTAACTTTGCATTCTGTTTGGAATAAGTATCAATTTAGAAACACAAAAACTTAGATAGAAATGTCGAAGATTTGTATGATTACGGGAAAGAAAGCCATGGTAGGCAACAATGTTTCCCACTCAAAGCATCGCACAAAGCGCCGCTTTGACGTTAACCTTTTCAGCAAGAAGTTCTACTATGTTGAAGAGCAGTGCTGGATTAGCCTCAAGGTGAGTGCCGCAGGCCTTCGCCTTATCAACAAAGTAGGTCTTGACGCAGCCCTCAAGCAGGCTGTCGCTAATGGCTATGTCGATTGGAAGGACATTAAAGTTATAGGAGAATAATTAACATGGCAAAGAAAGCAAAAGGTAACAGAGTACAGGTTATTCTCGAGTGTACAGAAATGAAGAACAGCGGTCTGCCAGGTACAAGCCGTTACATAACTACCAAGAACCGCAAGAACACTCCAGAGCGTATGGAGCTCAAGAAATATAATCCAATCCTGAAGCGCATGACTGTGCACAAGGAGATTAAGTAATCCCTATTAAAACACTATTAGAAAATGGCAAAGAAAACCGTCGCGACCCTTCAAGAAGGTAAGAAGGATGGCCGCGCTTACACGAAAGTCATAAAAATGGTGAAGAGCCCTAAGACTGGTGCTTATGTTTTTGATGAGCAGATGGTTCCGAATGAGGCTGTAAAGGATTTCTTCAAATAAATCTTACTCTCTCCCCTGAAGATGAAAAGGGTAGGGTAACAATGGAAAGAAAATCTTTCACCGTAATTTTCCGAAAAGATACTTCAGTCCGCACAAAGCACTGCCCAGACAGTACGTTGTGCGGACTTTTCAGTAAAATGGAGACGGGGCTTGCGTGATGGCATATCTGCGTATATCAACGTTTTCGTAAAACTCACGAGACTTGTCCTTGGCTCTATTGATCTATGTCACACGGATCGTCACGGACGGTCACGGAGGTTATAGTTTTATCACGAGACTTGTCTCCTGGACTCACTGACCAACGGGAGGTAATTTGAGAATGATCGAATTATTTCTAACATGGGATCTATCTACAGCGTGACAAAAATAAAAAATCGCTGATCCGCTAATTCGGGATAAAATTATCACGAGACTTGTCCCCTGGACCCACTTGACCAACAGGAGGTAATGGGATGAAGCCGTAAGGCAATAGGTGCATTTATATGATCGATATGCCCCCACGGTCCCCCACTGGCGTATAGCGTATTATTTTGACCACACCCTACAACAAAAACCATACTATTCTCAATATCTGAAGTTATGGGCATATTCAGCATTTTTAAGAAAAAAGAGACTCTCGACAAAGGTCTGGAACGGACAAAGGAGAGTGTGTTCAGCAAGATAAGCCGTGCCATTGCAGGTAAGAGCACCGTTGATGACGATGTCCTCGACAATCTGGAGGAAGTCCTCATAACGAGTGATGTTGGCGTTGACACAACGCTCAAGATAATCGACCGTATCCAGAAACGTGTGGCTCGTGATAAATATGTCTCTACTTCGGAGTTGAACAACATTCTTAGAGAGGAGATAGCGGCGCTGCTTGAGGAGAACAATACGGGCGACCTCGACGATTGGGATCTCCCTGATGGAAACAAGCCGTATGTGATTCTTGTTGTCGGGGTGAACGGAGTAGGCAAGACTACAACAATCGGTAAGCTGGCCTACCAGTTTAAGCATGCTGGGAAAAAGGTCTATCTCGGTGCGGCAGACACTTTCAGGGCCGCAGCTGTCGAACAGATTGTGATATGGGGCGAGAGGGTCGGCGTGCCTGTTGTCAAACAGCAGATGGGGTCTGACCCTGCTTCTGTCGCGTTTGATGCCATATCGTCAGCAAAGGCTAACAATGCTGATGTCGTTATCATCGATACAGCCGGACGCCTGCACAATAAGGTCGGACTGATGAACGAGCTGAAGAAGATTAAGGATGTGATGAAGAAGGTCAAGGCTGATGCGCCTGACGAGGTGATGCTTGTCCTTGACGGCTCAACGGGCCAGAATGCTTTCGAGCAGGCCAAACAGTTCTCGGCTGTGACACAGATAACATCGCTCGCGATAACTAAGCTTGACGGCACTGCAAAGGGCGGAGTCGTTATCGGCATCTCTGACCAGCTGAAGGTTCCCGTTAAGTATATCGGACTTGGAGAGAACATGGAAGACCTCCAGCTCTTCAACAGGCGTTCGTTTGTCGATTCTTTGTTCGGGAAAGACTAGCCCCTTCCTGATATATACGTGGGGTCTCGTTTATCTATTTATTTCAATGTTCGAATGCCTTAGGCGTTTCAAATCATGAAGAAAAAC
Source organism: Prevotella sp. (assembly GCA_051869435.1). Lineage (GTDB taxonomy): Bacteria > Bacteroidota > Bacteroidia > Bacteroidales > Bacteroidaceae > Prevotella. Next base: position 43,049 of record JBJEAW010000086.1, on the reverse strand, counting down.
CGGATTGATATAATTACGATGGGATGCTCAAAGAACCTCGTTGACAGCGAGGCGCTTATGAGGCTCCTGGGGGGGAAGGGTTATGATGTCGTTCATGACGCTGAAAGCCCTGAGGGCGAGTATGTTGTCGTGAATACATGTGGCTTTATAGGTGATGCTAAGGAGGAGAGTATCAATGCCATCCTTGAGCTTGCCCAGAAAAAATCTGAAGGGCAGATAGGGAAGCTCATCGTCATGGGATGTCTTTCAGAACGTTACCTTTCAGAGCTTGAGACAGAGATACCTGAGGTGGATAAGTATTACGGTAAGTTTAACTTCAAGGAGTTCGCCTCCTCGCTGCCTGATGTCTCTTCTGCGTCCCACACTACTATGACCCCTCTCACATCTACCCCAAAACATTACGCCTATATCAAGATATCAGAGGGATGCGACAGGAAATGTGCTTACTGTGCCATACCCTTGATAACAGGAAGGCATAAGAGCCGCACTATCGACGATATATTGGAAGAGGTGAGGCTGCTGGTTGGGGCTGGTGTCTCCGAGTTTAATGTCATAGCGCAAGAACTGACATATTATGGCATTGATATATATGGAGAGCGACGTATAGCCCAGCTTGTGGATACTATGGCCGGCGTGAAGGGTGTAAAGTGGATAAGGCTGCATTATGCTTATCCAAACCATTTCCCTATGGAACTTCTTGATATTATGCGCAAGCATAAGAATGTCTGCCGCTATATTGATATCGCCTTGCAGCATATCTCAGACAATATGCTGCGGCTTATGCACCGGAGCACGACAAAGGAGGAGACTATCAATGTCATCAAGCGTATAAGGGAGGCTGTCCCTGGCATACACATACGCACCACGCTTATGGTAGGTTTCCCTGGGGAGAGCGATGATGACTTCAAGGAACTTGTCGATTTTGTAAAATGGGCAAGGTTTGAGCGTATGGGCGCGTTCGCTTATTCTGAAGAGGAAGGCACATACAGCGCGCTACATTATAAGGATGATATCCCTCAAGAGGTGAAGCAGCAAAGACTGGACAAACTTATGAGGGTTCAGCAGAATATCTCAGCAGAAATTGAGGCGTCCAAGGTTGGCAATGTCTTGAGGGTCGTCATAGACCGTCGCGAGGGCGACTGGTATGTCGGGCGTTCTGAGTTCAGTTCTCCCGAGGTTGATCCTGAGGTGCTGATCCCTGTAGGAGAGCGCAGGCTCCGTAGAGGATGTTTCTATAATGTAAGGATAACATCCTCTGAGGAATTTGACCTTTATGGCGTTGTCGTAGATTAGCCTCTCAGGTATGGGGTAGATGTTCAATGTTCATGGACAAACATTCGCTGTCTGTCTGGACTGTTTAACTTTCTCCTTCATTAGATGGCATAATCGACAAGCCGCCGGGACATCTGGTTATTCTCTTTTGTTTTGAAGAGATGATTCTTGTTTTTGTTTGATCCGATAATTACCCATTGGGTAAAGCCACCTGATGTGTGGTTGTAAGGTTTTGACATCTTTGCATTCTCTATTGAGTTGGGCCTTTCGCTCTCCAGTCTATACCGTGCACAGAGGCGGGCATAATCTGGCAAATATAACTGCATGGCGTTCGTTGAAGCAGACATGCCGTATATATAATCAACTCTATAACAGGACTATATAATATTGACCCCCTATACTGAATTAACTGTCGTGAACAACAAGGAATACATAACAGCATTGGCAAAGAAGACGGGCAACAGCAAAGAGCAGACACAGAAACTCGTGAATGCAGTTATTGCAGCCATGTCTGACACATTTGACGGAGGTGATAATGTCACAATTGGCGGTTTCGGTACGTTTGAGCCAAAGAAACGTTTAGAACGCATCATTGTAAACCCCTCGTCAGGGCAGCGTATGTTAGTACCTCCCAAGATTGTCTTGAACTTCAAGGCCGCTGCTGCTGTTAAAGACACCATAAGGAAAGGAGGTCAGGAATGAGTAATATAAAAGATCTCGCAAAGATTGTTGCCGACAGGTATGACATGCACCAGCATGAGGCAGAGAGCTTCCTGGATGACATGTTCAGCCTCATCCGTTCTACACTCATAAACGACGAGCAAGTGAAGATAAAGGGTTTAGGAACGTTTAAGGTGCAGACCGTTAAGGAACGTGCGAGTGTGAATGTCAATACTGGAGAGAAAGTTGTGATTAACTCACACGACAGAATCACATTCACCCCCGATGCCTCAATGAGAGACTCTGTCAACAAGCCTTTTGCCCATTTTGTCACTGTTCCGCTGAACGAAGGTGTTGTCTTTGACGATATGGACGATATGGCAAAAGTTCCAGAGACTGTCCGCCAGAGAGAACTGGATAACGAGCCAGAAGCTGAAAGGGAGGTGGATGGGCAAGATTCTCCAAACAATATGCCTCTGCCCCAACAGCATGTGCCAGAGGCAAACAGTGATGCCCCAAGCGTTATAGCATCTTCAGGCACATCTGTTGCCCCACCCCTTGGCGTAGGAATAGGTCAACGGAATGATGAGGCTGAGCCGTTACAATCCCTACTGCATAGGGAACAATCCGCTGAAGAGCAGATGTCACATGAGGATGAGACACATGTGGCACATACTGTTGTGACAGATGACGGTTCTGTCCCTGTCCCGTCAGTCGGGGAGGTGGATACTCCAGCAGAAGACATACAGCAGCCAGCGGAATCTCCAGACTGTGATAAATCACCCACAGGCGTTGACGAGCCACAAGATACCGAAGACAATACTATTCATAACCAAGAAGAAATAACCACTACCGCTATGAGCGACGAAATGAATATCAACCCAAGTGTTGCAGAGGAGAACAACCACTCATTCCTGATAAGCCTGTTGTTGGGACTTGCTGTGTTCGTTATTGGCGTAATTGTTGGCAGGGCGACCGCAGATATTACAATCCAGGATGTCAAGGAATATCTCGGACTGAAGCCAGAGGTGAAAGTCCATGTCGTATATAAACGTCTCCCGGCTCCCGCCCAAGAGAAGAAGGACACGACAGCAAGAGACAAAGGCGTGAAACCTGCCACTGCCAAAGCTCCTGCTCCTGCTGTACATAGAGCAGAAACGAAGAAGGGGGACGAGACAAATGCCGTAAAGAAAGCCGAGGGGAAGAAAGCCGACGCCCTTTCTGCCACAAACGAGAATTATAATAAAGACCCACGTGTCAGAACCGGAGCTTATGTCATTACAGGAGTTCAGCAGACTGTAACAGCGACAGAGGGTGAGACTGTAGCCTCAATATCGAAAAAATACCTTGGCCCAGGTATGGAATGTTATGTTGAGGCTCTGAACGGAAAGACAATCACGGCGGGACAGAAAGTGAAGATTCCTGCATTGAGACTTAAGAAGAAAGCGTCAGTACATTGACGTCCTAATTATACAATTCCTAATTTTTGAACTTTATTGACAATATCATGTTAAACCGCAGAGTATTACTTATTTATACGGGAGGTACAATAGGCATGGGGCGTAATCCTGCAACAGGTGCGCTCGAACCATTGGATTTCAATAACCTGCTGTCTGTCCTTCCTGAATTCAAGCAGATAGAGACCGCTGTGGATGTCCATCCTTTTGCCGCTCCTATCGATTCGAGTGATGTCTCTCCCAAAGATTGGGCTACCATGGCTCGTATCATTAGTGAGCATTATGATGATTATGACGGTTTCGTGATACTTCATGGGACAGACACCATGGCATACACAGCCTCCGCCCTGTCTTTCATGTTGGAGAATCTAACAAAACCAGTCATCCTGACAGGCTCCCAGTTGCCTATGGGGCAGTTGCGTACTGACGGAAAGGAGAATATGCTGACAAGTCTTGAGCTGGCTGGCGAATATGACAGCGAGGGGCATCCGCTTGTGCCTGAGGTATCAATTTATTTCAACGGACATCTGCTTCGTGGCAATAGGGCCACCAAGTGCTCGGCAGATGAGTTTTTCGCTTTCACGACATTTAATTATCCACACTTATGTGATGCTGGGGTGGATTTTGTGTTCCACGACCATCATATCTTGCGTCCTGATTATTCGAAGCCTATGACACCCCATTATGCTATGAACAGCAATGTCATGGTGTTCTCGCTCTTCCCTGGCATTCAGGAGAGCATGGTTCGCCATATTATGTCATATAAAGGGCTCAGGGGCATAGTGATGAGAACATTCGGAAGTGGAAATGCCCCACAGCGCCCGTGGCTGTTGAAACTTCTTAAAGAGGCAACAGAGAGAGGTGTCGTTATTGTCAACGTCAGCCAGTGTGAGACTGGTTTTGTCGAGATGGCAAGATACGATACTGGGTACTTCCTCCAGAAAGCCGGTGTCATATCGGGGCACGACAGCACTGTAGAAGCCGCCGTGACAAAGCTGATGCATCTCCTGGCAATGTATCAGGATGTTAATGTCATCAGGATGCTGATGTCTCATAGCCTTGCTGGCGAGATAACACTCCCCTCAGAAAAACTTACATCGTGAGAATAATGCAAGAATTGTTAATTAATTCTGAATTTATTCCTGTTTATGAAAGTTTTTTGGTACTTTTGCATATAAAGACAACAGATAAACCTTAAATAGCAACATTATGAAAAAGTTTAACGACGAGGATTTCCTCCTTGAGAATGAGACCGCCCGCGATCTCTACCACAACCATGCGGCCAAGATGCCAATCATAGACTATCACTGTCACCTTATACCGCAGATGGTTGCCGAGAACAAGAAGTTTGATTCTATAGCCCAGATATGGCTCATGGGCGATCACTACAAGTGGCGTGCAATGCGTTCTAACGGTGTCGATGAGCGTTTCTGTACAGGTAAGGACACTACCGACTGGGAGAAGTTTGAGAAATGGGCAGAGACGGTTCCTTATACGTTCCGCAACCCTCTCTACCATTGGACACATCTCGAGCTGAAGACCGCGTTCGGCATAAACGAGCTGCTTAATCCTGAGACAGCCAGAGACATCTACGAGAAGTGTAACGACATGATCAAGAACGAGGACCGTTTCTGTCCCCGTGGCATGATGGAGCATTACAACGTGGAGGTTGTATGCACAACAGACGACCCGGCCGACACGCTCGAATGGCACAAAATCGTCAAGGAAGACCCTACAGCCAAGACACGTATGCTACCGACATGGCGTCCGGATGCAGGTATGAACATTGATGCCGTCACATGGGTAGAATACATAAAGAAACTATCTGCTGTGGCAGGGATGCCTATCACGAACTTTGCTGAGCTTACGGCAGCTCTCCAGAAACGCCATGACTTCTTCGAGACAATGGGATGCAAGCTTTCTGACCATGGCATCGAGGAATTCTATGATGAGCCTTACACGGAGGCGGAGATTGATGCCATCATGAAGAAGGCTCTCGCCGGAGCCCCTATAACAAAAGAAGAGGAGCGTAAGTACAAGCATGCATATATGTATGAGCAGGGCAAGATGGACTATGCCTCAGGATGGACACAGCAGTATCACTATGGAGCTATCCGCAACAACAACTCAAAGATGTTCGCACAGCTCGGACCTGATACAGGCTTTGACTCTATCGGTGAGTTCACAACAGCCAAGGCTATGTCCCACTTCCTTGATGAGCTCAATACTAATGGCACACTTGCCAAGACCATTCTGTACAATCTTAACCCATGTGCCAATGAGGTGATAGCCACAATGCTTGGCAACTTCCAGGACGGTTCTGTTGCCGGGAAGATACAGTTCGGCTCAGGCTGGTGGTTCCTCGACCAGAAAGACGGTATGGAGAAACAGATGAACGCCCTCTCTGTCCTCGGCCTTCTCTCACGTTTCGTAGGTATGCTCACAGACTCTCGCTCATTCCTTTCATATCCACGACATGAGTATTTCCGCCGCACTCTTTGCAACCTCGTCGGAAAGGACATTGAGAACGGTCTCATCCCATTCGAGGGATATGAGAGACAACGCGTATATCAGATGATTGAAGATATATGTTATAACAACGCTAAAAAATACTTCAACTTCTAAGATACAGGAATGCGTATGCACACATGAGACAACATGTCTCATGTGTGCATTATAAAGCCGGAATACCAAGCGTCATGCATCACGCACACAAATGGAATTCCGGCTTTTCATTTTTTCTGTGGTGGCATTAATCCGTAACGCCCACCGTAAGGGATAATTGTAAATCTTCAAAAGTCAGTAACGATATCAAAAGATAACACAATGCATAATGAAGAGATGAATCTTGCCTGGCAATATCTTGAAGGCACCCAAACGTCAGTCTTCTTGACAGGAAAGGCGGGAACAGGAAAGACAACATTCCTGCGTAAACTGCGAGAGCTCTCGCCCAAGCGCATGGTCGTCCTCGCGCCTACTGGCGTTGCGGCTATAAACGCTGGTGGGCAAACGATTCACTCTTTCTTCCAGCTGCCATTGACACCATTTATACCAGGCGTAAGAACTGACAACAAACAAAAGTTCTTCCGTATGAGTAATGAGAAGAAAAACCTCATACGCACCCTCGACCTGCTCGTGATTGATGAGGTCTCTATGGTTCGCTCAGACCTCCTCGACGCGATAGACGATGCACTAAGGAGATACCGCAACCCCTTAAAGCCTTTCGGAGGGACACAGCTTCTTCTCATAGGCGATCTGCAACAGCTGCCACCTGTCATAAAGGATAATGAGTGGGCATACATGTCCCAATGGTATGACACACCATACTTCTTCAGCTCGAATGCATTGAAGCAACTGCCGTATGTGACAATAGAGCTGACCCATATATACCGTCAGCAAGACACCAAGTTCATCAGCATACTGGCAGCTATACGTGACAACAGAGTCTCGTGTGAAATGCTTGGCGAGCTGAATAAACGCTGTGTGCCCGAGCCTCCGGCTATGGATAATAGCGAATGGATAAGACTGACAACACATAATGCCGCGGCAAACTCATATAATGAGCTTCGGCTTTCCATGATAGACAAGTCTCCATTTACGAACAAGGCTATAATTAAAGGTACATTCCCCGAGTACTCTTATCCTACCGACCTGTCCCTGACATTGAAAGTCGGTGCACAAGTTATGTTTGTCAGAAACGACATGTCGCCCGAAAAACGTTACTACAACGGACGCATTGGACAGGTAGTGAATATATCTGCTGACGGAGTTTCTGTCAAGTGTATCATGGACGATGGAACGGGTACAGACACCATTATCGTCAAGCCCGAGCAATGGGACAACATTAAATATTCCATTGACGATGAGACAAAAGAGATTGTGGAGGAAGTTGAGGGCACATTCACACAATATCCCCTACGTCTGGCATGGGCCATTACGATACATAAGTCACAAGGTCTGACATTCAGCCATGCTGTTCTTGATATCAGCCACTCCTTCGCCCACGGACAAGTTTATGTCGCTCTCTCCAGATGCAGGACATTGGAGGGGCTTATACTCTCTTCGCCAGTCACCGAGAGAAGCATCATAACCGACCGTGATGTATCCCTGTTCATGGAAAGCGCTGTAAAAGACACAGAGACCCACAAGAAGTCATTACCCCTCCTGAGATACCAGTATTTTTACTCTCTGCTTGACGAGCAGTTCACGTTTCGCCAGATAACCAATGATTATGATCATCTGATGAGAGTGTCATACGAGGCGTTCACAAATACCCAGTTGACATTTATTGATATGCTGAGGGCAAAGCGCCAGCTCTTACAGACGGAAGTGCTCGATGTTGCGAGAAGGTTCAAGACCCAATATGACTCAATAATCCGAGAGGCTGGGGGAGACTTTGCTAAAGACGTGAGGCTCAGACAGCGGACAACAAGTGCCGCCATCTATTTCGCGGACAAGCTGGAGGTGATAGTCAAGCAGATTCTCGATACATCAGATATCGTTGCGAGAACAATAGGCAACAAGGCGACCAAGAAGAAAATGAACAATGCTATAGAGGCTTTAAGGACATCTTACAGAATAAAGATGAAAACCCTGAGGGCAACATCGGCAGAAGGGTTCTCTGTCAAACAGTATCTGGCGAGCAAGGCACAGGCTACAATATCTGACGCCCCATCGGTCACAACATTATCACGCATAAGAAAGAAAAAACTATAACGAAGAAGTAATGGTGAACAATCCGACTATATGTGCCATGGCGACCGCTCCAGGCGGAGCCATAGGTGTCATACGCGTATCAGGGGCAAAGTCAATAGAATATGTCAGCAGGATATTCGTCAGCAAGAGAGAGGGCCATTCTATAACCTGTGCGTCAGGTTACACCGTCCATTATGGCACTATCATCGCCCCATCAGCCTCCTCCCGTGATGATGAGCACGTGATAATTGATGATGTCATAATAACCATCTTCCGGGCTCCCCACTCATATACTGGCGAGGACAGCGTAGAGATTTCATGCCATGGGTCGTCATACATTCTCCAAAAGATAATCTCGCTCCTTCTGGCTGAAGGCTGCACACTCGCCGAGCCGGGAGAATACACCAAGCGGGCATACCTGAACGGCAAACTGGACCTCGTACAGGCAGAAGCCGTGGCAGACCTGATAGCATCGCAGACCGAATCACAACATCAGGCAGCCATGAGCCAGATGAGAGGCGGAGTCTCAAAGAGACTTGGCGAACTGAGAGACAAGCTGCTCGAGATGACATCACTGCTTGAGCTCGAACTCGATTTCTCAGAAGAAGACGTTGAGTTTGCCGACAGGCAGAAGCTGTTAAGCCTGACACGCGACATCAAGACAGAGATACGGCATCTCATAAACTCTTTCGATGAGGGCAACACTATCAAGAATGGAGTGCCTGTCGCCATAATAGGCCCGCCAAATGTAGGTAAGTCAACCTTGCTGAACACCCTGACAGGCGATGAGCGTGCGATAGTGTCTGATATACAAGGCACTACACGCGATGTGATAGAAGACACGGTCAGTATTGACGGCGTTCTGTTCCGCTTTATAGATACTGCCGGAATACGCCGTACAGAGGACAAGATAGAGCGGCTCGGTATAGACAGGTCAAGACGGGCGGCCTCGACGGCCAAGATTATAATATTGATGAACGAGCCTGGAGTTCCCTTTGCGGACATCATGCCAAGAGCAGGGCAGCATGTTATACGTCTCACAAACAAGACTGACGATTTTCAGGCAATTAACGGTACTGGAATGAACAGCTTGCGCAAACGTCTGTCCGAGCTTGCCACACATACAGACACCTCTTCAGTCCTCATCACTAACCTGCGCCACAAGCAAGCTCTCGACAAGGCCCTGTCGGCCATAACTATGGCTGAGACATCCCTCCTGTCGTCTGCCACAGGAGATCTCGTAGCGGAAGATTTACGCCAGTGTCTCTATCACCTCTCCTCCATTCTGGGAGATGCGATCACCCCTGATGATGTCCTCCAGAACATTTTCAAGAATTTCTGCGTGGGAAAGTAGTTCATATAAATGCACCTTTTCTCGCCAAAGACTACGGGTAGGCGGGCAAAGCTCAGAAATTGGTAATGATTGAGCTCATCATTGCTCATTTGTCTTACCGAAAACGTTCGAATAAATGCACCTTCATTACTTCCCATTAGTCAGTGGCTCCAGAGGACAAGTCTCGTGTAAAAAAAATCCGTGACCGTCCGTGATAATCCGTGTGATATATGTCGCTGACTGCGGGGAAGTAATTGGCATAGCATTCAAGCAAGCTTGATGTAACGAAAACGTCAGAATAAATACAGCCGTCTTTTGTGCGAGGATGGTGCATTAAGTTGATAATACCAAACAACCCATGAGTCCATTATCTGTCCTTATCCTTGTTGTTCCGCTCCCGATAGCGTTTATATTCCATGATGCTGAGGAGGTTATTCTGCAACACCGCTGGATTGTGGGACATCAGTCCGTGCTTGTCCGCCGTTTCCCCGGTTTGCGCTCTGTTATCAGCCATATAGCGTCGCTCGGTACCAAAGCCTTCGCTATCGCTGCCCTTGAGGAGCTCATCTTGATTTTATCCGTCACATGCTATGTCTTTGCTGGCGGCTGGTATGCCAGAGAGGTGTGGGCGGCTTTGTTCATGGCGTTCACGCTTCATGTGCTCATACATTTCGTGCAGAGCATCGCAGTGAGGGGATATGTCCCCGGGCTCGTCTCCTCTATTCTCCTCATGCCATATCTGGCATACGGAATGTGGAGTTTATGGCTTGTCATGAGCATATGGGAGATGATCTTATGTGGCATCATAGGTGGGGTGTTTATGATAACCAATCTCCGTCTCGCCCATTGGCTGGGTATAAAAATAAGCAGAATGATATGGAGGGAGAACAGATAACAGACAACATTATCATCAGGAGAACGACCATAGAGGATATACCGATGTTACACAAGCTATTCTCCACCGCCCGCAAGTTTATGTCGGAGACGGGGAATCCAAATCAATGGCGTGACGGATATCCTGGTGAGACGCTCTTGATGGACGACATCGAGAGTGGGGACAGCTATGTTGTTGTCCGCACCATGCGTACGTCAGCCGGCGAACACAATCGTGACAATCGTGCCGGAGGCGCGAAAGACATGTCTGACGGTTCAGGGCATATCCTGGCTACCTTTGTACTTCGTGGTGGCAAAGACCCCACGTATAATGTCATTTATGATGGCCAGTGGCCTGATGACAACCCATACGCCACTATCCACCGCATAGCGAGTAGCGGTGAGGTGAGCGGCATATTCCATATCGTGATGCAGTTTGCCTTGAAGACATATGACACTATACGCCTTGATACTCATCGTGACAATAGGGTCATGCAGAATGCCGTAAGGAGAGAGGGCTTCAGGTATTGTGGAATTATACATTGCTGGTCGGGTGAGGAGAGGCTGGCTTATATCTTTAACAAGTGAGTGAGGTGGGTAGTAATCATGTTCAGTCATAGCAACCACCTTAACATATATAGTCTCGGGCAGAACATATTCACCTAAGTTCTGCCCGAGACTGATAATATAAGACATGCTTTAAAAGCCTTCCAGCTCAAAGTATTCGTCCTCAGCCTTGTCTTTCTTCTTTTTCTTTGGCTCTGGTGCTGTCTTCTTCGCTTTGGGGGTTGGGGTGCTGTCATCGATTATCTCTATGACATTTGCGTTAAGCTCCTGCCTGAGGCTGTCTGTAGTGCGTTGCGTCTGCTTAGGTTTGCTGATGCCCTCAGACTTGTTGTTAGCGGAGGTGTCCGCCGTCTGACGGGGCTTGGCTGTGATTTGTCTTTGGCTGGCTGTGCCCCCCGTGCTGCTGCCTGCATCCTTTTGTGAGGTGGATGGGGGGGGGTTCGTTTCGGCATCCTGATAGCCGTGCTGCCTGTCCCGCTGGCTTGAGGCCACACCCTCCGCGGCAGGAAGCCTGCCGCCTGCTGTTAGGCTGTCAGCTGTCATCACGTTGTCGCTGCCGCCCATATCTCTCTTGCTTTCAAGCTCGTCAGAGGCTGTTGTGTCTATAATGATGGTGTTGTTGTCATCATCGGTGGTGTTTCTTGTTGGGCGGCTTTCAGCAGGGCTGTTGTCATCGTATATCTCCATTCCGCTGTCTGTGGCTTGACGGTCAGCCTGTCCGTCAGCGATTGGCTGTCTGCCTGTTCCGTCTGGAGTGGCTGACGGGGAGAGGGATGGCGCTATGTCTGTATCATCATCCTCGGGGAGCAGCTGCTCGTTCAGGATATAGCTTCCTATGAGATTGTTCTCGCCGATGCTGTCCTGATAGAAGCGGTCGTAGTCGTTATAGCTCAGCTGCTGGCCTAAGAGGGCGAGGTTGGAGAGGCTGATTATTATATTATGTGAGCGCTCAAGGAGAGGAAGCAGCGGCTTTGTGGCATATAGACTGCGCGCATAGGCTCTTGCCTCATCTATATTCCTGAAACCGCGTATCTGCAAGCGATGCATTTGGCCGTACGGCTCGAGCTCAATATCAAAGTTGCGGACAAGGTAGCTTGTGAAGTTGTGACGTGAGATGTCATACAACAGTCTGTTCTCTCCTCCTGCCTGTGCCAGGCTGTCAGGAGAGTATGTCATAAGGAAGCAGAATTCCTCGTCTGTATTTGGCGAGAAGCGGTATGAGGTGGAGTCGCTGCCGCCATCATCAGTTGCGGCCCGTCGCTCCCATATGCCGCCCACGTCATAATGGCGGGCATGAAGGGTGCGTCCGGCCTTGACACCGTTGATTATCATGCCGGCTATAGGGGCTACCTCGCTCTCAGGATAATCCCCGACGATGTTTTCCATGGCATGGATGCAACTGTCAACATCGTTCATAGATAGTCGTGTCATGCCGCTGAGGAAGATGAATTTCGGGCGGTTGGCACCGTCAGGATACCGTGTTTGGGATATATGGGCGTTACGTGAGACGACCTCTGTGTCATCATTCCGGAAAGCCTCATATGTCTGGGCATATAACGAGTCCTCTATGTGTGGGCCGTATAGGGCGTTCTCGACATAATGGGGGTCGCAGATAAGCTTTGTCCATTCAGATGAAGGATAGTTTTCTGCAAGTTTCTGCTTGTATCTGCTTGCTCTCGCTGTGTCACCACGGCGTGAGTAGAGCAGGAAAAGGTGGTAGTGGGCGTCTGGCATTTTCTCATACGACGGGAAATTGTCTGCCAGACGTAGCAGATGGCGCTCAGAGAGTGTGAGATTGTCCATCTTGTCTTTCAGTATCACTCCAGCATTGAAGAGTGCCTCAGAAAGGAGGAGATTGCTTGCCGTTACCTGCTCTTCAGTGAATGGTATCTGGGCGAGATAGTACTCACGCTTGTGGGGGTCGTTGTTGACAGAGTCTGAAGTCTCTACGGCCGAATCGCCAGCATCGTCTGTCTCGCTTATTGCCTCATCTGTGTTCTCTGCCACACCGTTGCCAGCAATGGCAGAGACGACTGTCTTGTTTATCCTGCGCCAGTTGTCTTCCTCCGGGCGTTTGCCCCATTGTCTCTGGAATGCCTGCTTGCCTTGCTGGACAGCCATGGGGTTATAGAAATACCACACGGATGTCTTCTGGCCAGGCTGTGCCTGTGTCTGTGTCCCTCCTGCCGGAGTGTTTTGGGTGGCAGCCGTCTGTCCTCCTGTATTCCCAGCCATCCCTGAGGCGGCATCGAGCTGGGCGGCGCGCTCCTCGCGCTCTTTTTTCTTTAATGCTTCGATGACACGGTCTATAGCCTCATTGCGTTCTTTCTCACTCATCTTGGCGAGACTTTGGAGCGAGTCCTGGAGATGGATAGCCTCTGTATGAGGGCAAAGCTCGTCAAGGGTCTTTGACCTTAAGGCCAGGGCGTCATATCCCTCACGCTCTCCGTCCAAGAGTCCGATGGCTTCTGTATAACAGCGGCGGGCATCGGAGAATCGCTCCATGTCCCAATATAGATTGGCGAGTGTGCATGACAGCACGCCCTTTTCTATTCCTGATCTTGTGGCGAGTTTTAGTCCTTTCTCGTATGAGTTTATCGCGTTGGCTGTGTCATGCTCAGCCATGTATATGTTTCCGAGGGCATAATATACCTGGTCGAGGTAGTCCTTGTTCTTGTCCGACCGCGCCATCCTCTTTAGTCTCCCTATCTTGTTCTTGGCTTTCAGCCCTGGCATTACCTCTGTCATGGATATGCGCGCGTTGAATTCCAGCTCATATGGAGGATTCTGGCGTATGACATGCCTGTATGCGTCATATGCCTCCGGATATTTGCCGGATAATGTATATATCTGGCCGAGGATATACCATTCTCTGGCACGCTGCTTCTTCCGCATCTCGTGTTTTACCACACGCCTCATATATAATGCGGCGCTGTCTGCCTGACCTGTGTGGAGATAATAATCTGCAAGGGTATAATCCCATTCTTTGCGTGCGCGCCAGTCTATGGAGTCGCGCCTCATGTTGCGTATGACATCTTCGGCGTCATACATCCAGTCCTGCTCTATATAACACTTGGCGAGCCAGGCACGTGCTTTGCCGTATATGGCAGGTTGGGTCTTATAGAGGCGTGACATGTAGGAGAATGTGGCCGCTGCCTCATCGAATGCTCCAGAGTGGAACTGCGCGCGCCCCATCAGCATCCATGCTTTCCACAGGAACGGGTTATACTCTTTCCTGTTCAGCCACTCTATGTCGCGCTCTGTCTTCTTCCGCTTTTTTGTCCATACGGGGCGTTTCTTTATCGAGTGTCTCCTTATGGCTTTCTTTGACTTTGTTATCGCAGTCTCATAATTCCCCTTTCCTATCTCACGGCTCTGCTTATACGATACGGCGTAAAGGGGCAGAGTCTCCGTGAAGTTATCCTTGTTACCGTTCTCTTTCTCGAGGGATGCGTCAATGTATGCCAATGAGGCATTGTAGTATGTGTTATACCTTGCGTTGAAACTGTGCCACCATCTTGAGCTTGGTGTGTTCTTCTGGGTTGAGCACGATGACACGATGTTGACAATGATGCCAGCACACAGTACAAGGATAAACGCGCTCTTCAAGCCTGAAGCCCAGGAAGTGTGCCCCCGCCTTTGCCTAACGAACGTTTTTTCCTCTGTATCCACTGGACGGGGGGAGGTAAGGGCTATGGGCAGACGACCTTTGCCCATACGTGAACAAAGGATGTGTTCCAGAAATTTTATTATACCTCTCATGATACCAGTATCGTGATTTTTATGTCAACAAGCATGTGTAGGCCATTACATTCAAGAAAATGACGAGCTTGCTTGATATTGTTGTTGTGTCTTTATGGTGGGATAATATGCCATGCGTCTCAGGCTGAATAACAATCAGAACGATGGCAGTGATCCTACATATGTTGACTTCGTCTTCCTCCTCCTCGCAAAGGCTACTGGTAGGCGAGCAAAGCTCGGGAACCGATGGAACAGCGAGAGCCATCAAACTTGCTTGAATGGCCGAGTCGTGACAGAGGTCGGCAAAGCCAACCAACTTGTCCTTGGACCCACTGACCAACGGGAAGTAATGGGCATAGCCAAAAGCGAGCTTTGTCTCTGCTCTCGCTTCGTTCGTCGGTTGGCCTGCGCTCTCCCCTCCGTTTATCTCTTCATGATAGGCGAGGGGAGGGCGTGTGTCGGCTCCACCCAGTAGTGTCATTCCTCGTCTGACAGCATTATAAAGTCGTCTTTGAGCATGTCTGGCAGGTTGATGCCTCTCATGACCAGACTTCTCCCCCATGCTTTCACCTCACCTTTCCGCAAAGAATACAATACTTCTGCGAAATCTTCAGTCTCGTCAGAGCTGTAGCTGCCGGACGGGCGTCCCTTGTACAGGTCTAACTCCTCATCGTCAAAGTATTGGATGTCTCGTAGTGAGGCTTCCATCATGCATACCTGCTCACACTTGTCAGAGTGTCCGTCGCATGTCGAGCAGGAGTTGTGGCTGCTGTGCCGGACTTTATCGCCTTTCTGCGAGAACAAGCCGAACAATGCCGATATACAGGCTAATATTATAAGCGAATATAATAGTAATGCCATAGGGTTAAAGGGTTATGGTGGGGGGCAGGAAAATTAATTCCTCTGATTCCTGTTCGGCTTTTTTTTGAATATCACTAATCTTCAGATACCGAGAATCCTGCCCTACGTAAATCATCCCAATAGTGTGGATATGACTTGGACACCACTTCCGGGCTGTCTATGACCAAAGGCCCGAGGATTATTGACATGGGGGCGATGGACATGGCCATGCGATGGTCGTCGTAAGTCATTATCACAGGGGCTGGCTCTGGCTGGCAACGCTCGCCGTCCCATCTCAGTTCACTGTCGTTATAGTCGTGTATGACGTATCCTAAGCGTCTCATCTCCCGCTTCATGGCCATGATGCGGTCTGTCTCCTTTATCTTTAACGACGCAAGCCCCCTGAAATGGAAGTGGAGCCCGCAGGCGAGACATGTGCTTATCAGGGTTTGGGCCAAATCGGGCTGATGTGTAAAGTCAAAATCAATGCGGTGGACTGTCCTGTCGTGTGCTGACAGGGTTACTGTTGTCGGGCTAAGCTGCTCCCTGCTGTCGAACACAGTCTTCACGCCCAGCATGGAGAACATATACTTCACTTGTGAGTCGCCCTGGCGTGAGCCGTCCATCAAGCCCTCCAACGCGACACGGCATCCATCATTGCTGAATAGTGCCATCATCTCGTACCAGTATGAGGCGGCGCTCCAATCGTTCTCGATTATGTACGGCTGCTTCTTGTAAGGCACAGGCTTTACCACAATCGTATCTATGCTTGCCCATTCTGCCGATGCTCCGTAATCACGCATGGTGCATAGGGTAAGGTCAATATACGGTCTGGATACAATATCTCCTACGAGTGTGATGTGCAGTCCGTCACGCATCATAGGGCCTATCATTAGTAATGCCGAGATGTACTGTGAGCTTATGTTCCCGGGAATGGCGAGCTTGCCGCCGTTCATTTTCGTCCCCTTGATCCTCAACGGTGGATATCCCTCCTCGTTGACATACTCTATTCTCGCGCCTAACTTGCGTAAACCATCCACAAGTATCTTTATCGGGCGGTGTCTCATGCGCTCTGTGCCTGTGAGGATGTGGGTCTCGCCGTCCCTTAATGCCAGATAAGCTGTCATGAACCTCATGGCGGTACCGGCGGCCTTGATGTCTATGACTTCAGGCATATCCCTTAACGCCCGTATTATGACCTCTGTGTCATCACAGTCAGAAAGGTTGTCAGGCAATATCATGTCATCGCCTGCCGCATCATGTGCCATAGCGCTGATGACCAATGCCCTGTTGCTTATGCTTTTCGAGGCAGGAAGCGTGATCTTGGCGTCTATCTTGTTCGGAGCTGTTATCTTGTATCTCATCAGGTTGTCTTTTGTGTTGTCTCGCTGTCACATATCCCCATCTCTTGTGCCTTATCCATGAGCAGTCTCATCAAAGGCTCACGCTCATTGGGTACAATGTTGTCGAGCACTGCGTTTTTCAACGTCATCTTTAGTATTCCGACCTCTCTTGATGGCGGGAGGTGGAACAGCTGCATTATCTCATTTCCGTCAATGACAGGCTGCAGGAGACGTTTGTAATCCTTGTCTTTCAGGTCAGCGAGCTTTGTCCTGACACTTTGGAAATTGTCAAGGAACTGTCTCTTCCTGACCTCATTCTTGCTTGTGATGTCAGCCTCGCAGAGTGTCATCAGGTCGTCGATATCATCCCCTGCGTCGCTGATGAGGCGTCTGACGGCGCTGTCTGTCACTATCTCATCGGCTATGACGATAGGCCTCATGTGCAGGTCAACCATTTTCTGGACATATTTCATCTTCATGTCCAAAGGCATTTTCAGCCTTCTGAAGATATCCGTAACCATCCTCCCGCCTATGTAATTGTGGTTATGGAATGTCCATCCTACACGCGGCTCCCAGCGTTTTGACTTCGTCTTTCCGATATCGTGGAGCAGTGCGGCCCATCTGAGCCATATATTGTCACTATGTCCGGACAGATTGTCAAGCACCTCGAGCGTGTGGTAGAAATTATTCTTATGTGCACGTCCGTCAGGTCCTTTCTCGACAATATCAAGGTCTGTCAGCTCTGGCAGGATGATATGGAGCAGTCCGCAACGCTGCAGGTCGATAATGCCTTTAGAGGGTGTCTTTGTCTTCAGTATCTTGTTCAGCTCCTCGCTGATTCTCTCTCCTGAGATTATCTTTATCCTCTCACGGTTCTTCTCCAAGGCCGAGAACGTCTCCTCGTCAATGAAAAAGTCTAACTGTGATGCAAAGCGTATGCAGCGCAGCATACGCAAGGGGTCGTCAGAGAATGTTATGTCAGGGTCGAGTGGTGTCCTTATGATTCCGTCCTGCATGTCATACAGGCCGTCAAAGGGGTCAACAAGCATACCGAAGCGGTCTGCGTTCAGGCATATCGCCATTGCGTTTATGGTGAAGTCGCGGCGGTTCTGGTCGTCCTCGAGAGTCCCGTCTTCCACTATGGGTTTCCTTGAGCCACGCTGGTAGCTCTCTTTGCGTGCACCAACAAACTCCACCTCGACCTCTTTCCCGTCTTTTTGGCGGAACTTGACTTGAGCCGTGCCAAAATTCTTGAATACAGAAAGTTGTGCCTTTCTGCCAAGACGTTCCTTAAGGGCTTTCGCCACCTTGATGCCGCTTCCTACCACTACCACGTCAATATCGTTTGACGGGCGCTCAAGGAATATGTCGCGTACGTACCCTCCGACGACATAGCATTCAAGTCCCAGTGTGTCCGCCGTCTCGCCTATGAGATGGAATATTGGGGTGTCAAGTATTTCTGAAAGTTCCTCGTCAGAATATAATTTCATCCTATCTTCGTTGTCTTGCCGTCTTGATACATGATGTCCCCGGCATGCCGGGCATAAGACTATTGTGACATTTTCTCTGCAATTACATGTCGTGACGGCTTTTTACTTTTCGTGTCTTTAGGGGTATATCTTGATTGACCAGCTTAGATAATATCATCAGCCTGCCTTATGTGAACATATCGTAATAAATAATCGGACATACCTTTATCTTATCTCCTCCAAGGGTCTCATCACGAAGTCTCGCTCGGCCATCCTGGGATGGGGGATTTCGAGCCTTGGAGTTGAGACGCTCAGATTGTCATAAAGCAGGATGTCTATATCTATGACACGGTCGTGATACATGCCATTGGCTGATTTCTCTGTCCGCCCCATTTTCCTCTCAATGTCCTGTGTGACATCGAGCAGCTCCATCGGGCTTAAGCATGTTTCCATTTTTACAACAGCATTCATGAACGTGTTGGGACTGTTGAATCCGACGGGCTCGGTCTCGATGATTGACGACACGTCATCCACTTTTCCCACACGAGCACCCAACATCCTGAGGGCATTATTAATATTCGCGAGTTTGTCGCCGAGATTTGTGCCAAGCCCGAGATATACTTTATGTGACTCTCCGCGGTTCATCGTTTAGTCGTTCAATATGAGCATACTGTCTCCGAAGCATCCGAATCTGTATCCGTTCTCAAGAGCTTTCTTGTAAGCCTCCCATACCAAATCGTACCCACCAAATGCCGCAACATTCATGATAAGTGTTGACAGGGGGTGATAGAAATTCGCCACCATGCAGTTGGCAAAGCCGAAGTCATATGGAGGGAATATGAACTTGTTTGTCCATCCCTCGTATGGCTTGAGCATACCGTCTGTTCCTACAGCTGTCTCTGTCGCTTTCGTCACGCTTGTCCCGACGGCACAGATGCGGTGTCCGGCTCTTTTAGCCTCGTTCACGGCACGACACGTCTCGGCGGTTATTTCCATCTGCTCTGAGTCCATCTTGTGTTTTGTCAGATCCTCTACTTCTATGTCGTTGAAGTTGCCGAGACCACAGTGGAGCGTGATGAAAGCGTTGTTTATGCCAGATATTTCCATACGCTTCAGCATCTCGCGTGTGAAATGAAGCCCTGTCGCAGGGGCTGTGACAGCTCCCTCGCATTCAGCGAAGACACATTGGAAATCGTCCATGTCTTCTTCTGTCACAGGACGCTGCCGCCCGCCATTCATATCCTCAGATATGATATATCTTGGGAGTGGCGACTGGCCCAGCGCATACAGCTCGCGCTTGAACTCGTCGTGAGGACAGTCGTACAGGAATCTTAGTGTACGGCCACGGCTTGTGGTGTTGTCTATCACCTCGGCAACCATTGTCCCTGACTCATCAAAGAAGAGCTTGTTCCCGATGCGTATCTTGCGTGCCGGCTCTACCAGTACATCCCAGAGACGCATCTCCTCGTTCAGCTCACGGAGGAGAAAGACCTCGATCTTTGCGTCGGTCTTCTCTTTCGTGCCATAAAGGCGTGCGGGGAAAACCTTCGTGTTGTTGAAAATGAAAGTGTCACCCTCATCGAAATAGCTTACGAGGTCAGTAAAAGTGATATAGATAGGGTTGCCGTCAATGTCTTTCATCGGGTTGCCATCCATGTCAGTGCGGTACATGTCAATTGTCTGGGACTTCTTGTGAAGCACCATGAGACGAGCCTTGTCAGGCCTCTTAACGGTAAATCTCGCTGTCTCGTTTCCGTTATTGTCTTTAATGACATGCTCTTCTGAGTGTGGATAGAGTGCAACCTGTTCTGCTGGGAGTTTAAATTTAAATTGTGAGAGTTTCATTTGTGGACAATAAATCTATGTTGTCTGTTTATTGAAGATAATGGGGCATGGCATCATGCATGGAAAGCCGCTGCCCATCTGGCTTAGTGAGAAGGAAGAATGGAAGCTACCCATTCGTGGAAGTCGTCAAACGTCATTGTGTCCTCGAGCCTGACATCCCCTGACCTTGTCCTGCACAGGTCGGTAAGATAGGCCCCGCTTCCGATAGCTGTACCTATGTCACGTGCGAGAGAGCGTACATACGTGCCCTTGCCGCATACTATGCGTAGGACAGCACGTTTCCGCTCGTCATCGTAATCTAAAAGTTCTATCTCGTCGATATGTACCGGCTTGGCTTGTAGCTCGACATGCTGTCCTTGGCGGCTCAGCTCATAGGCCCTCTTGCCATTCACATTACATGCGCTGAACGACGGGGGCACCTGCTGGATGTCACCCACAAACTTGCTCACAGCCTGTCTGAGCAGTGCCTCGCTGATGTGGCTCTTGGGGTATGTGTGGTTGACGGTGTGCTCACGGTCAAACGATGCTGTTGTGGCCCCGAACTGTAATGTGGCGACATACTCCTTGGTATGTCTTTGAAGTTGCTCTATGAGCTTTGTCTTCTTCCCTGTACAGAGGACGAGGACTCCTGTCGCGAGCGGGTCAAGCGTCCCCGCGTGTCCTATCTTGATACGCTTCATGCCGAGACGGCGCGACAAGACATGGCGTATGTGAGCCAGCGCGCCAAAGCTCGACATGCCGTATGGCTTGTTTATATATATGAATTCCCCTTCCTGTATATTGAACATGTGTCGTATAGAAAATGAATAACGTTCCACCCCCGATAGGCTTTGATGTCCCCCTCCGCCAATCATCCTGCTCACACGAGGGTTATGCGAGACAAAGCGTGATGACACCTATAAGGGCACAATATATTGCAAAGTATATCAGCTTGCATTTCTTTACGAATGCTATCATCCATCTGCATGCCATGCATCCGCTTATGAACGCTGCCAGAAATCCGACAACTAACGACATCGCGGGTATAGCCGGCTCTGTGGCATGAGTGGCGAGATACTCGGCCGACGGCGCGAAGATATGCTTGAAATCTATAAGCGCCTCTCCCAGTATAGGGGGTATAACCATGAGGAAAGAGAATTGGGCCAGCTTCTCCCTTGAGTTGCCAAGCAGCAGGCCTGTCGCAATTGTCGAGCCGGAGCGTGACAAGCCAGGCAGGACCGCACATGCCTGGGCGATGCCTATAATGAAAGCGTGGGCAGCGGATATGTCCGCTTTCTCTCTCGGATGATAATAGTGGGTGAGAGCCAGCAGGAGGGCTGTCAGCAGAAGACAGACACCAACAATATAAACCACATTGTCAGCATACAGGGCCTCTATGTTTTCTTTGAAGAACAGGCCGACGACACCCACAGGAATCATCGAGACAATTATGTTCAGCACATACCTTTTCTCGGCGTTCCATGCTGTTGACAGGAACCCCCTGAAAATCCATGCCACCTCTTTCCACAGGACGACCAAGGTTGACAGGACTGTGGCGACATGGACTATGATGTCGAACGTCAGCCCAGCCTGCTCAGCCTCTGGTCCCAGCAGCAGTTTGCCTAACTCAAGATGGCCGCTTGAGCTGACAGGGAGATACTCCGTGAGTCCCTGCACCAGGCCGAGGATTAATGCGTGTATCCAGTCCATATCAGTCGCGTGGCTTTCTCATGATAGCATAGATGACAGATACGAATCCGACAAATGTCACGATGGGTGCCACCACGACATGACGTGTGTCAAATATCGAGGCGTCATATGCGGACGATGTGGATTCGCCACCACTCATAAGTATAAAACCAACAAGTATCACGGCGATGCTGATAGCCAGGGCCGTGAAATTCCCTTTTCCGAATGCAAAGTTCTTATTATCCATGAAATCAAATGTTTTTTTGTTAAGACAGATGAGCAGAGCATCAAGCTTGCTTGGATACTATGCCACGGCGGTAAAGCGAAGACGAAGCCAACATTTGATATTAATAATTAATACAAGTAAAGGATTCGCTCTGTATAGCAATGCTTTCCCCGCGCTCTTGGCGTACAGGCTGTCGTCATATCTTGTATAAGTCTCCGGCAGACATTCTTAAGAATTTGTTTACAGAGAAGTATGAGCAGAACGTTGTCAGCAGCAGTCCGGACAGCAGGACAACCGCCCCTGTTATCGTCATGACCCTCCAATCGACAACCACCAGTATCTCCGGCTCAAGCTCATACAGCGCGTATATGCCCGCCGCGAGCACGCTGTCGGCCACAACGGCCGCCACAAGGCCTTCTCCTATGGCACGCTTTATGAAAGGCCATCTGATGAACGCCCATGAGGCGCCCACCAGCTTCATAGTGTGGATGGAGAATCTTCTTGAGAACACGCTCAGCCTGATGGTGTTGTTTATCAGCGAGAACGATATGAATGTCAGCAGTGCCGCCAGGACAAGCATGACGATGCTTATCTTGCTGAGGTTCGCGTTCACCTGGTCCATGAAGTCTTTCTGGTAGGTGATGTCCTCAATGTTGCTGTTGGCTCTGAGCTCACGTGTTATCCACTTCAGCGAGTCGTTGTTCGCGTAGTCGGCCTTGAGCTGCATCTCGATGCTTCCCACAAAGGGGTTGCCCCCGAGGAACTCTGTCGGGTCAGAACCCATAGCCCTCACATGTTCCCTCAAAGCCTGTTGCGGACTGATGTACAGCGTGTTCGATATATAGCGTTTCTGTCTCAGGGAGACACTGAGACGCTGTGATTCTGCCACTGTCATCCTCTCGCTCAGCATGAGCGTGACGGTGAGGTTCTCCTTGACATAGCTGGACAAATTGCGGGCCGTCAGGACAGTAAATGTCACCATGCCCAAAAGTATCAAGACCAGCGATGTGCTGATGCATAATGTTATGATTTGAAGGCTTCCCTGACGTCGGCCGTGTCTCCTGCGTTTCTTCGCCATCTGTCTGATTTTGTCTGATAATTAAAGAGGTATGTGTCGCGAAAAGCGCACATTAACCCAAATTCTTTGCAAAGTAAAGAAAAAATCGCCGAACATGCAAGCAATTTAACGTTTTTTATCAGACAATGTCGCCTATCCTGCATATTAACTGAAAATCAAAGACAGAATACTTTAGCCAGAAATGGTGCCGGCCTTATTTATGCGAATGATAAATTATCTTAAAAACCCTCGTGCGTAACTCTCTGGCAGTCAGTGGTGGTAACCTGTGGGTAACTTGCTTCTACTGAGGTTACTTCTTGCCCAGTCCGGGAAAAAGATGTAATTTTGCATCGTCAAACAGAAAACCCATAAGATATATGAACAAGATTGAACTGCAAAAAACGGCCGAAGGCTTTGCTGTAGCCACAGTCGGCAGCCTTGCCACATTCGAGGGCAAGGTATTCGTGAAGGACGTATTGGCCACAACGGGTGTGGAGGTGTCGTTTGGCTCGCTCGCCCCAGGTGAGGCGTTGCCGTTCTTCCATCACCATAAGCAGAATGAGGAGCTGTATGTCGTCATCAGCGGAGAGGGCTCCCTAATCCTCGGTAAGGACGAGATAGCCGTCGCCTCAGGCTCTGTTATCAGGATAGAACCACAGGTTAGCCGATGTGTCAAGGCTGGAGATGACGCTCCCCTCGTTTACGTCTGCATTCAGGCCAAGGCCGGTTCGCTGGAACAATACACCATGACAGACGGTGTCATCGAGCAATGACAGCAAACAGCATATGCTATGACGAGAGAGACGCTCTTCCCTGAATGCCCGGTACGCAATATTCTGTCACGTGTGGGCGACAAGTGGTCATTGCTGATTATGCATGAGATGATCCAGCACGACAGCCCGATGCGGTTCTCTGAACTGCGTCGGGCTGTGCCTGATATATCACAGAAGGTGCTTACTGCCACATTGAGGAATCTCGAGGCAGACGGGTTTGTCATACGGAAGGTGTATGCCGAGGTGCCTCCGCATACCGACTATTCGCTCACTCCGCGTGCGCTGTCATTCATGGATGTCTGCCGTCCGGTGGTGCAGTGGGCTGTAGATAATTTTGCCGCCATCATGAAGGACAGGTTGGGCAGGCGGTAGGTGTGTGTCGGCTGGTGACGCCCATAACATTGCGGAAGAGATTGCCGGGCACAAATTGCCGACAGGATGTCATTCTTTTTTTTGATAGCTTTTCCCGATAGACTCTCTTTTAGGGCGGTTTTATAAATTAGCCTTGACAGATTTCGATTCTATTTTTGAGGTCAAAGTACACAATGAGCCTGACATCCGTAGCCAACGAGCTCAGCCTCTGCTCATTTGGCTTACCGAAAACGTTCTGTTTTTCCAATCATAATGTTGCGTATGACAAACGCTCTCTCTATGTCGCCCTCAATGAAGTTGAAGGATTCGGGAATGCTCTCGAACGGCTCGAAAGTGAGAGTGAAATCCTTGTAGTAAAGGCCGCTTAAAAGACCTTCTGTAGCCTCGGTTGCTTTCTGGTCCGGATAGTTGTCTTCGTCGAGTTTGACACCTTCGGCTGCTGTCAGCTTGTATTTTCTGCCGTTAGCCTCAAGGTAGGAACTATTCACTATACGAAACCAATAGCCTTTCCTTGTAAAGTAACGGAAATCGACCTTCGTTCGGTCTGAATCGACATCTATATGACGAACGGCAAATGACAGATTGGAACTGTTGTCTTGCTTGGGGCCATTTATCGCACAAAGCATACCTAAGAATGAGCCGAGACCATATCCGGCAGACTTCCAGAGAATTTGCTTTTCAGGTGAAATCAACACATAATATGGTGTGGCCCTCATATCGCAATAATGTTTTACGATGTCGGCTTTGCCCATCTTACCGTCGTTCCAGTTCTTCCAGACGATACTCTTGCTGAAGCTATCCTTTTGCCAAATAGCGAGGTTGTCCTGATTGATGCCGATGATTTCCAATTTCCCTTGCGATTGCTCATAGGCCAATCTCATCTCCGGTTCAGCTATACGGCATGGACCGCATGCCAGGCTCCAGAAGTCGAGCAGCACATATCGTCCTGGTTGCCCAAGATATTCGGAAAGACGGCGTTTCTGCCCCTGCATGTCAATAAGTTCGGCATCCGTGGCCTCTTCACCCACTTGCAGGACATGTGGCGGATAAACTTCAGAGTTTATCTGTGCCAGTTGCTCCTCGAAGCCTTTGGGAGCGCGGGCGGCGGTGGATGCCTCCAATTCCCTCAACTGCTCCATGTAAGGGAAATCCTCCTTATATTCTCTTGCCATCATAGCCACACTCTCTAACTCATTGAGCGATGCCGCATCCACAGGCAATGAGGGAAGAATGTCCATTGTCTGTTTCAAGTATTTCATAAAGACTGGCCTTTCTTCTTCCCACGTGGCATTGGCAAGATTGAGTCGCAGAATTTCTGCTGATGTGTCATGCCGGTGTTCGGTAATACGGTTGAGTGTCAACTGTTCGGATACTGGACTGTCCATCTTCCATAATGGGTAGAGACAGTCTGTGCCTGTCATTCTCACTTCAACCCCAGGCCTGAGCCATATATCGACAAAGCTAGTGGGACATCCCTCTCCCTCAAGGGATAAGGAGCTATTAGTAAGTCCCTCCACGGGAACTGTCAATGTGAAATGCCCACCCTTTACGGTGTCATTGGCAATGCTTACGTTGTTGATAAATGCCACTGCCGACGTGCCGTCTTTCAGTGCGGGTGAATACCCCATGATTGTTGCTGTCTTTGTCTGTGCCATCCCTGTCATTGAGACAAGGACGAGCACTGTGGTGACGATGTGATGCCATGTCATGATGCCGTCAATACCGCAGAACCCTCTATTCTTGTTCATAGTCTCTTGTTCAGATGCAATTGTTTGGTGAGTTTGGTTAGATTCTTTTATTTTGAGACAAAAGTACTAAATTATTCTGTGTTGCCGATGATTTCAAAGGATTTTTTATACAAAGATGACACTTATATACGTTTGTGCTGATGACAAATGCAGTTATCACCATGATAGCCGCATGTCAAAAGGCTGAGGACATGATGAGAATTGTTCTCATTCACCCCTCATTGCCCTGTTTCCCCGTCAAATGTTACGACAGGAATTGGCAATGATAGAGCAACTCGTTGGTTGATTTCCTCCTCCTCCTCCACGCCTCGGCCATTCAAGTGAACTTGATGGCGCTCGGCTTGTCGTCGGTTGGCCCATTTTTCTCTGTTTGGCTCTGCCGTTCTCCAAAGAGAGAACGAAAGCGTTTATACCTTTCTCACTATGTACGCCGTATTTATCTGATTGTCTGTTTAGCGCGGTTGGCCTCGATACAGTCATCCTGAGATTATGTCTCTAATATTCACGGATTTACATCACTTTTTCCCAAAGATATTATATGAAGCCCTCACAAATACTGAATGACTGGCTCATTTGTACTGAATGACAAGCTTATATGTACTGAATGATAATCGTCAGAATAATATCTAATGAATCTCAGACTTTTTTTGACAGTTTAAGAATGATGACGGTGATGGCTATATGTCACAATGTAGATAGAAGCAATATCCGCTTAAAATAATTCATCCGGCGTTTTATGGCCAAAGGCTATGGGTAGGCGAGCAAAGCTTGGGAATCAGAGGTCGGCGAAGCCAACCGACGACAAGCCGAGCGCCATCAAGTTCGCTTGAATGGCCGAGGTGCGGAGGAGGAAGACGAAGTCAATCTATTGGCCTTGTCCTCCGTATTTGCTAACCATAGTGAGGTTATTGGTATAGCCAGGGCAAATTCATGTTTTACCCAATTTAGCTTAGCGAAATAGTCCGATTATACCACGAATATGTAATAAATTAGAAAAAAAATGAAGTATATGAATTTTCCGCACATTTTATTTGTAAATGTGCAGAAAAGATAGTAATTTTGCACATTGGCAATACCATTTGTGCAAAAAGAATGACTATGGACTATAATAAATCACTTTTACAGAAGCTTAGTATCCCGGAAAACATACCAAGCTTCAACTCATACATCGAGAAGAGCATAACCGACCATTGGGACCTTGACGCGTTCACAGACTATCAGGGCGCGACATTGCAGTATAAGGATGTGGCGAGAAAAATAGAGAAGATGCATATCCTGTTTGAGAGCAGCGGCGTCGTGCCGGGCGACAAGATTGCCATATGCGGACGTAACATGAGCCACTGGGCTGTCGCTTTCCTCGCGACGATGACATATGGTGCTGTGGCAGTTCCAATCCTGCATGAGTTCATACCTGAGCAGATACACAATATCGTAAACCATAGCGACGCGAGGCTGCTGTTCGTCGGCGATGTCGTGGCGAAGCAGATAACGCCTGACGCGATGCCCGGCCTTGAGGGAATCATCTTCCTCCCTGACTTCTCGCTGCTTGAGAGCAGGACAGAGAGGCTGACTTACGCCCGTGAGCATCTGAACGAGCTTTTCGGGAAGAAATATCCCAAGTATTTCAGAAAGGAGCACGTGAAGTATTTCCGTGAGAGTGACAGCGAGGATTTGTGCCTCATCAACTACACTTCAGGAACAACGGGATTCTCCAAGGGCGTGATGCTCCCGTACAGAGCTCTGTGGGGTAATCTTGATTTCGCCCGTCATGTCTTGGGCGACTATGTGAAGCCAGGGGACAACACGATATCCATCCTGCCTATGGCCCACATGTATGGCATGGCCTTCGAGTTTATCTACGAGTTTGTCGCCGGATGTCATATCTATTACCTCACACGCATCCCCTCGCCGGCCATCGTGGCGAAGGCGTTCGCTGATGTGCGCCCGTGTGTCATAATCGCCGTGCCGCTGATCATCGAGAAGATTATCAAGAAGAAGGTGCTGCCAAAGGTTTCGTCAGCCCCTGTCAGGGCTCTCCTCAAGACACCTGTTGTGGGCGCAAAGCTCAAGGCCAAGATATGCAAGCAGGTATATGAGGCTTTCGGAGGCAGGATGTACGAGATGATTATCGGAGGGGCACCGCTCAACCAGGAGGTTGAGACATTCCTGACAGATATAGGTTTCCCTGTCACGGTGGGCTATGGTGCGACAGAGTGTGCGCCTATCATAACGTATGACGACTGGAAAGACCGTGCTGTCGGAAGCTGTGGACGCGAGGCCTACCACATGGAGGTGAAGATCGACTCGCCCGACCCTTACACCGTCCCTGGCGAGATCCTGACACGCGGATGCAACACGATGCTCGGATACTACAAGAACGAGGAGGCTACGCGCGAGGTGCTTATTGACGGATGGTATCATACGGGCGATCTGGGCATTATGGACCGTGAGGGTCATGTCTTCATCAAGGGACGCTCTAAGAATATGCTCCTCGGCGCGAGCGGCCAGAATATCTATCCTGAGGAGATAGAGGACAGCTTGTCGAGCCTGCCTTACGTGTCAGAGTGTCTTGTCGTGCAGCGTGGGGACAAGCTTGTCGGCCTCGTATATCCTGACCTCGACGAGGCTAAGAAAAACGGTCTTGACGAGAGCGGCCTGCTAAAAATCATGGAGCAGAACCGTCAGGAGCTTAACGCGACACAGCCGTCTTACCAGCAGCTGTCGGCTATAGAGCTGATGGAAGAGGAGTTCCAGAAGACACCGAAGAAGTCTATCAAGAGATATCTTTACAAATAAGCGGTAGGCTTTATATCGCAGATAAAAAAATGGGCGGGAAAGTATTGTGTGTGAGGCACATACTTTCCCGCCTTTTGCGGTTTATGATGACAAACGGTCGTGTTGGTGGAGGGGGCTTGTCGGTGTGGGATTTCTTGTTTTCTTGGGCAGTGTGGGCTTTCATTTTATTCTGATTATCCTTATCCCTTTCTGCTTAGGATGGCGTTGCATATAGTCATACAATGTCATAGGCTCCTCAACAACCTTTTTATGCACTTGTGATGCGTTTATAAGGTGTAACGTGTCATTGTGCCATACGGCAAATCCGACATGGGACACGTCAAGGCCAGGGATAGAGGTCACGATAGCAATGATGTCGCCATCGTGTATGCATTCCTTCAGGTATTCATTATTCGAAGGGGTGTTCTTCAGGTCGGCCTTTGGTATGTAGGCGGTCTTCATGCCTGTCAGCTGCCTCTCTATCTTCCTTATGTCAGCGATACTTCCTTTCTCCTGGGCTATCATGGGATATTTGTCCTTGTTTGCAGACATATAGTTTATTGACAGCGTCTTGTACGCTATATGTCCCTTTGTTTTTCCGCCTGAAACATGGTTCAGGTTGATCTCTTCGATGATACCCTTCTCAGAGTTGTCGGCTATCCAGGACGAAAAGTAATGCTTGCGCGTCGCATACTTTATATCGTCGTTAAAGTATCTTATAGATGTCAGGTTACGTGTGAAAGCCTTGAATGTGGGAGCTTTCTGTCTCATGCATAATTCCATTGACAATACTGTCTCCAGAAATGTCGTGCAGTCAAGCTCACGGCAGTTGACGACAAGCCGCTCTGTCTTATTGCGTTCTAATGTCTTCGCGACGTATGGCTGGCCGAGGAATCTGCGGGCAAAGTGGATGACACGGTCATGCGGATTCTGCTTCATGGCATCGCTGAGCATCCTTGTTATTGTGATGCTGTCTTGTGGGGTGTATGATATTCTGTTTCCTGCTGTACAATTCAGGAACGGAAGAAGGAGGCAGATGATGAGATGTAGTTTGTCGGTCATGATGGTCGTGATGATGGTAGAAGAGGGTGGGGCGGGATGTTTAATAATCTTTGAGAGGAAAACATGTGGAGCGTCCGCGCCGCATGTCTCTGGCATAAGCTTTGTTCAGGGCTTTCATGTCCGGTCAGGGTAGATTACAGATGCTGTCGTGATGTCTTTTCTATGTTTTTACCAACGTGTCAGAACTCAAAATATTTATGCTTTTTCCTGTATTCTTTCTTCTTGCCGAAATTCAGACCGGCATAAATGTTCATGCTCACGTTTATGTTGTTCACCTTGAATTTTGCCTTCGAGTATGTGTAGGAGTCAACCTTAGCCATGACACCTGCAAAGAACCTCGTGTTGTTCCATACTAATGCTGTACGGCCTATGCCGTCAAGGCGGAGGTTCCCGAACTTGAAATCCCTGAAGATATTGTCTAACTTCAACGACTCGCTGCTGCCCTTGTTATAGCTTAGGGCTAATGTCGCGGAGCCTCCCAGCGTCCAGTTTCTCGCAAAGACCCAGTTGTACGAATACCCGCCAAAGAGCGAGTATCTGTCATACTTGACACTCTCTGTATAGCTTCCCTCCTCAAACTGTGGCTGGTATTCAGGCATGACATTGACGATAAGACGGTCAAGTGCCTCCCAATCCATGGACATGTCATATCTTCCGAAGCCGAATCCTACCAGAGGTGAGCCTGCTGATTTCTTCTGGCATGTGCTCTGGTTATAGGCAGCAGGATAGCCATGACGCCTGTGATTGAAGATGTAATAGACGTTAACCCCCCAGTACTTCACGTTGAATCCGTCAAACTCTGCGTTATAAAGCTTCTCCAGAAGATTGGCCTGGTTATTGCCGGTGACAAGAACGTCCTTTATCTTATAGTTCCTGTTGTTGTTTATGAATATATCGGCTCCGATAAGGGATGTGTAAAGGCTTAGGTTGAATGTCTTCTTGTTATTGCCTATATAAAGGTTGTTGAGCTGGATGGTATAGCCGAGGAAAATCAGGGAGTAGCCGATATATGGGCCGATGCGTGTGTTCAAATCTGGCGACAATGACACCTTGCGGGTGTCGTCGGGGAAGAGGGTGAATTGCTCGAACATACTTGACATCTGCATCATAGCCTGAAACTTGTAGTGCTGCGGCTCGATGTATAACGTGTCGTATGTGTTGAATTCGTTGATGAATCTTGATATCCCTCTCCCTATACTACGGAAAAATGTGTTCTTCTTCTTTGCACCGTCTGTGGGGATGATGCTGTCTTCCGACACCGCATCAGTATATGCCGCCACCATGTTGCCATATTGTGTGGAGTCTTGACTCTCATTTCCCAATATAGACAATGGTGCCGATATGCTGAGAAAGAATATGAGCAAATGGCGCATATGATGAGTGGCTGACGGGTTTGGTTGTTTTCTTTTGGGGAGGTGTATGAATCGGTTGTTTCGTCAATGTGTTCCCTGATAGGGGGGATATATCTGTCTTATATCTTCTTCAGCATACGGTCCATCACCCAGTTTACTGGTGTCGCCGAGATGCTGGTGCATGAACATTGGCTTATGCCTTGAAGTGTCTCCACTATGACCTTTATCATTGGCAGCTGCACATATTGCGGGCTTGGGATGTCGAAACTCCGGACGCCCTCAGATGTATGCAGGTGGATAGGTGAATAGGAGAATACGGAGAAGCATAGTGTTCCCTTGGACCCTAAGACCTCGATACGGTCTTCTATATGTGACTCATGTCCGACGAAACACCACGAGCCGCTTCCTGGCAACCCGTTCTCAAACTGGAAACACGCGCTTATCGTGTCTTCGGCTTCATATAGATGCCCACGGTTTGACGAGTAGCCTCGGGCGTGGGTTATCACGCCGAAAAGCTCTTGGATGAAGTCAAGCTGGTGGGCTGCCATATCATAGAAGTATCCACCCCCCGCTATCTCTGGCTTGACTCTCCATGGCAGATTGTCCGGGTTGAGATCCTCTTTGCGGGGTGGGGACGAGTATCTTATCTGTACGTTCTGTATCTCTCCTATCTCATTATTGCCGATAATCTCTTTCACCTTAAGGAAATATGGCAGATAACGCCTGTAATAAGCCACGAAGCATGGCACGCCAGTTTCTCTTGACACGCGGTTTATCCTCGCGCAGTCGTCATAGCTTGCCGCCAGGGGTTTCTCTATGTAAACAGGCTTGCCGGCCATCATTGCCATTATGGCATAACTGGGATGGCTCGATGGAGGGGTGGCGACATATACAGCGTTCACCTCCGGATCGTTGACTAATTCTGAGGCGTCTGTGTACCAGCGCTTGATATTGTGTCTGATAGCGTAGCTTTGGGCTTTCTCGCGCGAACGGCTCATGACGGCCACGACCTCTGAGCCTTCTACAAGGTTGAACGCCGGGCCGCTTTTCTTCTCCACGACCTCTCCGCATCCGATAAATCCCCATTTAATCTTCTTCATAGGTATATGGAGTTTATTCCGTTATTTTTATTTCGTGCCAGCCATCTCAATAGGACAGGAATCTTTTGTTTATGCATGGTCAGGCTGACGGCGGGAACGGGGTATTCAAGCATGTTGGTACTTTAACTTACAGGAATGACCTGTCCTCGGGCCTCTACGTACGGAGAGTAGTGTTTTTAGGCCACAGCACACCTTTATATCGTCTCTAACAGCTGGTCTATACGCCTCATCCCCTTTTCTGTACAAATGCTTCTTACATACAATATTATTATTGTGTGCAGGATCTCGCCTGGCGTGAATCTCTTGTAGAGCATGTTGTTCGCTATATAGTTAGATGTGTCAGACGTGATGTCTTTCAGTATCTCGAGATTAACATTGTCTATGAAATACCCCTCGTCTTTCCCACGCTTATAGAAGTCGATGCTACATTTGGCGTGTTCCTTGTCGATAGTCTCAAAATAGTTCTTGACAGAAGGATAATAGTCAATGTCCTCAACGAGTATAGGGTTCGTGCTTTTGATGTCGGTAATGCGGCTTCTGAGGAATTCTGTAAACACATCCATAATGTCGTCACACTTCTTGATGGCCTCCATGAGAGTGCTGTGGCGCTTCTCTGATGCTGTCTTCAATGCCTCATATATGAGAGTCTCCTTTTTGGGGTATATCTCGTATAGTGTGCGCTTGGAGATACTGAGTTTCTTGGCTATATCGTCCATTTTTACTGCCTTAAGGCCTTTGACGCGGAACATGTCGATAGAAACCTCAAGAATTTTTGTCTTGAGATGGTTTCTGTATTCTATTGATGATGGTCTTTTGGGCATAACAATAGTCTATTATACTGTTATTGTCTGTATCTGTAATATTCATCCAAGCCAGAATGTGACATCCTAAGTGTTTTTGTGAATATCGCTACAGACTTTTGTTAGATATTTATATTCTTGGACGACTTCCTGCAGGCAGCTCGTTAGTGGTTTTCAGCGGGAGACGTGTGCCTAATGGTGGTTTCCTTATCTCACGGTGTATGGGACCCTTTGGCTCAGACGGCAGTGTGTCGGTCTTTTCCTCCACTGTCGCGTCTTCTGACTCCCCATTGTTCTCCTTGGCGGTTGTGCTGGCCGGTGGCTCATGCAGTAGGGCGATGTTGTTTATCGAGAGAATCTGCTTCGCGTCTTGCGGGGCAGAACTGCCGTATGATGCCATGATAGGCTTGTGTATCATGAACAGTCCTGTAACTGACTTTATCCCGAGTCCTGGCATGTCTGTTATCTCCATCGTATAGTTGCCTGTCTGTGAGATGACATTATGACGTGTTATGACGCTGTCGTTCGACAGGCATAGGGATATGACGACGCTGGCACGACGTGGGGCGTTGTTGTTCAGGAAGAGGCCGAGAAACTTCAGTGTCAGCTTCTCGCCAGCCTCAAGCAGGGTATCTGTCGGGATGCTCCATTGGTAGCATGAGCTGAGTATATTGCTTGTTAGCAGCACGTGCTTCTCCCCTTGCCATATGTCTGTCGTGTCTGATATCTCGGTGTATCCTGCTCCCATGATGTCTGCCTCGTATGAGAGTCTTGTCATGAGGTTGTTGTATATGTCTGAGAGCTCAT
This sequence comes from Prevotella sp., assembly GCA_051869435.1. Lineage (GTDB taxonomy): Bacteria > Bacteroidota > Bacteroidia > Bacteroidales > Bacteroidaceae > Prevotella. Next base: position 9,214 of record JBJEAW010000086.1, on the reverse strand, counting down.
TCGCGTTCCGGGTGTAATACACCATCGTCGAGTCCCATGTCGCCTCTGTCACACCATGCTTTCTCAAGATGGACTGCATGAGGGCGTATTGTTCTGCCCCGGATTCTTTCCCGTTCTTGTCGTTAATGTCCATGAAGTGGGCTTTGTGAATATCGTATAGGATATCTTCAAAATCAGACTCTCCTAAGATATATGACGGGCGCGTCATGCATGATGCGACAAGCAGGGAGACTGCCAGAGCCAGTAGCGGTAGATGATGCTTATACTTCCTCATTGTCGTTATCCGTTTGTTGGCCGGCTCTCTTCTTGCCTGTGAAAGATAATTCCGTAAGTTCTTTCCTGCAGAAGAGCAAGGCGGATATGACAGAGCAGCTGACCGCCGCGTCGGCAAAATTGAATATTGGGGAGAAGAATATGAATTTCTGGCCTCCCACGACAGGCATCCAGTCTGGATAGTTTGTCACGATGAGGGGGAAGTAGAACATATCCACCACCTTGCCTGTCAGGAATCCTGAATATCCCTCGCCGAAAGGCACGAGGTATGACGTGTAGAATGGTGATGACTGTGTGAAGACCATACCATAGAACATACAGTCAACCAGATTGCCCATGGCACCGGCCAGAAGCATGGACAGGAGTATGACATATATCCACCGTGCCCCTTTCATAATCTGCCGGTAGAGGTATATGGACAATACCACTATCGCTGCACAACGGAAGAGACTGAGGGCTATCTTGTTGATGAATGCCATGCCGAATGCCATGCCGTTGTTCTCTATGAAGTATATGTAGAACCACGATGTCACCTGACGGCTCTCATACAGGGTCATATTGGTCTTTACCTCTATCTTTATCCATTGGTCGATGATGAGGATGGCCAGAATAAGGATGATGGCAGCCAGGCCTTGTCCTTGTTTTGTTATATTTGTGCTCACGATGTGTTATTTGGTGTTCTTGCGGGCGTTCTTCGATTCGACGCTGAGTGTGGCATGTGGGACGATGCGAAGGCGTTCTTTCGGTATCAGCTCGCCTGTTATGCGGTCTATGCCGTATGTCTTGTTCTGTATCCTGACGAGAGCCGCCTTGAGTCCTTGTATGAATTTCTGCTGACGCTGCGCGAAAAGTATCAGCTCTTCTTTCGACTGGGTTGCCAGGCCTTCCTCGAGCACTTTGTATGTCGGAGCGGTATCGCTGTCGTCATTCTCGTTGCTCTTCTGCAGCTGCTCCATCATGGAGTTGTATATGTTTATGGCATTCTCCAGCTTCTCATTTATAATTTGTCGGAACTCCTCAAGTTCTTCGTCGCTATATCTTTTCTTCTCCATTGATATTGAGGTTATTAATTAAGGTTATAAAATGCTTTTAGCCTTCTGTATAATCAGACATCCGTTTTCTCTCGTCGCATGCCTATTATACAGAAAGCTATGTGGTCTATTCAGTATTTATACTTCAACTCTTGTCACCTGGATTCTGGCTGTGAAGTCTCCAAGATCCTGTTCTGTTCCGTCGGATGCCTCACCCAGTGTCAGGGAGTTGGCGAGCACTTGGGATGATATGTGGCTGCCGAAAGTCTTCACGACATTCTCAAGCTCGGCGTTCTGCTGACAGACAACATCAATTCTGTCTGTTATCTCGAATCCGCTCTCCTTCCTGATATTCTGGATGCGCTTGATGACAAGTCGGGCCAGTCCCTCAGCCTTCAGCTCTGGTGTCAGCTCTATGTCAAGGGCGACGGTGAGGTTTCCCTCCTGAGCTATTGTCCATCCGGGTATGTCCTCGGATATTATCTCCACGTCAGCGCGCTCTATTGTCACATTCTGTCCCTCGACGTTTACGTCTATTGTTCCGTTAGTCTCCAGCTCGTTTATCTGGTTCTGATTGAGTGAGGTGACGGCAGCATTGACGCTTTTCATGAGCTTGCCGAATTTCTTGCCCATCGTGCGGAAGTTGCACTTCACTTTCTTGACGAGCATGTTATTGTCGCTGTCGATGAATGTGAGCTCCTTGACGTTCGTCTCGGCGAGTATGACATCTGCCATACGCTCTATGCGCTCGCGCACAGAGGCGTCTGTCGCCGGTATGGATATGGCCTTGAGCACCTGTATTACAGGTATCTTCACCTTCTTTCTCAGCGAGAGCACCATGGTTGTCACCTGCATGGCTATTTCCATAGCTTTCTCCAGTTCTGAGTCTATGTAACTCTCGTTCGCTGTGGGGAAGGTGGCAAGGTGTACGCTCTCTGCGTTATCCTTATGTGTCACGGCGTTGAGGTCGAGGAAGAGCCGGTCGGCATAGAACGGCGATACTGGAGCGATGAGCCGGCTCAGTGTGTCTAGGCAGGTGTAGAGGGTCTGGTATGCAGATAGCTTGTCCTGTGTCATACCGCCGCCCCAGAAGCGTTTTTTGTTGAGACGTATGAACCAGTTTGACAGTTTGTCTATGACAAATGCCTGTATAAGTCGGCCGGCAGGTGTCGGCTCATACCCTGAGAATGACTTGTCGACGGCCTTTACGAGCGAGTTAAGCTCAGAGAGGAGCCAGCGGTCGAAGTATGGGCGATCAGCGTATGGGATGTTGTCCTCAGCATATGTGAATCCGTCAACATTGGCATACAGTGTGAAGAAGGAGTATGCCTGATATAGCTTGATGAAGAATGATGACGTTATCTCCTTCACTCCGTCGGGGTCGAACGAGAGGTTGTCCCATGGAGCGGAGTTGGTTATCATATACCATCTTACAGCGTCTGTGCCGTACCAATCTATGCATTCGAACGGGTTGATTACATTGCCGAGGCGTTTTGACATCTTTATGCCATTCTTGTCGAGCACGAGTCCGTTTGACACGACATTCTTGTAGGCTACTGAGTCGAACACCATAGTCGCTATGGCATGGAGCGTGAAGAACCATCCGCGTGTCTGGTCAACACCCTCGGCGATAAAGTCGGCGGGGTATGCCCCACGGTTGTCTATCAGCTCGCGGTTCTCAAACGGATAGTGTATCTGCGCGTATGGCATGGCTCCAGAGTCGAACCATACATCTATGAGGTCTAGCTCGCGTGTCAGGACATTTCCGCTCTCGCTTACGAGTTTGATATTGTCAACGTACGGGCGGTGGATGTCAATGCGGTCATAGTTCTCCTGACTCATGTCTCCTGGCACGAATCCCTTGTCTTTCAAGGGGTTCGTCTCCATGATGCCTGCTGCGACCGACTTCTCTATCTCGCTGTACAGCTCCTCGAGCGACCCTATGCATATCTCCTCATGTGTGTCGCGGTTTCTCCATATCGGGAGTGGGGTGCCCCAGTAGCGTGAGCGCGAGAGGTTCCAGTCGTTGAGGTTCTCAAGCCATTTACCGAAGCGTCCTGTTCCTGTTGACTCTGGCTTCCAGTTGATGGTCTTGTTGAGCTCTACCATGCGGTCTTTGCAGGCTGTCGAGCGGATGAACCACGAGTCGAGCGGATAGTAGAGGACAGGCTTGTCTGTACGCCAGCAATGCGGGTAGTTGTGGACATGCTTCTCGATCTTGAACGCTGAGCCTTCCTCTTTCATCTCGAGACAAATGACGACATTGAGGTCTATGGCCTTGTTTGCGGCCTTCTCATCGTATTTGCCCCCTTCGTTATATTTTGGGTCGTAGGCGTTCTTTACGTAGTCGCCGCTGTGTTTCCAGTAGCTGTCGTTCACGCAGATCTCCATGAACTCGGGGTTGATGTCCTCCTTGACATAGTACTTGCCCTGGAAATCTACCATTGGGCGTGTGTCCCCCGCTTTGTCTATGATGAAGAGAGAGGGTATGCCAGCGTCTTTCGCCACCTTGGCGTCGTCAGCTCCGAATGTCGGTGCGATGTGTACTATTCCTGTACCGTCTTCTGTCGTCACATAGTCGCCGGGAATGATACGGAACGCCTCCTTGTCTTTCGCCACAATCTTGTCATTGACTATCTCACACGGTTTCACCCATGGCATGAGCTGCTGGTAGTGTATGCCCACGAGATCGTTTCCTTTCCCTCGCCATACTATCTCCAGCTCTTTCTTCTTGCCTTCCTCGTCGGCCTCAGGCTTGAAGTATGCTGACAGCCTTGCCTCGGCTATGATGTATACGGCATTCTCGCCGCTGTAAGGGTTTGTCCCCCTTACGGCCACATAGTCGATTTTTGGCCCCACGCAGAGAGCTGTGTTTGAGGGGAGTGTCCATGGGGTTGTGGTCCATGCGAGGACATAGACTTTCTCATCCGCGTCGCTGACGATGCGCTCAGGCTCGGTCACTCTGAATTGTGCCGTGACGGTTGTGTCTTTCACGTCACGGTAGCATCCAGGCTGGTTCAGCTCGTGGCTTGAGAGGCCTGTGCCGGCGGCCGGAGAGTAGGGCTGTATGGTGTACCCCTTATAGAGCAGATTCTTGTTGTAGAGCTGCTTGAGGAGATACCAGAGGGTCTCTATATATTTGTTGTCATACGTGATGTAAGGATGCTCAAGATCAACCCAGTAGCCCATCTTGTCTGTCAGCTGCGACCATTCGTCCGTGTACATCATGACATTCTTGCGGCACGCGTTGTTGTAGTCATCGACAGATATCTTCTTCCCGATATCCTCTTTTGTTATCCCGAGGCTTGTCTCTACCGACAGCTCAACGGGAAGCCCGTGGGTGTCCCATCCTGCCTTGCGCTTCACCTGGAATCCCTTCATCGTCTTGTATCTGAGGATAGTGTCCTTTATGGTACGTCCCATAACATGGTGTATGCCCGGGTGTCCGTTGGCTGAGGGTGGGCCTTCGAAGAATACAAATTGTGGCAGTCCTTCTTTTTCATCTATTGATTTGTGGAATATATCTTTCTCTTTCCACATACCGAGCACCTCGTTGTTCACATCGGTGAGGTTCAGGCTCTTATGTTCTGCAAATTTTTTTTCCATCCTGTTATTCGGATATTGTTGTTCAATTAAATGCACCTTTTTGACTACGTCTTCCTCCTCCTCGCAAGGCATATTTTATGCAAACTTGACTTCGTCCTCCTCAGACGCGACTCGACCATTCAAGCGAGCTTGATGGTTCTCACTGCTCCATCGGTTTGCCTCTGCTCTTGCTTTATTCGCCAGTCGCCCATATGGCTTATCGAAAACGTTGTCTTTTTGTTGTCTATTTGTTTTTAAGGTGCAAATTTACCGTATTTTTTTGATATGTGCAAACTTATATACTTTTTTTATAGGCTGGATTGCAAAAAACGGTTATATATTTTGGGTGATTCATGAAAAATACTTAATTTTGTCATAAATATGGGTATTTCTCCCGCTTTTCGTTTTCGTCAGATGACAGCCAGAATTCCATTATGCGGGCAAATGTATGGCTGGCTGAATTGAGAATGGGGCCCCGGTCAAGACGCATAGGTGTCAACATCTCTCTCTGCCTGATACCGTCAGGACAAGGATAGGGCAGAGAATTCTGTTACCAATATCCATGACAACTAAGAAAAATCAAAAATAAACACAATAACTATAATGCCAAAGATTTCTATCCGCGGACATGAGATGCCTGAGTCGCCTATCAGAAAACTCGCACCTCTTGCTGCCGAAGCAAAACGCAGGGGCATAAAGGTCTATCATCTTAATATAGGCCAGCCTGACCTCCCCACGCCAAAAGAGGGACTTGACGCTCTTAAAAATATCGACAGGGAGATACTTGAGTATTCCCCATCACAGGGATATCTGTCTTATAGAGAGCGTCTTGTCGATTATTACAAGAAGTATAACATCAACGTCTCGGCCGATGATATCATTATAACCTCCGGCGGCTCAGAGGCTGTGTTGTTCTCGTTTCTGGCCTGTCTGAATCCTGGTGACGAGATTATCGTCCCCGAGCCGGCTTATGCAAACTATATGGCTTTTGCCATATCGGCTGGAGCACGCATACGCACCATCGCCACAACCATAGATGAGGGATTCTCCCTGCCGAAGGTGGAGAAGTTTGAGGAGCTCATAAACGAGCGAACACGAGCGATAATGATATGCAATCCCAACAACCCGACGGGATACCTCTATACAAGGCGTGAGATGAACCAGATACGTGACCTCGTGAAGAAGTATGACCTCTACCTCTTCTCTGACGAGGTATATCGTGAGTACATCTACACAGGCTCACCCTATATATCAGCCTGCCATCTGGAGGGGATAGAGCAGAATGTCGTGCTCATCGACTCCGTCTCGAAGCGGTACTCTGAGTGCGGCATACGCATCGGAGCCCTTATTACTAAGAACGCCGCGGTACGTGCCGCAGTCATGAAGTTCTGCCAGGCGCGTCTCTCCCCGCCGTTGATAGGCCAGATAGTGGCAGAGGCGTCGCTCGATGCTCCCGAAGAATATCACAGGGACGTCTATGACGAGTATGTCGAGCGCCGCAAGTGTCTCATAGATGGCCTTAACCGCATCCCCGGCGTCTATTCGCCGATACCCATGGGAGCGTTCTATACAGTCGCCAAGCTCCCCGTCGACGATTCCGAGCGTTTCTGCCGCTGGTGTCTCGAGACGTTCAGCTATGAGGGCGAGACTGTCATGATGGCCCCCGCATCAGGATTCTACACAACACTTGGAGCAGGAATCAACCAAGTGCGCATAGCTTACGTGCTGAAGAAGCCTGACCTCGAGCGAGCTCTCCTTGTCCTCCGCAAGGCGCTTGAGGCCTACCCTGGCAGAGTGGATGAGGAGTAGCGGGGAGGCGTGCCTCCAGCTATTTTACAGTTCCCGGGTAATCCAGAATATCATCCACTTATCCTTCTCCCATCGAATAAATACACTCCCCCCACTGAGAAATCCACCATGTTAAGCTACTTTTTAGCAAGAAAGATATATCGCGACGAGAAGGGTGGCGGGCGCGTCTCCCTCCCTGCGATACGCATAGCCATCATGGGCATGGCCTTGGGCATCGCCGTCATCATCGTCTCCCTGTCGGTCGTGTTAGGCTTCAAGCATACCATACGTGACAAAGTCATCGGATTCGGTAGTCATATTGTCGTGCGCAACTTCCTCTATGATCAAGACGAGGCGCTGAAGCCTGTCTCTACATCCGACTCTCTTGTCCGTTCCTTACACAGAGCCCCCAATGTCACGCATATACAGAGATACGCCATGAAGCAGGGACTGCTGAAGACAGACAGTGATTTTCTCGGAGTGATGATGAAAGGTGTCGGCGAGGACTGGGACTCGACATTCATCAGCCAGAATCTGCATGAGGGTACGGTGCCCGCGTTCTCGTCAGAAAGAGCCAGCAACGAGATACTTATCTCAAAGCTCATGTCCGACAAGCTTGGTGTCCATGCCGGAGACAAGCTCTTCGCCTATTTTATAGGTGACGGGACGGTACGCACACGGCGCTTCCTCATATCGGGCGTGTATAACACCAACCTGACGAAATTTGACGAGACACTTGTCTTCTGCGATTTGTATTCCGTACAGAGGCTGAACGGTTGGCAGCCCGACCAGGCGTCAGGACTTGAGCTCACCGTTGGTGATTTTGATAATATAGAGACGACAGCGTCATGGCTTGTCAAGCACCTCAACAGGAAAGAAGACCGTTACGGCCAGCCATACACATCAGCCACTGTGCTCGAGACAAATCCCCAGATATTCTCATGGCTTGGGCTGCTTGACGTGAACGTATGGATAATCCTCGTCCTCATGGTCTGTGTTGCCACAGTGACCATGACAAGCGGACTGCTCATAATCATACTTGAGCGCATACCCATGATAGGCGTCATGAAGGCTGTCGGCGCTCGTGACGCCCTGTTAAGGAAGACATTCCTGTGGTTCGGCATGTTCATAATAGCCCGGGGGATGCTCGTCGGCAACATCTTCGGCCTCGCCGTCTGCCTCCTCCAGCGACATCTTGGTCTCGTCAGTCTCGACCCCCAGACATACTATGTCAGCACAGCCCCCGTAGAGATAAATGTGCCCCTCATAGTGCTTGTTAATATTCTTGTCTTTCTCATGTGCTCGCTTATACTATGCCTCCCTGCTATGCTCGTATCACACATCCACCCCTCTAAGTCAATTAAGTTTAAGGAATGATACCCCGTTAGCAAAAATATATTAAATGTCATACCCCATGCTTGGATATGTTCTGTTATTCCATTATCTTTGCACTGTGGGGCTTAGGCATACGTCCTCACATGTCGTGCCTCAGAGAGAATATCTGTCGACGAAACAATCCAAATAAATAAAACAAGACAATTATGAAAAGAATGATGCTTATTATGGCTATGACAGTCATGTCGTTAGCCACATTTGCCACAACCAGCTACAACGATGAGAACACCGTCATCATGAACGGCATCCCGTCTTTTACACTACAGGATGTCAAGAGCCTCCCCGCCAAGGAATGTAAGAAGGCGGCCGAGGGTTGTTGCAAGAAAGCCGGCAAGGGTGAGTGCAAGAAGGCGGCCGAGGGCTGTTGCAAGAAAGCCGGTAAGGGTGAGTGTAAGAAGGCGGCCGAGGGCTGTTGCAAGAAAGCCGGTAAGGGTGAGTGTAAGAAGGCGGCCGGGAGCTGTTGTGAGAAAGCCGGCAAGGCAGAGTGTAAAGGCGCCGCGAAAGGCGAGTGTAAGAAGGCTGCCGATGGCGCGAAGTCATGTTGTAAGAAATAATCCCCCACACACAGGTATCAACATAAAAATAAAGTATGGACATACATCTATGGGGGCATATCCCTCATGGATGTATGTCCATTTTCTTTTTGTGATTTTGGATTGTATGTGGTGGTGGGAGAATAGTGGCTGTATTTTTTGCCTCGTATGCGGATTGCTGATTCGTTGGCTATAAGCCCATAGAACAGGAACAGGCAGGGGGACGGATGTGCCACAAAAGCCGTTCATAGTTCTTTCTGCCAGACAGTGTTCAAGGCTGTCATGGACAGGACATCATATATCCTGTCGGACGTACTGTATGAGGACTGTCATTATCAGCAGGTGGGGCATGTGCCTGTTCAGGGCGGGCTTGGCTCTTCTTCTTTTACTGAGGCATTGGAATGATAACGTCAATAAGAAAAGGTAGAGAGGGTGCCATACCCCCCCCCAGACCAGAAGCGACACAGGCTGCCATTCCCCTTTGCCTGCACCCAAGTCCCATGGGGCAGGAAGAGAAGATGGGTGATTATGTGTTGGCTTCGCCTTCGTTCATTACTGGAAACGCCACGCGAGTTTGACCCCCGAGGGCAAAGCGACGATGACCCCTTA